>NZ_JBIVFO010000058.1:0-37837 GCF_044748225.1 Streptomyces sp. NPDC090021 | reverse complement strand
GGCAGTCGACAGGCGCACTCGCGGCGTCAAGCCTGTCACCGCAAGGTAGACGGGAATCTCCTTCCTGAGCTTGCGAAGGGAGGAGAGCACTTCAATGGCGGGAGTCCGGACGCGCGCGCAGCCGCCGGTAGGCCTCCAGCCCGTCCGGCACCCAGGGCCACTCCCCGTCCCCGATCCGCCGCTCCAGCTCCTCCCGCGTGAGGAAGGCGTGCCAGTCCACCTCGGAGACCTGCGGGGCCACCGGCAGCGCGCACCGCACCTCGTACACGGCGGACCACCAGGCACCGCCCGGACCCTCGTACAGGAACGTGAACAGCGGTTCCGGCCGGGGCAGCCCCCGTACGCCCAGCTCCTCCCCGGCCTCCCGCAGCGCGGCCCGCTCGTAGCTCTCGCCGGCACCCACCACCCCGCCCACGAACATGTCGTAGTGCGAGGGGAAGACGAGCTTCGAAGCGGTCCGCCGGTGTACGAAGATCCGGTCCTGCGCATCCCTGGCCAGCACGAACACACAGCGGTGGATCAGCCCGCGGGCGTACACCTCGCCCCGCGGGGCCTGCCCGGTGACCCGGTCCTCCCGGTCCACCACGTCCAGTACTTCATCAGCGGCACTCACAGGTCCATCCAAGCACCGCTGTTGACTGGTTACCGCCCCGTAGCAAAGGATCTGCCCCACCAGCGACGGAGGACGGGTATCCGCATGACGTACGACGCAGACGTGATCGTGATCGGAGCCGGGCTCGCGGGCCTCGTGGCCACCGCGGAGCTTGTCGACGCGGGCCGCAAGGTCATCCTGCTCGACCAGGAGCCGGAACGTTCCGTCGGGGGCCAGGCGCACTGGTCCTTCGGCGGGCTGTTCCTCGTGGACTCGCCCGAGCAGCGGCGGATGCGGATCAAGGACAGCCGGGACCTCGCCCTCCAGGACTGGCTGGGCACCGCCGGGTTCGACCGCGAGGAGGACGCCTGGCCACGCCGCTGGGCCGAGGCCTACGTCGACTTCGCGGCCGGGGAGAAGCGCCCCTGGCTGCACGCCCGCGGCGTCCGCTTCTTCCCCGTCGTCGGCTGGGCCGAGCGCGGCGGCTACGACGCGAACGGCCACGGCAACTCGGTCCCCCGCTTCCACATCACCTGGGGCACCGGCCCCGGACTGGTGGAGCCGTTCGAACGGCGGGTACGGGAGGGCGTCGCCCGCGGCCTGGTCCGCCTCGCGTTCCGGCACCGGGTGACCGGGCTGGCCGCCACCGCCGGCACCGTGGACACCGTCACCGGCGAGATCCTGGAACCCTCCGACGCCGTACGGGGCACCGCCAGCAGCCGCGAGGTCACCGGATCCTTCTCCCTGCGGGCCCAGGCCGTGATCGTCACCAGCGGCGGCATCGGCGGCAACCACGACCTCGTACGCGCCCAGTGGCCCGCCCGGCTCGGCACCCCGCCCGAGCGGATGCTCTCCGGGGTCCCCGCGCACGTCGACGGCCTGATGCTGGGCATCGCGGAGGCGGCGGGCGCCAGCCACATCAACAAGGACCGGATGTGGCACTACACCGAGGGCATCCAGAACTGGGACCCGATCTGGGCCAGGCACGGGATCCGCATCCTCCCCGGCCCGTCCCCGCTCTGGCTGGACGCCACCGGAAAGCGGCTGCCCGTACCGCTCTTCCCCGGCTTCGACACCCTCGGCACGCTCGACCACATCATGAGGACGGGCCACGACCACACCTGGTTCGTGCTCAACCAGCGCATCATCGGCAAGGAGTTCGCCCTCTCCGGCTCCGAGCAGAACCCGGACCTCACCGGCCGTTCGGTGCGTGGCGTCGTCAACCGGGCCCGCCAGGCCGTACCCGGCCCGGTCAAGGCCTTCATGGACAACGGCGCCGACTTTGTCGTCGAGCGCGACCTGTCCGCCCTCGTGCGCGGCATGAACGCGGTGACCAAGGAGGACCTCCTCGACGAGGCCACCGTCCGGCGCGAGATCGTGGCCCGTGACCGGGAGATCGCCAACCCCTTCACCAAGGACCTCCAGGTGACGGCCATCCACGGCGCCCGCCGGTACCTCGGCGACAAACTGATCCGCACCGCCGCCCCGCACCGGATCCTCGACCCCGGGGCCGGTCCGCTGATTGCGGTACGGCTCTCCATCCTGACCCGCAAGTCGCTGGGCGGGCTGGAGACCGACCTCTCCTCCCGGGTCCTGACGGGGACGGGCGAGCCGCTGCCCGGCGTCTACGCCGCGGGCGAGGCCGCCGGGTTCGGCGGCGGCGGGGTCCACGGCTACCGAGCCCTGGAGGGCACCTTCCTCGGCGGCTGCGTCTTCTCGGGCCGCGCGGCGGGCCGGGCCGCGGCCCGCGCGGTGGCCTGAGCCGACGCACGCGGTACGCGCATGCCGGGCCCACCCGTCCCGTCCCGCCCGGCCCGGCCTGCCCCGGCGTGCACCGGTCCGGAGCGGCCTGCCCCGATTCGCCCGGCCTGCACCCGGGCGGCTGCCCCGCCCGCCCCCGGTCCGCCCGTCCCGGCCTGCCCTGGTCCGCCCAGCGTGCCCCGGCCCCGCGCGACCTGCCCCGGTCCGCCCGGTCCGCCCGCCCCCGGCCTGCACGGGCGGCTGCCCGGCCCACCCGGCCTGCACCGGCCCGCGCCCGGGTGGCTGCCCGGCCCTGCCGGGACCGGCCGCGGCGTGTCGGTGGCCGGACGGGCCACCGACGTGCGCGGGCCTGCGATCGCCCGGCACGTGCGGGGGCCGCGGCGGCGGGCCGGCCGGGCGGCCCGGGACGTGCCATGGGCGCGGGCCGCGTCAGGCCAGACGCTCGGTGACCCGGAACCGCTCCGCGACGACGAGGGTGTCGTCGTCGACCGTGAACCCCGGGTCGCCGATCACCGTCCGCACCGGCTCGCTGTGCCAGAACTCCTCGTGCGCCGTACGCCATTCGGCCACCGACGTGTACCCCTCCCCCTCGTCGAGCGCGTGCTCCAGCGCCACGTCGGCGAGCCGCAGCACCTCCACGGCCGTCACTTCCACCACCGCCACCCCGCGCTCGTCGGAGTCGACCAGCAGGGACCGGGAGCCGGGATCCGGCAGCGGTTCCCGCTCCGTCTCGTACTCGGCGAGCAGGCCGGTGGTGCTGGTCTTCGCCCCGCTCAGCACGGCCGCGACCAACTGGTCGCGCAACGCGCCGGGGAACCCCAGAAGGTACGGGGGAAGATCGCCATATGCAGTCATACGGCCACCCTACGGCGCGGCCCGCGGAGGCCCGGAACGAATATCGCGGGCACAACTGGCACGTCCGTCAGAGCAGTTGAAACCCGCCACGCAGTGGACTGGACCTTGACTCGGAGCTGCGCCTACCGCTTTGCTGTGAGTGATCACCGGAGTGCGTACCGGAGTTCCGACCGAATTCCGCCCGTGCCCCCGGCGACCCCTCGCGTTCCACCGCACCTCCTCCGGAGTTCCGCCGGGGCTTCCGCCGAGCTCCTCGCGAGCCCCACCGGCACGATCCCCGGAACTCAGCCCGACCGCCCGCCCCACCGGCCGCGCGCGCCCTGCGCGTGCCACGGCCGCCACCGACCCCGATCCCCCGTCCGCCCGCGTCCTGGAGGGAAACCCGCGGATGTCCCCGCCGCCGCCGCCCCTCGGCCGCGCCCGCAAGCGGGACGCCCAGCTCTTCGACCCGGCCCTCTGCGACGCCCAACTCATCGACGTACGAACCCAGTTCGCCCAGGGGCGCTGGGCCAGGGTCCGCTCCCTCCTCGTCGGCACCGGCGACGACTGGGACCGCCGGGGCCACCGCGTCGTCGTCCTCGCCCAGACCCCGGCGGCCACCGCCTGGGCCCGCGAGTGGCTGCTCGCCGAACCGGACAGCGCCGACGCCGCCACCCTCCTCGCCTGCGCCGCCGTCTTCGGCGCCCTGCGCAACAAGGGCACCCCGGCCGCGGCCGAAGAGGCCTGCCGCCGGGCCGCCACCCTGCTCCCCGACGACCCCACGCCCTGGCTCGGACTGCTCCTGCTCTCCCGCGCCTTCGGTACCGAGGAGGAGTTCAGCCGCCACTTCGACCAGGTCCGGGCCCGTCACCGCGAGCACCACCACGCCCACCACCTCATGGTGGCCAGGCTGGCCGAACGCACCATCAGCCCCGCCCAGGGCCCCCTCCACGAGGTCTACGACTTCGCGGCCTGGGCCGCCGAGGAGTCCCCGGCCGACTCACCCCTGGCCGTGCTCCCCGTCGTCGCGCACGCCGAGCGCTACCGGGTGCTCGCCGCCACGCAGGGCCACACCCCCGAGGCGGCCGCCGCGCACTGGGAGGGCCGCCGCGCCCGCCAGGTCCTGCGCTCCGCCTTCGACTGGTGGCTCGAATGGGAGCGCGACGACCACCCCCGCAACCGGGTCGACCTCAACTTCCTCGCCCACGCCAAACTCTGCGAGGGCCGCCCCGCCGAGGCCGCCGCGCTCTTCCACCGCATCGGCAGCCACGCCACCCGCGCCCCCTGGTCCTATCCCGACCGGGACCCGCAGAAGGCGTTCCTCGCGGCGCGCAACGTCGCGCTCGGCACCGCCTGACCCCCCTCGACGCAACCCCGCTCCCCTCCCCATCCGCCCCCGAAAGAACCGCGCCCCCGAAAGGACGCCGCCATGCCGACGGGCAGATCCACCACGCTCCAGGAACCGGCCGAGATACGCACCTACAAGGGCCAGGACCGCGCGCTGCGCGCCGACCGCCTCGGCACCGCGGGCCTGCTGCTGTCCGTACTCGCCGCGAGCGCACCCCTCATGGTGGTCGCGGGTGTCATGCCCACGACCTTCGGCCTGATGGGTGTCGTAGGACAGCCCCTGCTCTTCGTCATCCTGGGCCTCGTCCTCGCGCTGTTCAGCGTCGGCTACGCCGAGATGAGCCGCCACGTCCACAACGCCGGCGCCTTCTACGCCTACATCGCCCGCGGCCTCGGCCCCACCGCGGGCGCCGCCGCCTCGCTCGTCGCCCTCGTCGCGTACAGCGCCATGCAGGTCGGCGTCTACGGCATCCTCGGCTTCGAGATCTCCAGCCTCTTCGCCACGTACCTGGACATCGAGCTGGCCTGGTGGATCCCCGCCCTGCTCGCCGTCGCCGTCACCGGTGCACTCGGCTGGCTCAAGATCGACCTCAACGCCAAGGTCCTCGGCGTCCTCCTCCTGATCGAGTGCGCCCTGGTCGTCGTCTTCGACGCCGCGGCCCTCGTCGAGCCGGGCCCCGAAGGCCTCTCGCTCCACGCCTTCAACCCCGAGACCCTCGCCGGAGCCGGCTTCGGCACCGCCCTGTGCTTCTGCATCGCCGCCTTCGTCGGCTTCGAGCAGTCCCCGGTGTACGCCGAGGAGACCAGCAGGCCGCACATCGTCGTCTCCCGCGTGATGTTCCTCGCCGTCGGCTTCGTCGCCCTCTTCTTCGCCTTCAGCGCCTGGGCCCTCACCGTCGCCACCGGCCCCGGCGAGGTCGTCAGGGCGGCCGGCGAGGCCGGTCCCGGCCTGCTCTTCCAGCTGACCGAGGCCCGCCTCGGCACTGCCTTCACCGACGTCCTGCACGTCCTGTTCGTGACCGGCATGTTCGCCGCCATGCTCAGCTTCCACAACGTCGTCGCCCGCTACGCCTTCGCCATGGGCCGCGAGGGCCTGCTCCCGGCCGCCTTCGGCCGCACCAACGCCGGCACCGGCGCCCCCGCCACCGGCTCGCTGCTCCAGACCGCCGTCGCCACCCTCGTCGTCCTCGCCTTCGCGGTCACCGACGACCTGCCGGCCGGCGACCCCACCGCCCCCGTCCTGCACCTGTTCACCTGGATGGGCAGCGTCGGCGCCCTCGGTGTGACGCTCCTCATGGCCGCCGCCTCCTTCGCCGTGATCGCCTTCTTCGTCCGCCGCGGCACCGCCGGAGCCCAGGTCTGTCGGCTCGTCGCGGCCGGCGCCGCGGGCCTCGCCCTGCTCGCCATCGCCGGCTACACCGTGAAGGACTTCGGCGTCCTCGTCGGCGCCGAGAAGGGCTCCGCACTCAGCTGGGCCCTGCCCGGTGTCATCGGCGCCGCCGTCGTCGTCGGGGTGCTCTACGGGGTGCTCCTGCGGCGCAGCCGCCCCGAGGTCCACGCCCGCATCGGACTGGGCAACGAGGCCTTCCGCCTCGATCAGGCAGCCGACACCAAACCCGCCGACTGACCTCACTTTCGAGGCCCTACGAAGCCCCCGACGCCCGTTTCCAAGGTCGTCGGGGGCTTCGGCGTGCAGAGGGCGATTTTGGCGGCTGGCAGAGCCTCGTGGTCTCCTATGGCGATCAAAACACCCGGAACGCATCACAGGGGACACTACCCAGCTCCCCTGCGAGGCCGTCCGGGCTGCCTGTCCCACCCACGAAGGCGAAGTCGTAGATGAGTGACCGCACCTTGACCGAGGCACCCGCCCCGGCGTCCTCCCGCCATGTCGACGCCGGTGACGAGGGTTACAGCAAGGACCTCAAGTCCCGCCACATCAACATGATCGCGATCGGCGGAGCGATAGGCACCGGCCTGTTCCTCGGCGCGGGCGGCCGCCTCGCCGGCGCCGGCCCCTCCCTTGCGATCGCCTACGCCGTGTGCGGCGTCTTCGCCTTCTTCGTGGTCCGGGCCCTCGGCGAACTCGTCCTCTACCGGCCCTCCTCCGGCGCCTTCGTCTCCTACGCCCGCGAGTTCATGGGCGAGAAGGGCGCGTACACCGCCGGCTGGCTGTACTTCCTGAACTGGTCCACCACCACCGTGGCCGACATCACGGCCGCCGCCGTGTTCGCCCACTACTGGTCCGCGTTCACCGACGTACCCCAGTGGGTCCTCGCGTTCATCGCGCTCGCCATCGTCCTCACCGCGAACCTGATCTCGGTGAAGTACTTCGGCGAGATGGAGTTCTGGTTCTCCATCGTCAAGGTCAGCGCCCTGGTGATCTTCATGCTGGTCGCCATCTACCTGGTCGCCACCAGCCACCCGATCGACGGCCACACCCCGGGCCTCGCGACCATCACCGACAACGGCGGCCTCTTCCCCTCCGGCGTCCTCCCGATGCTCCTGGTCGTCCAGGGCGTCGTCTTCGCGTACGCCTCCGTCGAGCTGTGCGGCGTCGCCGCGGGCGAGACCGAGAACCCGGAGAAGATCATGCCGAAGGCGATCAACTCCATCATGTGGCGCGTGGGCGTCTTCTACGTCGGCTCGGTCGTCCTGCTGGCCCTGCTGCTCCCGTACACCGCCTACTCCGCCGACCAGTCCCCGTTCGTGACCGTCTTCGACAAGCTGGGCATCCCCGGCACCGCGGGCATCATGAACCTGGTCGTCCTGACCGCCGCCCTCTCCTCGCTCAACTCGGGCCTGTACTCCACCGGCCGCATCCTGCGCTCGATGGCCCTGTCCGGCTCCGCCCCGAAGTTCACCGGCGTCATGAACAAGGGCAAGGTCCCCTACGGCGGCGTCCTGTTCACCGCGGCCTTCGGCGTCGCAGGCGTCGGCCTGAACTACTGGATGCCCGGCGAGGCGTTCGAGATCGTCCTCAACCTCGCCTCCGTCGGCATCCTCGGCACCTGGGGCATGGTCATGCTCTGCTCGCTGTTCTTCTGGCGCCGCTCGAAGAGCGGCCTGGTCTCCCGCCCGTCCTACCGCCTGCCCTGGGCCCCCTACACCCAGATCGTGACCCTGGCCTTCCTCGCCACGGTCCTGGTCCTGATGTGGAGCGACGGCGGCGTCGGCCGCACCACGGTCATGCTCGTCCCGGTCATCGCCGCCGCCCTGGTGGGCGGCTGGTTCCTGGTCCGCGGCCGCGTCGCCGAACTGGCCGCCACCCGCGACTGACCCCCGGCACCGCCCCCGCAGTCCACGAGACCCCCCGCGCCGGACCCCCGTCCCGCGCGGGGGGTCTCGCCGTTCGCCCCCGGGCCGCCGGGCCCGGGCTCTCGGCCGCGCCCACCCGGACTCCGCGCGGCAGGGCCGCCGGGGGCCCGGAGGGCGCCCCGAACCGCGGAGACGGGCGCCGACGGGCACGGGAGCCGCCGCGTACGGACCGGCGGCGTACGGACCGGCGGCGTACGGGGCGGCGGTGTACGTACGCCGCCTCCGCCCCCGGGGTGGCCGCAAACGCACGAGAGGCCGGTCAGGACTTCTCCTGACCGGCCTCTCGCCGTGGTGTCCGAGGGGGGACTTGAACCCCCACGCCCGATAAAGGGCACTAGCACCTCAAGCTAGCGCGTCTGCCATTCCGCCACCCGGACCGGGTGTGTGTCCTCCGGCCCCGCGGGCCGTTGCGACGAGCGAAACACTACCAAACATTCCGGGGTCGCCGCCGCGAGCCCGGGGCCGGCGGCGGCGGCCTCCGGGAACGAAGAAGGACCCCGCCGAAGCGGGGTCCTTCCGTTGGTGTCCGAGGGGGGACTTGAACCCCCACGCCCGATAAAGGGCACTAGCACCTCAAGCTAGCGCGTCTGCCATTCCGCCACCCGGACCGGGTGAGTGCCGTCCGTCCCTCGCGGGCCGTTCCGACGAGGAAAACACTACCAAACGGCGGGGGTCCTCGATCACACCCCCCGACGGCCGGGGATCGCCCTTGGGGAGAGCGGCCCGGGGGCGGGAGGATGGGAGGGTTCGGTACTGAGTGGATCAGTGGGAGGAAGCAGCGTGAGCCAGGCGAGCGCGGGCAAGACCGTCTCCGGCGAGGACGAGGTCGTCGACCTCTGCCGGGACCTCATCCGGATCGACACCAGCAACTACGGAGACCACTCGGGCCCCGGGGAGCGCAAGGCGGCGGAGTGGGTCGCCGAGAAGCTCGCCGAGGTCGGGCTGGAGCCGCAGATCTTCGAATCGCACAAGGGCCGCGCCTCGACGGTGGCGCGGATCGAGGGGGAGGACCCCTCGCGGCCCGCGCTGCTGATCCACGGGCACACCGACGTGGTTCCGGCCAATGCGGCGGACTGGACGTACGACCCGTTCGCGGGCGAGATCGCCGACGGCTGCGTGTGGGGCCGCGGCGCCGTCGACATGAAGGACATGGACGCGATGACGCTGGCCGTCGTCCGCGACCGGATGCGCAGCGGCCGCAAGCCCCCGCGGGACATCGTGCTGGCCTTCCTCGCCGACGAGGAGGCGGGCGGCATCTACGGAGCCCGCCACCTCGTCGACAAGCACCCTGGGCTGTTCGAGGGCGTCACGGAGGCGATCGGCGAGGTCGGCGGGTTCTCCTTCACCGTGAACGAGAACCTCCGGCTCTACCTCGTGGAGACCGCCCAGAAGGGCATGCACTGGATGCGGCTCACGGTGGAGGGCACCGCCGGCCACGGCTCCATGACCAACAACGACAACGCCATCACGGAGCTGTGCGAGGCCGTGGGCCGGCTCGGCCGCCACCAGTGGCCGGTGCGCGTGACCAAGACCGTACGGTCCTTCCTGGACGAGCTCTCGGACGCGCTCGGCACCCCCCTGGACCCGGACAACATGGACGCCACGCTCGCCAAGCTCGGCGGCATCGCCAAGATGGTCGGCGCGACCCTGCGCAACTCGGCGGCCCCGACGATGCTCGGCGCCGGCTACAAGGTCAACGTCATTCCCGGCCAGGCGACGGCCCACGTGGACGGACGCTTCCTGCCGGGCTACGAGGACGAGTTCTTCGCCGACCTCGACCGCATCCTCGGCCCCCGCGTGAAGCGGGAGGACGTGCACGGCGACAAGGCGCTGGAGACGGACTTCGACGGCCGGCTGGTCGAGGCGATGCAGGGTGCCCTGAAGGCGGAGGACCCGATCGCGCGGGCGGTCCCGTACATGCTCTCGGGCGGTACGGACGCGAAGTCCTTCGACGACCTCGGCATCCGCTGCTTCGGCTTCGCGCCGTTGCAGCTGCCGCCGGAGCTGGACTTCGCCGGGATGTTCCACGGCGTGGACGAGCGGGTGCCGGTGGAAGGGCTGAAGTTCGGGGTACGCGTGCTCGACCGGTTCATCGACAACGCCTGACATTCGAGAAGGTGTGCGCATTCCACTGAGAAGAGTGAATGCACTCATACGCTCGTAGCCCTGGTGATCCTTCCTCGTTACAGGTGGTGCGGTCCGCGGCTGGGACCGCACTTTGCCTACTAGGAGGAACAATGCTCAAGAAGGTTGTCGCCGCTGCGGCTGCCACCGGTGGTCTGGTTCTCGCGGGTGCGGGTCTGGCCGTCGCCGACGCGGGTGCCCAGGGTGCGGCCATCGGCTCCCCGGGTGTCCTGTCCGGCAACGTCGTCCAGGTCCCGGTCCACGTCCCGGTCAACGTCTGCGGTAACACCGTGTCCGTCATCGGCCTGCTGAACCCGGCCTTCGGCAACACCTGCGTCAACGCCTGACGCGTCTGAAGTCTTCGGCCCCGGAGCGCAATCCAGCGCTCCGGGGCCACCGGGCTTTTACGGCCCGGAGCCACTTTTCGGAGTACCAGGCGGGGGAGCCTGGGCGGCCGGGCCTTCGAGCGCGCGGCCGACACGTACACACCAGGGGACGAGTACAGATGCGACGACCGGCACAGGTCACCAGGAAGACCCTGATCACCATGGCTGCCGCGGGGGGTGTCCTCGCGCTGGCCGGGGGCCAGGCACACGCGGATTCCGGCGCTTCGGGCCATGCCAAGAACTCTCCGGGCCTGCTGTCCGGGAACACCGTGCAGGCGCCCGTGGACGCCCCGGTGAACGCCTGCGGGAACACGGTGACGGTGGTGGGGGGCCTCAACCTGGCCTTCGGGAACCACTGCGCCAACGGTTCGGGCCACGGCAGGCCGGGCCACCCCGGCCACCCCGGCCACCCCGGGCACCCCGGTAATCCCGGCCACCCCGGGAACCCGGGCGACGGTGAACCGTGCGACGACCACCCCGGTAACCCCGGTAACCCCGGTAACCCCGGTAACCCCGGTAACCCCGGTAACCCCGGGAATCCAGGTAACCCGGGTAACCCGGGCAACCCCGGTAACCCCGGGAATCCAGGTAACCCGGGCAACCCCGGTAACCCTGGGAACCCCGGGAATCCGGGTAACCCGGGCAACCCCGGCAATCCCGGTAACCCGGGCAACCCCGGGAACTCTGGGAATCCGGGTAACCCCGGCAACCCGGCCAACCCGGGCACGGGTACCCCCGGCACCCCGGCCAACCCCGGCACGGGTACCCCCGGTACGGGAACCGGCATCGGGGTGAACCCCGGTCTCGCCGCGACCGGGTCCGGCGACGTCCTGACCGCCGGCCTCCCGATCGCGGGTGGCCTGCTGCTCGCCGGCACCGTGCTCTACCGGCGTGCCAGGAACGCCGCCTGACGGACGTTCACCACGCGGGCCCCGCCCCCGGGGCCCGCGTTCACCAGGTGGCGCGGACCTGACGGATGATCCGGCGGCGCAGCCGCACGCGGCGGCTGCCGTCCCGGTGCAGACTCAGCCGGTCGATCTCCCAGTTCCCGTACTCGGCATGGTCGGTCAGCAGGCGGGTGGCCTCCTTGCGAGGCACCCCGCGGGGCACGTACACGTCGACAAATTCGTATTCCGGCATCGCATCTATTGTGCGGGCACAGCCCTGCTACGGATAGCGTCTGCTCTATGTCTGATGCCGCTCTGCCCACTGTTGCCGAGGTCCGCGCCGCCGCCGAGGCGGTCAAGGCCGCGATCGACCGCCACCTCGCCGCGGTCGAGCGCAGGATCGGGGACGAGGATCCGGACGTCTACGCCGCCTTCAACGAACTCGCCACCGCCGCCGAGGAGTACGACGAACTCCTCTACGACCGCTACGGCGAGGTCACGCCCTTCGAGATCCCGACGCCCGAGGACGGAGTCCCGTACACCGGCCCCGCCGAACCCGCCGCCTTCAGCGTGCTCATCCGCCGCGACTACGCCGTCGTCGAACCCGCGCGGCTGATCGCGCAGGCCGAACGGGTCGCCGCGCACGACCTGGACGCCGACTTCGCCCACGACGGCGGCACCGCGGACGCCCTCGGCGTGCTCTTCGGGGAGTACGAACCCGACGAGATCGCCTCCCGCTCCAAGGACTTCGGGCTGGAGGAGGGCGACTCCA
This sequence comes from Streptomyces sp. NPDC090021, assembly GCF_044748225.1. Lineage (NCBI taxonomy): Bacteria > Bacillati > Actinomycetota > Actinomycetes > Kitasatosporales > Streptomycetaceae > Streptomyces > Streptomyces sp. NPDC090021. The sequence goes on along the minus strand of NZ_JBIVFO010000058.1, from coordinate 25,819 downwards.
CGCTCTGGATCGCCGCCTCGGAGGAGATGACGGAACCGGGGGAGTGGCTGGGCTCGCCCTTCGGGCACATCGACGCGCAGGACGTGCTGCACCGCTTCGACGTCAGCTCCGTCTTCGACGAGGAGACCGATGAGTTCGACGACATCGAGGACCGGGCGCAGGACCCGGCGCAGGACCAGGACCGGCACGGGGGGCGGACCACCCGGCCGGGACTGACCCCCGCCTGACAGCGTGGCCGCGCACCGGCGCGGCCCGGCCGTGGCCTCCCGCCCCGCGGGGCGGGAGGCCACGGCCGACTACTGGTCCGGCTGTTCGCCCGCCTCGGCGAGGGACTTCAGCAGGCCCGTCAGCCGCGTCGTCCGCGGCTTGGGCAGCACCTCGGCGACCGCGCGCGGCAGCGCCTGGTCGACGCCGTGCACCACCGACAGGTGCCGCTCGGCCCGCCCGAACGCCGTGTACACCCAGTCCCGGGACAGGGCCTGCGCCGCGTCGCCCGGCAGGACCACGACCACCGCCGGCCAGCGCGAGCCCACCGCCTGATGGGCCGTCACCGCCCAGCCGTGCCGTACCTGGGACTCGACGAGCTCCTTCGGTACGACGGTCCGCGCGCCCGCACGCTCCAGGTGCAGCCCCTGCGCGTCCGCCGACACCACACGGGCCGGCAGGGCCCGCCCCGGGGACGGCACGTGGACCACCCGGTCGCCGGGGTCGAAGCCGCCGAACCGGCCCGGACCGGGATTGAGCCGCTCCTTCAGCGCGGCGTTCAACGCCCGCGTCCCCGCGGGGCCGCCGTGCCCCGGAGTGATCACCTGAACGCCGTCCGCGGGGACCCCGAAGACCCGCGGCACCGACTCGGCGACCAGCTGCACGGCGCGGTGCACCGCCTCGCCGGCGTCCTTCACGGGGACGATGACGACCTCCTTGCCGGGGGCGTCGACCTGGTTCAGCTTTCCGATCCCCACACCCGAGACCAGCTCACCGAGGGGACCCGGGTCCGGGGTGCGGGAGACCAGCTGGGGGCAGGTACGCGCCGCCAGCACATCGGCGAACACCCGCCCCGCTCCGGCGGAACCGAGCACTCCGGGGTCGCCGGACAGGACCAGCCGGGCCCCGTCCGGGACGCCCTCGACCAGCGCGGCCGCGCTCTCCACATCCAGCTGCGGTGCGTCCAGCACGACCATCAGGTCCAGCGCGAACTGCCCGTCCTCGTCCCGCCCGGGGCCCTCCCGGCCGGCGAGCAGCCCCGCCACCGTCACCGCGTCCGGGCCGCCGCCGGACGCGTGCGCGGCCACGCAGACGCGCAGGCCCAGCTCACGGGCCGCCGCGGCCAGCGCGAGCGGCTCGGCCCGGGCGGCCTCACCACCGGTGTGGGTGACCAGACCGTGGCCGGCGACCGCGCGGATCAGCTCGCCGGAGGACCGGTCCGGCGCGGCCGAGGCGGCCTGCTCCCAGTCGGCCGGGCCGGCAAAGGTGCCGGACAGCCGGGCCAGGCCGTCGGCCAGGCTCTCCTCGGCCATCGCGGCGCCCTCCAGCCCCACGAGGATCCGTACCGGCTGTTCCTCGCCCTCCTCCACCGGCGGGCCCAGGGGTTCGTGGAAGACCAGCACCGAAGCCTCCGCGATGGCCTGTTCCAGCGCCTCGGCCGGATCGGGCACGCCGTACTGGGCCAGGGCCTTCTCCAGGACCGGGGCCTCCAGCGCGGTGTGGCCCTTCAGGCCGGCCTGGTCCAGCAGCCAGCCCACCAGGACGGCCGTACGGCGCGCGTCCCCGGGACCGGCCCCGGCGCCCAGCAGCGCACGGGCGAAGCCGTCCGCCTGCGTCGGCCGTACGGAGGGTACGGCCAGCAGCCGCCACGGGTTCTCCGCGAGCTCCTCGGCCGCGCCGTCGCCCAGGGCCGCGGCCACGGGACCGGCCAGCGACTCGGGAGCACCACCGCGGGCCAGGACGGCTCGTACGCCGTCGACGGCGTCGGCGGAGGGTACGGGGGCCGCCTGCGGCGCCGGAGCGGCAGGCCGGGGTGCCGCAGGAGCGGGGGCCGCCTTGCGGGGCGCGGCGGGGGCCTCGTCGAAGTGGACGGCGGAGGGCTTCGCGCCGCTCTCCACGGCCCGTACGGCGGCCAGCAGGTCGGCGGCCTTCCCGCTGAGCTTGGCACCGGCGTCGACGGGGTGCTCCCGTTCGGCCTTGCGGCGGGCGATCCGCTCCCGCTCGATCTTCTGCGCGGCCAGCTCGGCCTGAGCCTCACTGAGCCCGCCGCCTGCGGCGGGCTCGGCGTCCTCGCCTGCGGCGGGCTCGGCCTCCGGCCCGTCCTGCGCCTCGTCCGGGCCGTCCGCGGCAGCGGTGTCGGCCTCGGGGGTGTGCCCTGCTGGGCTTTCCCCCACCCCGCCCCTTCCCGAAACCGGGGGCTCCGCCCCCGGCCCCCCGTCTCCGGCCGCAGACGCTGCCTCAGCGCCGTCAGCTCCGTCCCCGGGCTGTGCCCCTGCCAGGTTCTCCGGGCCGGCGGTGTCGCCCCCGGGCTCGCCCGCGCCGGCCTGCGGCCCCGCCGGGCTCTGTGCGTCGGCTCCGTCCCCGGGCTGGGCCCCCGCCGGGTCTTCCGCGTCAGCGGTGTCGGTCTCGGGCTCGCCCGCGCCGGCCTGCGGCCCCGCCGGGCTCTGTGCGTCGGCTCCGTCCCCGGGCTGTGCCCCCGCCGGGTCTTCCGCGTCAGCGGTGTCGGTCTCGGGCTCGCCCGCGCCGGCCTGCGGCCCCGCCGGGTCTTCCGCGTCAGCGGTTTCGGCTTCGGCCTGACGGTCCGTGCTCACAGCGTGCTCCAGTCCTGATCGGGATAGCGGTGCTCCGGCGCCGAGACGTCGTCCAGCGCCCGGCAGATCTCCTCGGGAAGACTAAGCGCCTCCACCGACAACGCCGCCGCGAGCTGCGCCGACGTCCGCGCACCGACGATCGGCGCGACCACCCCCGGCCGGTCCCGGACCCACGCCAGCGCCACCTGGAGCGGAGTCACGGCCAGCCCCTGCGCCGCCGTGACCACCGCGTCCACGATCCCGGCCGCCGCGTCGTCCAGATACGGCTCCACCAGCGCGGACAGGGCCGGCGAGGCGCCCCGGGAGTCGGCCGGAGTGCCCTCCCGGTACTTGCCCGTCAGCACTCCGCGCCCCAGCGGGGACGAGGGCAGCAGGCCGACCCCCAGGTCCAGCGCGGCCGGCAGCACCTCCCGCTCGACGCCGCGCTGCAGCAGGGAGTACTCCATCTGCGTCGAGGCGATCCGGGTCCGCACCCCGGGAGCCGTGAGCTGCCAGGTCGCCGCCTTCGCCAGCTGCCAGCCGCAGAAGCCCGCCACTCCGGCGTACCGGGCCCGGCCGCTGCTCACCGCCAGGTCGAGGGCCTGCAGGGTCTCCTCCACCGGCGTCACCGGATCGAAGGCGTGCACCTGCCAGAGGTCGACGTAGTCGGTGCCCAGCCGGTCCAGCGAGTCGTCGAGGGCCGCCAGCAGATGGCCGCGCGAGCCGTCGAAGCGCCGGTCCGGGTCCCGGACGCTGCCCGCCTTGGTCGCGATGACCAGGTCCCGGCGCGGGACGAGCCCGCCCACCAGCCGCCCCAGGAGGTACTCCGCCTCCCCGCCGCCGTACACGTCGGCGGTGTCGACGAGGGTGCCGCCCGCCTCCCAGAACGTCTTCACCTGTTCGGCGGCGGCTTCCTCGCCGGTGTCGCGGCCCCAGGTGAGGGTGCCGAGGCCGATCCGGGAGACGCGCAGTCCGGTGCGGCCGAGATGCCTCTGCTCCATGAGCGCTGAGACTACTGGGGCGCTGACGTGGAGCGCCCGGGCGCGCTACAGTCCCCGCACACCAACGTTACTGATCGGTACACCGGTAAGGGGACGACACATGCGGCTCGGCATCAATCTCGGTTACTGGGGCGCGGGCATGGACGCCGACAACCTCGCTGTCGCCCAGGAGGCCGACCGCCTCGGATACGACGTCTGCTGGGCCGCCGAGGCGTACGGATCCGACGCCCCGACCGTGCTCTCCTGGGTTGCCGCCCAGACCGAGCGTATCGACGTCGGCTCCGCGATCATGCAGATCCCGGCCCGCCAGCCCGCCATGACCGCCATGACGGCGGCCACCCTGGACTCCCTCACCAAGGGCCGTTTCCGCCTCGGCCTCGGCGTCTCGGGCCCGCAGGTCTCCGAGGGCTGGTACGGCGTCACGTTCGACAAGCCGCTCGCCCGCACCCGCGAGTACGTGGAGATCGTCCGCAAGGCCATGTCGCGCGAGCGGCTGAGCTACGAGGGCGAGCACTGGACCCTGCCGCTGCCGGGCGGTCCGGGCAAGCCGATCAAGCTGACCGTGCACCCCGAGCGCGAGCACATCCCGCTCTACATCGCCGCCATCGGGCCCAGGAACCTGGAGCAGACCGGCGAGATCGCCGACGGCGCCCTGCTGATCTTCCCGGCCGCCGAGCACCTGGAGGCCACCGCGCTCACCCACATCCGGGCGGGCCGGGAGAAGGCCGGGCTGACCATGGACGGCTTCGACGTCTGCCCGACCGTGCCGCTGGCCCTCGGCGAGGACGTGACCGCCCTCGCCGACATGTTCCGCCCGTACACCGCCCTGTACGTGGGCGGCATGGGCAGCCGGAAGCAGAACTTCTACAACCAGCTGGCCCAGCGCATGGGCTACGAGAAGGAAGCCGCCGAGATCCAGGACAAGTACCTGGCCGGTGACAAGACCGGCGCGGCCGAGGCCGTCCCGCACTCGCTGATCGACTCGACGACGCTGCTCGGCCCCGTCGCGCGGATCGCCGACGGGATGCGGGCCTACGCGGAGGCCGGCGTCACCACCCTCACGCTGGCCCCGGCCGGCTTCACCCTGGACGAGCGGATCGCCGCCCTGCGCGCCGGCACCGAGGCCATGGAGCTCGCGGGCCTCGCCTGAGCCGGCTGCCGCGAGGAGGTTCTGCGGCCGTGGTGGGGGCTCGGGGGGTCTTCCCCGCCACGGCCGACACAGCCAACAACGCGCCGGACGCCCGCGGGGTTACGCACGGCGCCCGGCGTGGAGGTTCGTTCATTCGGACGAGTGGTGACACCTCGCGGTTGCCCGCCCCGCGGAGCGGCGTTTGACTCGTTGCATGCTCTCTGCCCGCAGCCTGTTCCAGGAGATCGTCGACAACGACGACGCCTTCCAGTTGTTCTGCTCCATCGCCGCCAGCGGGGAAGCCCAGGGCGGCTGGGAGAACGCCCGTATCGCGGCCCTGGTGCCGGACGCCATGCGCGACCTCGCACCCAAGATCACCCGGCACGGCGCCGACGAGGACAAGCACGGCCGGATCTTCCACGCCCTGCTGCGCAAACGCGGCCTGCAGGCCGTCCCCGTACCGCCCGAGACCGACTACACGATGCTGCTCGAACGCCGCGGCATCGGACTGGCCCACGACAAGCTGCGCCGGCAGGAGGCGCTCACCGAGGACGACATCGTCGTCTACCTCGCCCACAGCCGGGTCACCGAGCAGCGCGCCGCCGACCAGATGGACATGCTGGTCAAGTACTTCGGCGACCACCCCGTGGTGGGCAAGGCCATCCACATGATCAGCAACGACGAGGACAACCACCTCGCCTACTGCCACGAGGAACTGCTGCGGCTGGCCCGCGCCGGGCACGGCAGGACCATCCATCGGGTGCTGCGCGAGAGCGCGCTCGCCGAGATCGCCGTCTACCGCGACGTGAGCCTCGCCGTCATGGACCACATGGGACGGCTGCTGCACTGGCCCGCGCCGAAGGCGGCCCTGCTGGCCGCCGGCATCCGCGGGATGTACGCGTACGAGCGCTTCAGCGGCTGGCACCGGATGGTCGCCCTGCGGATGCCGCAGCGGCGCAACGCCCTGGGCGGCGAGCCCCTCACCACCCCCGAATACGCCTGACCGTGCGCCCGCCTCGCCGCCGTTGAGCGCGTCCTCCACCGCCGGCGGATGCAGGCCGAACTCCCGGCGGACGTGATCGAACTCCGCCTCGGTCGGCTCGTACGTGCCGATCCGGAGGAAGGCGTCACCGCTCGCCCGGGCCTCGTCCAGGGCGTCCGAGAAGTCCTCCGGCGCCTCGGCGCGACGCCCGTCCCGGTAGAGCGCGCAGTCGACGATCACGCCGAACATTCTCCCCCGCCACCGACGGGCCCGCACCCGTCCGGCACCGCCTACGCTGGCCCTCATGGCCACGCTGATCCTCGTACGACACGGGCGGTCCACCGCCAACACCGCAGGGCTGCTCGCCGGATGGACTCCCGGCGTGGGCCTCGACGAGCGCGGCGCCGAGCAGGCCGCCGCGCTCCCCGGACGGCTGGCCGGCGTGCCGCTCGCCGCCGCCGTGACCAGCCCGCTCCAGCGCTGCCGCGAGACCCTGGCACCCCTGCTGGCCGCGCGGCCCGAGCTGGAACTCCACACGGACGAGCGGATCGGCGAATGCCACTACGGCGACTGGTCCGGACGCAAACTCTCCGAACTCTCCGAAGAACCGCTGATGAAGATCGTGCAACAGCACCCGTCGGCGGCCGCCTTCCCCGGCGGCGAGTCCATGCGGGCCATGCAGGCCCGCGCGGTGGACGCCGTACGGGACTGGAACGCGCGGATCGAGGAGAGCGACGGCGCCGACGCCGTCTTCCTGATGTGCTCGCACGGCGACATCATCAAGTCGCTCGTCGCGGACGCCCTGGGCATGCACCTGGACCTCTTCCAGCGCATCCACGTCGACCCCTGCTCGGTGACGGCGATCCGCTACACGCCGACCCGCCCGTTCGTGTTCCGGCTGGGCGACACCGGGGACTTCGGCTCCCTCGTGAGGCGACCGGCCGCACCCGAGGCCGTCGCCTCCGACAAGGACTCCGAGGACGCCGGGAACGCCGTCGTGGGGGGCGGCGCGGGCGCGGCGTGATCGCACGGCGCAGTAGGGTGGACGGGCCCACACAAGGGCGCAGATCCGCCCCCGCCGCCGAGACTTGGAGACTGGACGTGCCCCGTCAGGTGTTCCTCTACGACCCGCCGGACCGCTTCGTGGCCGGCACGGTCGGCTTGCCGGGACGCCGTACGTTCTTCCTGCAGGCCTCCTCCGGCCCCCGCGTCACCAGCGTCTCCCTGGAGAAGACCCAGGTCGCCGCGCTGGCCGAGCGGATGGACGAGCTGCTGGACGAGGTCGTGCGGCGCACCGGCGGAAACGCCCCGGTCCCCGCCATGGCCCCCGCGGAGGCCGCCGACACGGCTCCGCTGGACGTGCCCGTCGAGGAGGAGTTCCGCGTCGGCACCATGGCCCTGGCCTGGGACGGCGAGGAACAGCGCATGATCGTCGAGGCGCAGGCCCTGGTGGAGCTCGAAGCCGAGTCCGACGAGGACCTCGCCGAGGCGGAGGAGCGGCTGCTCCAGGACGAGGAGAACGGCCCGCCGATGCTGCGGGTCCGCCTCACCGGCGCCCAGGCCCGCGCCTTCGCCAAGCGCGCCCTGGACGTGGTCAACGCCGGCCGCCCGCCGTGTCCGCTGTGCAGTCTGCCGCTGGACCCGGAGGGCCACGTGTGCCCGCGCCAGAACGGCTACCGGCGCCAGGCGTGACGGGCCAGGGGGACATGCAGGGACACATGCAGGGGCACACGCGGGGACGCATGGAGGAACTGCTCGCCAAGGGCGAGCTGACCGTCGTCGGCCGGATCCGCGAGGCGTCCAACGCGGTGCTGTTGTGCACGGTCACGTACGACGGGGCGAGCGCCGACTGCGTCTACAAGCCGGTCAAGGGGGAGCGGCCGCTGTGGGACTTCCCCGACGGCAGCCTCGCCCAGCGCGAGGTCGCCGCCTACCTGGTCTCCGAGGCCACCGGATGGGGCCTGGTGCCCGCCACCGTGCTGCGCGACGGCCCCTACGGCGAGGGCATGGTCCAGCAGTGGATCGAGTCCCGGCAGCCGCAGGACGACTCCCCCGAGGACGGGCTCCTCGCCCTGGTCGAGGGCGAGGAGGCCGGTGAGGGATGGAAGCCCGTGGCCTTCGCGGAGGTGGGCGAGGGCCGCACCGCCCTGCTGGTCCACGCCGACGACCCGAGGCTGCGCCGGCTCTCCGTCCTCGACGCCGTGATCAACAACGGTGACCGCAAGGGCGGGCACCTGCTGCCCGCGCCCGACGGACGGATCTACGGCATCGATCACGGAGTGACCTTCCACACCGAGGACAAGCTGCGCACCCTGCTGTGGGGCTGGGCGGGGGAGCCGCTGACGGACGAGGCCCGCGGGGCGCTCACGGCGCTGGCCGCGGAACTGGCCGAGGGAGCCCCCCTCGCCACCCGGCTGGCCGAACTGATCACGGAGGCCGAGCTGGCCGCCGTACGGGAGCGGGTGGCGCACATGCTGCGGACCGGAACGCATCCGGTGCCGTCCGGGCAGTGGCCGTCGATCCCGTGGCCACCGGTCTGAACCGGCCATCGGCGGTACGCACAGAACCGGCCGGACCGCAAGAGCGCCGATCAAGACAACACTGCAGGTCCAGTTCGTTTCCGGAACATCCGTCCGGTTAGGCTCGACACATGCATGCCTGGCCCGCTTCTGAGGTCCCCGCCCTTCCCGGCAAGGGCCGCGACCTCCAGATCCACGACACCGCGACCCAGGGGACGATCACCCTCGCCCCCGGTCCCGTCGCCCGTATCTACGTCTGCGGCATCACCCCGTACGACGCGACCCACATCGGTCACGCGGCGACCTACAACGCGTTCGACCTCGTGCAGCGCGTGTGGCTCGACACCAAGCGGCAGGTCCACTACGTCCAGAACGTCACGGACGTGGACGATCCGCTCCTGGAGCGGGCGCTGCGCGACGGCCACGACTGGACCGAGCTGGCCGAGCGCGAGACCGCGCTCTTCCGCGAGGACATGACGGCCCTGCGGATGCTGCCGCCGCAGCACTACATCGGAGCCGTCGAGGCCATACCCGGCATCGTGCCGCTGGTCGAGCGGCTGCGGGACGCGGGCGCCGCGTACGAGCTGGAGGGCGACCTCTACTTCTCGGTCGAGGCCGACCCGCACTTCGGCGGCGTCTCCCACCTCGACGCCGAGGCCATGCGGCTGCTCTCGGCGGAGCGGGGCGGCGACCCCGACCGTCCGGGCAAGAAGAACCCGCTGGACCCGATGCTGTGGATGGCGGCGCGTCCGGGCGAGCCGAGCTGGGACGGCGGCTCGCTGGGCCGCGGCCGGCCGGGCTGGCACATCGAGTGCGTCGCGATCGCCCTGGACCACCTGGGCATGGGCTTCGACATCCAGGGCGGCGGCTCCGACCTCGCCTTCCCGCACCACGAGATGGGGGCGTCGCACGCGCAGGCCCTGACGGGCGAGTTCCCGATGGCCAAGGCGTACGTCCACGCCGGCATGGTCGCCCTGCACGGCGAGAAGATGTCGAAGTCGAAGGGCAACCTCGTCTTCGTGTCCGCGCTGCGCCGCGGCGGGGTGGACCCGGCGGCGATCCGCCTGGCGCTGCTCTCGCACCACTACCGGGCGGACTGGGAGTGGACGGACGCCGTCCTCGACGAGGCCGTGGCCCGGCTGGAGCGCTGGCGCGCGGCGGTGTCCCGGCCGGACGGCATCCCGGCGGACGCGGTCCTCGAAGAGGTCCGCGAGGCCCTGGCCAACGACCTGGACGCCCCTGCGGCACTGGCCGCCGTGGACCGCTGGGTGGATCTCCAGAACGCCACCGACGGCGACGACGAGTCCGCCCCGGGCCTGATCTCCCGGACCGTGGACGCCCTCCTGGGCGTGGCCCTGTAGCCGTCTGCGGACGGTGTGCCGATGCCCCCGGCCCTGGGCCGGGGGCATCGCGTTGTTCGTACCGGTCCGGGTCACCGCCGCGCGGAGCCGGTCCGCGAACGCCGGACGGGCCGGCAGACCCGGCCTCGCCGGCATCCGGGGTGCGGGATGGGCGGAGCCCCACCCCGCCCGGCTATGCCTCCGGGGTGTCCTCGCCCGGCTCCTCCGGCGGAGCCTCCGGCTGCGGTGGGGACACCGGCGGCTGCGGCTTCGGGGGCCGTGGGAGAGGCCCGCTCGTCTCCCGCAGGTACGAGCCGTCACCCGGCTCCGCCGCGGGGCCCGCCGCCGGGTCGCGGCGGCGCAGGTAACGTTCGAACTCGCGGGCGATCGCGTCGCCCGAGGCCTCCGGCAGGTCCGCGGTGTCCCGCGCCTCCTCCAGCGTCTGGACGTACTCCGCCACCTCACTGTCCTCGGCGGCCAGTTGGTCCACGCCCAGCTGCCAGGCCCGCGCGTCCTCCGGCAGCTCGCCCAGCGGGATCCTGATGTCGATCAGGTCCTCCAGCCGGTTCAGCAGGGCCAGCGTCGCCTTCGGGTTCGGCGGCTGCGACACGTAGTGCGGCACCGCCGCCCACAGCGACACCGCCGGCACCCCCGCGTGCGTACAGGCCTCCTGGAGGATGCCCACGATGCCCGTCGGGCCCTCGTACCTGGTCTCCTCCAGGTCCATCGTCCGCGCCAGGTCCGCGTCCGAGGTGACCCCGCTCACCGGCACCGGCCGGGTGTGCGGCGTGTCCCCGAGGAGCGCCCCGAGGATGACGACCATCTCCACGCCCAGCTCGTGCGCGAAGCCCAGGATCTCGTTGCAGAACGACCGCCACCGCATGGACGGTTCGATGCCGCGCACCAGTACCAGGTCGCGCGGTTTGGCACCGCCGATCCGGACCACCGAGAGCCGGGTCGTCGGCCACGTGATCTTCCGTACCCCGTTGTCCAGCCACACCGTCGGCCGGTTGACCTGGAAGTCGTAGTAGTCCTCGGCGTCCAGAGCCGCGAAGACCTCGCCCTTCCACTCCCGGTCCAGGTGTGCGACCGCACCGGAGGCCGCGTCACCCGCGTCGTTCCAGCCCTCGAACGCGGCCACCATGACCGGGTCGATCAGCTCGGGCACGCCCTCAAGCTCGATCACCCAGGTCTCCTTCCGAAGTTCCTTGCGTACGTGGGTCAGCCTAAGCCTTGGAGGGACGTCGGCCACAGCCCACGACAGAGGGGCGGTTCCCCTCGGAACCGCCCCTCTTCCCCACCCGCGTGAGGCCTATGCCTTGCGGGCCAGCATCTCCTCGACCCGGGCCTTGACGGCGTCGTCGTCCAGGCCGCGGATGGTCACTGTCGTGCGGCGGCGCAGCACGTCGTCGACCGTCTCGGCCCACTCGTGGTCACGGGCGTAGGCGACCTGCGCCCAGATCTCCGGACCGTCCGGGTGGATGCGCTCGGCCAGCGCCGGGTCCTCGTTGGCGAGGCGGGCGATGTCGAAGGCCAGGGAGCCGTAGTGCGAGGCCAGGTGGCGCGCGGTCAGCGGGTCCATCCGGGTGCCGGGCTCGCGGTCCACCAGCAGCCGGTGCGCGACCGCGTTCGGGTTGGCGACGCCCGGCAGCGCGATGCGGCGCACGAGGGACTTCACCGGCTCCATGTCCTCGGTCAGCGGGCTGCCCGGGAGCTTGGCGAGCTTGTCCATGACGACGCGGCCGATGTGGCGGTAGGTGGTCCACTTGCCGCCGGCGACCGACAGCATGCCGCCCGCGCCCTCGGAGACGACGGTCTCGCGCTTGGCCTTCTCCACGCCGCCGGGGCCGCCGGGCAGCACGCGCAGGCCGGCGAAGGCGTACGTCATCAGGGAGCGGTCGAGGTCGGCGTCCTTCACCGAGAAGGCCGCCTCGTCCAGGATCTGCTGGATGTCGGACTCGGTGGCGCGCACGTCCGCCGGGTCGCCCTCGTACACCTCGTCGGTGGTGCCGAGCAGCAGCTGGTCCTCCCAGGGGAGGGCGAAGGTGATGCGGTACTTGTCGATCGGGGTGGCCATGGCGGCCTTCCACGGCGACTTGCGCTTCATGACGATGTGCGCGCCCTTGGAGAGGCGGATCGACGGCATGGAGTGCTTGTCCTCCATGCGCCGCAGGTGGTCCACCCACGGGCCGGTGGCGTTGAGCACGACGCGGGCGTCGATCCCGAACTCGGTGCCGTCCAGGCGGTCCTTGAGCTCGGCGCCGGTGACCCGGCCGCCGGTCTTGCGCAGGCCGGTGACCTCGGCGTGGTTGAGGACGACGGCGCCCGACTCGACGGCCGCGCGGACCGTCATGACGGCGACGCGGGAGTCGTTCATCTGGTGGTCGTAGTAGACCGCGACGGCCTTGAGGTTGTCGGTCTTCAGGCCGGGGTTGTCGGCGACGGCACGGGCGGGGGATATGACCTTGCCCATGCCGTCGCCGAAGGCCGAGAGGGCGGAGTAGGCGAAGACGCCCGCGCCCAGCTTGGCCGCACCCACCGGACCGCCCTTGTAGACCGGCAGGTAGAAGGTGAGCGGGTTGACCAGGTGCGGGGCCACGTCCTTGGCCAGCACCCGCCGCTCGTGGTGGTTCTCCGCGACCAGCTTGACCGCGCCGGTCTGCAGGTAGCGCAGGCCGCCGTGGACGAGCTTGGAGGAGGCCGAGGAGGTGGCGCCGGCGAAGTCGCCGGCGTCCACCATGGCAACCCGCAGACCCGACTGCGCGGCGTGCCAGGCCACCGAGGTGCCCAGGATTCCACCACCGATGACCAGCAGGTCGTACGTGGCCTTCGCCAGCTGCTCGCGGGTCTCGGCACGGCTCGCGTTCGCGCCGGCGGTCGGGTGCGTGCCCAGGGCGGGGACGCTCTGCAGGGTGCTCATGTCTCTTATCGCTCCTCGTCGATTGACTCAGCTGGTGCGGTCAGCTGGCGTCTTCGTCGTCGACCCAGCCCATGGACCGCTCGACGGCCTTGAGCCAGCTCTTGTACTCGCGCTCCCGCTGCTCGGCGGGCATCCGCGGGGTCCACTCCGCCGCACGGCGCCAGTTGGCGCGCAGGGCGTCGGTGTCGGGCCAGAAGCCGACGGCCAGGCCGGCGGCGTAGGCGGCGCCGAGGCAGGTGGTCTCGGCGACCATGGGACGGACCACGGGGGCGTCCAGGAAGTCCGAGAGCGTCTGCATCAGCAGGTTGTTGGAGGTCATGCCGCCGTCGACCTTGAGGGCGGCGAGCTCGACGCCCGAGTCCTTGGTCATGGCGTCGGTGATCTCGCGGGTCTGCCAGGCGGTGGCCTCCAGGACGGCACGGGCGATGTGCGCCTTGGTGACGTACCGGGTGAGGCCGGCGATCACACCGCGGGCGTCGGAGCGCCAGTACGGGGCGAACAGGCCGGAGAAGGCCGGCACGAAGTAGGCGCCGCCGTTGTCCTCGACGGACAGGGCCAGGGTCTCGATCTCGGCCGCGGACTTGATCAGGCCCATCTGGTCGCGCATCCACTGGACGAGCGAGCCGGTGACGGCGATGGAGCCCTCCAGGGCGTAGACCGGCTTCTGGTCGCCGATCTGGTAGCCGACGGTGGTCAGCAGGCCGCTGTAGGAGTTGATGATCTTGTCGCCGGTGTTCATGAGCATGAACGTTCCGGTGCCGTACGTGGACTTGGCCTCGCCCTCGGCGAAACAGGTCTGGCCGAACAGCGCAGCCTGCTGGTCACCGAGCGCCGAGGCGACCGGGACACCGGCGAGGACGCCCTCCTTGACGTGGCCGTAGACCTCGGCGGAGGACTTGATCTCGGGGAGCACGTTGAGCGGGACGCCCATCGACTCCGCGATCTTCTCGTCCCAGGCCAGGGTGTGCAGGTTCATCAGCATGGTGCGCGAGGCGTTGGTGACGTCGGTGACGTGCGCACCGCCCTGGGCGCCGCCCGTGAGGTTCCAGATGACCCACGAGTCCATGGTGCCGAAGAGGATGTCGCCGGCCTCGGCGCGCTCGCGCAGGCCCTCGACGTTGTCGAGCAGCCAGCGGACCTTCGGGCCGGCGAAGTAGCTCGCCAGCGGCAGGCCGGTCTCGCGGCGGAAGCGGTCCTGGCCGACGTTGCGGCCGAGCTCCTTGCACAGGGCGTCGGTGCGGGTGTCCTGCCAGACCAGCGCGTTGTGGACCGGCTCGCCGGTGTTCTTGTCCCACAGGACGGTGGTCTCGCGCTGGTTGGTGATGCCGATCGCCTTGACGTCGGCGGCGGTGATCTCGGCCTTGGCGATGGCGCCGGCGACGACCTCCTGGACGTTGGTCCAGATCTCGGTGGCGTCGTGCTCGACCCAGCCCGGCTTCGGGAAGATCTGCTCGTGCTCCTTCTGGTCGACGGCGACGATACGGCCGTCGCGGTCGAAGACGATGCAGCGGGAGGAGGTGGTGCCCTGGTCGATCGCGGCGATGAAGGGGCCGGTGCTGCTGGTCATGATGGCTGCTCCTGGCAGGTCTGGTGAGTAGGCGGAATCAGGAGTGCGGTGCGGATCCTACGAGCGCTGCAGATGCTGATCAGGCGAACGCGATGTTGTAAAGACCGCCGGCGAGCACGGCACCGACGAGCGGGCCGACCACCGGGATCCAGGAGTATCCCCAGTCGGAGCCGCCCTTGTTGGGGAGCGGCAGCAGGGCGTGGACGATGCGCGGACCGAGGTCGCGGACCGGGTTGATGGCGTAGCCGGTCGGGCCGCCCAGGGAGAGGCCGATGCCGACGACCACGAAGGACGTGATCAGGACGCCGATGACGCCGAGGCCCTTGCCGTCGTCCTGGAGGCCCTGGGTCAGGATCGCCAGGACCAGGACGGCGGTGCCTATGATCTCGGTCGTGAGGTTCTGTACGACGTTGCGGATCTCGGGGCCCGTGGAGAAGATGCCGAGCACGGGTCCGGCCACGTCGTGCGGGTGCGGGTCCTCCGGGCCGAGCTTGGCGTCGCGGATGTGCTCGGGGTCCGCGAGGTGGACGCGGAACTGGCCGTAGTAGGTGATCCACATGATGACCGCGCCGAGCATGGCGCCCAGGAGCTGGCCGGCGAAGTAGACGGGGGTGTCGCCCCACTCGCCGGTCTTGACGGCGAGGCCGACGGTGACCGCCGGGTTGAGGTGCGCACCGGAGAGCGGCGCGGAGACGTAGGCCGCGATGAGGACGGCGAAGCCCCAGCCGAAGGTGATCGCGAGCCAGCCCGCGTTGCGGGCCTTGGAGCTCTTGAGCGTCACTGCGGCGCAGACGCCGCCGCCGAGCAGGGTGAGCAGGGCGGTACCGATGGTCTCGCCGATGAAGATGTCGGAGCTGGACACCCGCGACTCCTTACGTACGTCCAGGGGTGGGCGGAAACCGGGTCCCTCCGGTGATTCCGCGCACTCGGTGAGTGCTGCACCGGTCCTTGGCCTTGTCGCATCCTAGCGCGTATTGCCGGTAGGTGTTCGACAATGTCGACCGGTGAACGGCAGTTTTCCGCCCAGGTGAAGAATGCGTCAAGGGTCGGCCAGGCCAATGTGTCGGATCGTTACCCGGAGGTGCGGTCAGCCAAATCCGGCCATCCTGAGGTCGAGATATGGCGAAAAATGGGCAGAAGGGTGCCAGGTGATGGCCGAAGCCTGCTAGAGGGGGGTCAGAACCGGCCTGCGCCGAGGTCGCGTGAAACCGCGCGCGCACAGTCCCGCACCGAGGCCACGAGGGCCGCACGGGGCTCCCCGGACTCGCCGCAGACCCGCTCCACGGCGCCCGCGACCGCCACGGCGCCCACCGGCATCCGGCGCCGGTCGTGGATCGGCGCCGCCACCGAGGCGACGCCCTCCCACGTCTCCTCGACGTCCGCGGCCCAGCCGCGCGCCCGGGTCAGGCCCAACAGCTCCTCGAAGCCGGCCGCGTCCGTGACCGTGCGGGGCGTGAACGCGTCACGCTCCACCTCCAGCGCCTGGGTGTGCGCGACCGGGTCGTACGCCGACAGCACCTTGCCCAGCGCCGTCGAGTGCAGTGGCTGCATGGCCCCGACCTCCAGCACTTGACGGCTGTCGTCGGGCCGGAACACGTGGTGCATGATCAGCACCCCGCTCTGGTGCAGCACGCCCACGTACACGCTCTCGCCGCTCGCGCGGGCCAGGTCGTCGGTCCACACCAGGGCGCGGGCCCGCAGCTCGTGCACGTCGAGGTAGCTGTTGCCCAGGCGCAGCAGCTCCGCGCCCAGCTGGTAGCGCCCGGAGGCCGGGTCCTGCTCGACGAAGCCCTCGGCCTGCAGGGTGCGCAGGATGCCGTGGGCCGTGCCCTTGGCCAGGCCCAGCGACGAGGCCACGTCGGAGAGCCCCAGCCGGCGTTCCCCGCCCGCCAGGAGTCGCAGCATCGCAGCGGCTCGTTCGAGCGACTGGATGTTCCGTGCCATCGCGCAGCCTCCTGCTGACCTTCGTTACTACTGACATCTTGACGCGGTTCGACAATGCTGAACAGTATCGGTCGATGCCGACCTCGCGCACCGCCGGACGATCTGTTCGGCGCACGGCCAACGGGACACCCCTGACAACTTCCCGCCACAGAATGCAGTCCGCCACGTGGGACACCCACACCGGGGCCGGTGCCTCGCGGTTACCCTGGCCGCGTGCACCCCTGACACAGCGGGGGTGCAAAGCCGACAGCCGTCGCATCCCAGGGAGCACTCCATGGCCTCGTTGCCGAACCCGCCCGCCGACACCCAGACCCGGGCCGACGCCCTCCGGGAGGC
This sequence comes from Streptomyces sp. NPDC090021, assembly GCF_044748225.1. NCBI lineage: Bacteria > Bacillati > Actinomycetota > Actinomycetes > Kitasatosporales > Streptomycetaceae > Streptomyces > Streptomyces sp. NPDC090021. The sequence continues at coordinate 9,307 of NZ_JBIVFO010000058.1, read as the reverse complement.
GCTCGCGACCCGCGTGGTCGTCGCCGACGGAGCCATGGGAACGATGCTCCAGGCGCAGGACCCCACCCTCGACGACTTCCAGCAGCTCGAAGGCTGCAACGAGGTCCTCAACATCACCCGCCCCGACATCGTCCGCACGGTGCACGAGGCGTACTTCTCGGTGGGCGTGGACTGCGTCGAGACCAACACCTTCGGCGCGAACTACGCGGCCCTCGCCGAGTACGACATCGCCGAACGCAACTTCGAGCTCTCCGAGTCCGGCGCCCGCATCGCCCGCGAGGTCGCCGACGCGTTCACCGCCTCCACCGGACAGCAGCGCTGGGTCCTCGGCTCCATGGGCCCCGGCACCAAGCTGCCCACCCTCGGCCACATCACCTACGCGCAGATCCGCGACGCCTACCAGACCAACGCCGAGGGCCTGCTCGCCGGCGGCGCCGACGCGCTGCTCGTCGAGACCACCCAGGACCTCCTGCAGACCAAGTCCTCCATCATCGGCGCCCGCCGCGCCATGGAGGCGCTCGGCGTCAGCGTCCCGCTGATCTGCTCGGTCACCGTCGAGACCACCGGCACCATGCTCCTGGGCTCCGAGATCGGCGCGGCCCTGACCGCGCTGGAGCCCCTCGGCATCGACATGATCGGGCTGAACTGCGCCACCGGCCCCGCCGAGATGAGCGAGCACCTGCGCTACCTCGCGCGCAACGCCCGCGTCCCGCTCTCCTGCATGCCCAACGCCGGCCTGCCCGTCCTGACGAAGGAGGGCGCGCACTACCCGCTGACCGCCCCCGAACTCGCCGACGCCCAGGAGACCTTCGTCCGCGAGTACGGCCTCTCCCTGGTCGGCGGCTGCTGCGGCACCACCCCCGAGCACCTGCGCCAGGTCGTCGAGCGGGTCCGCGGCACGGCGGTCGTCCAGCGTGACCCCCGGCCCGAGCCCGGCGCCGCCTCCCTCTACCAGACCGTGCCCTTCCGCCAGGACACCTCGTACATGGCGATCGGCGAGCGCACCAACGCCAACGGCTCCAAGAAGTTCCGCGAGGCCATGCTGGAGGGCCGCTGGGACGACTGCGTCGAGATGGCCCGCGACCAGATCCGCGAGGGCGCGCACATGCTCGACCTCTGCGTGGACTACGTCGGCCGCGACGGCGTCGCCGACATGGAGGAGCTCGCCGGCCGCTTCGCCACCGCCTCCACCCTGCCGATCGTCCTGGACTCCACCGAGGTCCCCGTCATCAAGGCGGGCCTGGAGAAGCTCGGCGGCCGCGCGGTCATCAACTCGGTGAACTACGAGGACGGCGACGGCCCCGAGTCCCGTTTCGCCAAGGTCACCCGGCTGGCCCAGGAGCACGGCGCCGCGCTCATCGCGCTGACCATCGACGAGGAGGGCCAGGCCCGCACCGTCGAGCACAAGGTCGCCATCGCCGAACGCCTCATCGAGGACCTCACGGCCAACTGGGGCATCCGCGAGTCGGACATCCTCATCGACACGCTGACCTTCACCATCTGCACCGGCCAGGAGGAGTCCCGCGGCGACGGCATCGCCACGATCGAGTCGATCCGCGAGCTCAAGCGCCGCCACCCCGACGTCCAGACCACCCTGGGCCTGTCGAACATCTCCTTCGGCCTCAACCCCGCCGCCCGCGTCCTGCTGAACTCCGTCTTCCTCGACGAGTGCGTCAAGGCCGGCCTCGACTCGGCCATCGTCCACGCCTCCAAGATCCTCCCGATCGCCCGGTTCGACGAGGAGCAGGTCTCCACCGCCCTCGACCTGATCTACGACCGGCGCACCGAGGACTACGACCCGCTGCAGAAGCTGATGGCCCTCTTCGAGGGCGTCAACACCAAGTCCCTGAAGGCCGGCCGCGCCGAGGAGCTCCTCGCACTGCCCCTGGAGGAGCGCCTGCAGCGCCGCATCATCGACGGCGAGAAGAACGGCCTGGAGGCCGACCTCGACGAGGCCCTCCGGACCCGCCCCGCCCTCGACATCGTCAACGACACCCTCCTGGAGGGCATGAAGGTCGTCGGCGAGCTCTTCGGCTCCGGCCAGATGCAGCTCCCCTTCGTCCTGCAGTCCGCCGAGGTCATGAAGTCGGCCGTGGCCTACCTCGAACCCCACATGGAGAAGACGGACGACGAGGGCAAGGGCACCATCGTGCTGGCCACGGTCCGCGGCGACGTCCACGACATCGGCAAGAACCTCGTCGACATCATCCTGACCAACAACGGCTACAACGTCGTCAACATCGGCATCAAGCAGCCCGTCTCCGCGATCCTCGAAGCCGCCCAGGAGCACAAGGCCGACGTCATCGGCATGTCCGGCCTGCTCGTGAAGTCCACCGTGATCATGAAGGAGAACCTGGAGGAGCTGAACCAGCGCAAGCTGGCCGCCGACTACCCGGTGATCCTCGGCGGCGCCGCCCTCACCCGCGCCTACGTCGAGCAGGACCTCCACGAGATCTACGAGGGCGAGGTCCGCTACGCCCGCGACGCCTTCGAGGGCCTGCGCCTCATGGACGCCCTCATCGCCGTCAAGCGCGGCGTGCCCGGGGCCGCCCTGCCCGAACTCAAGCAGCGCCGCGTCGCCAAGCGGGACACTCCCGCCCTCCAGGTGGAGGAGCCGGAAGAGGCCGGCGGCCGCTCCGACGTGGCCGTCGACAACCCGGTGCCCACCCCGCCGTTCTGGGGCACCCGGGTGGTCAAGGGCATCCCCCTCAAGGACTACGCCTCCTGGCTGGACGAGGGCGCCCTCTTCAAGGGCCAGTGGGGCCTGAAGCAGGCCCGCGCCGGCGGGGCCACCTACGAGGAGCTCGTCGAGAACGAGGGCCGCCCGCGCCTGCGCGGCCTGCTGGAGAAGCTGCACACCGAGAACCTGCTGGAGGCGGCCGTCGTCTACGGCTACTTCCCCTGCGTCTCCAAGGGCGAGGACCTGATCATCCTCGACGACGCCGGCAACGAGCGGACCCGCTTCACCTTCCCGCGCCAGCGCCGCGGCCGCCGACTGTGCCTCGCGGACTTCTTCCGCCCGGAGGAGTCCGGTGAGACCGACGTCGTCGGCCTCCAGGTGGTCACCGTCGGCTCGAAGATCGGCGAGGCCACGGCCAGGCTGTTCGAGTCCGACTCCTACCGCGAGTACCTGGAGCTGCACGGCCTGTCCGTCCAGCTCGCCGAGGCCATGGCCGAGTACTGGCACGCCCGGGTCCGCGCCGAGCTCGGATTCGGCGGCGAGGACCCGGCGAAGGTCGAGGACATGTTCGACCTCAAGTACCGGGGCGCGCGCTTCTCCCTCGGCTACGGCGCCTGCCCCGACCTGGAGGACCGTGCGAAGATCGCCGACCTCCTCCAGCCGGAGCGGATCGGCGTCCACCTCTCGGAGGAGTTCCAGCTCCACCCGGAGCAGTCGACGGACGCGATCGTGATCCACCACCCCGAAGCGAAGTATTTCAACGCACGCTGAGCTCCGCCGACGTACACTTGTCGGTCCCACACAGGCCGGTCGCCTGTTCCGAGGGGTGGTATGCCCCGAGGGAGAGGCGACCGGCCTTGTCGTCCCTTCGGAGAGGCATGCGCATGACGAGCACCGTTCCCGCCCCGGTCACCCGCACGGCCGACGGTTCGGCCCTGCAGGCGGTGCTGCTCGACATGGACGGCACCCTGGTGGACACCGAGGGCTTCTGGTGGGAGATCGAGGCGGAGATCTTCCAGGAGCTCGGACACCGGCTTGAGGACGCCTGGCGCGACGTGGTCGTCGGCGGCCCGATGAGCCGCAGCGCGGGCTTCCTGATCGAGGCCACCGGCGCCGCCATCGGCCTCGCCGAGCTGAGCGTCCTGCTCAACGAGCGCTTCGAGGCGCGCATCGCCGACCGGGTCCCCCTGATGCCGGGCGCCGAGCGGCTGCTGACCGAGCTGGCCCGGCACAACGTGCCCACCGCCCTCGTCTCCGCCTCCCACCGCCGGGTCATCGACCAGGTCCTGCTCACCCTCGGCCGCGACCGGTTCACGATGACGGTCGCCGGCGACGAGGTGACCCGTACCAAGCCGCACCCCGACCCGTACCTGTTCGCCGCACGCACGCTGGGCGCCCACCCCTCGCGGTGCGCGGTCATCGAGGACACCCGCACCGGCGTGGCGGCCGCCGAGGCCGCCGGCTGCCGGGTCGTGGCGATCCCCTCCGCCGGCGTCATCGAACCGGCTCCCGGGCGCACGGTCGTCGGGTCGCTGGAGGACGTGGACCTCGCGTTCCTGCGCTCCCTGATCGCCCCGATGAACTGAGATCGCTCACCGAGAGTGACGATCCCGGGTGCCGTGGCGCCCGGTGCGCTTCCCGCCGGGCGTGTACGCAGCGCAAGTGGACACATCGGCATGCAGTGACCTACATCGGTATGCATCGACACGCGCCGGATTGCCTTGAACACGCTCCGTGTCGAACGGGATGCCGTCAGGCCGCACCTTGACGGAAGGATCTTCCGTCGCAGGCCCCGGAGGCTGAAATTCCATCCCCTCCGGGGTTGTTGCGCAGGGTGACCTTGGTCACGCGTCACACCCCCGACGGCCCTGACCGGAGGGCCATCCGGCTTCCCATGTGTCCGCATTGATCAGCTCCTGACCGAATCTGCGGAGCCCTGCCTGTGAACAGGCAGTCCGTTCCGATCACGGTGCGACGACGCCCCCAGTCCGGCGCGTTCAGGCCACCCCTTCCCGGACCACTAGTGTCGATCCGGGCACTGCGCCGCACCCAGCCGCGTCCCGGACACACACCCCTGTTCCGGAACCGCGTGGACCGATCGTCACAACACCGGCCCGATCGTTCCGCCCCGAACGGGCGACCGCCGCGAAGTGCCCTTCACGCCGCTTTGAGCAAGTGCCGGTTACAGGGAGTACTTCCAGCATGAACCGCAAGACCATGGTGCTGACGGCCGCGGCCGGACTGCTCACCCCCGCGCTGGCCGCATGCGGCACCGCGAGCGGTGGAGGAGCAGGATCCGCGGCGATCGTCGTCGGGACCACCGACCGGTTCGAGGCCGCAGACTTCGCTCCCGCTCCGTTCGACCCCGCCTACGCCTACGACGCCGGCACCTGGAACGTCCTGCGCCAGACCGTCCAGACACTGATGCGCACCCCGCGCGGCGGCGGCCAGCCCGTCCCCGAGGCGGCCTCCGCCTGCCGCTTCACCGACTCAGGCAACGAGAGCTACCGCTGCACCCTGCGCCCCGGGCTCAAGTTCGCCAGCGGCGACCCGCTCACCGCCAAGGACGTCAAGTTCTCCATCGACCGGGTCCTCGCCATCAAGGACGAGAACGGCCCCTCCTCGCTGCTCTCCACCCTCGACAACGTCGAGATCAAGGGCGAGGACACCGTGATCTTCCACCTGAAGACCCCGGACGCGACCTTCCCCTTCAAGCTCTCCACCCCCGCCGCCGGCATCGTCAGCGAGAAGAGCTACGACGCCAAGAAGCTCCGCGAGGGCTTCGCGGTGGACGGCTCCGGGCCGTACACCATGAAGGCCGAGGTCAGGGACAACCGCCTCGTCCGCGCCGTCTTCAGCAAGAACCCCCACTACAAGGGCGACATCAAGCTGCAGAACGACAAGGTCGAGCTGCGTACCTATGCCGACTCCACGGCCATGGGCAAGGCCCTCACCGACGGGAAGATCCACATGGTCTCCCGCACCCTGTCGCCCGCCCAGATCACCGAGCTCAGCACCAACCCGCCCAAGGGCGTCAAGCTCGTCCCGATGCCCGGCCTGGAGATCCGCTACCTCGGCTTCAACACCGACGCGCCCGTCGTCAAGGACAAGGCCGTGCGCCAGGCGCTCGCCGCCGCCGTCGACCGCAACGCGCTCATCTCCAAGGTCTACGGCAGGTCCGCCCAGCCGCTCTACTCGCTGGTCCCCACCTCCGTGACCGGCCACGTCAACTCCTTCTACAACAAGTACGGCGACGGCAACACGCCCAAGGCCGCCGCGCTCCTGAAGGAAGCCGGGATCAAGACCCCGGTCAAGCTGACGCTGCACTACACCAGCGACCACTACGGCGACGGCACGGCAGCGGAGTTCGAGGCCCTCAAGGCCCAGCTCAACTCCACCCAGCTGTTCGACATCACCGTCCAGGGCAGCGAATGGGGCGACTTCCGCCCCGCGCAGAAGAAGGGCGACCACGCCGCCTACGGGCTCGGCTGGTTCCCCGACTACCCGGACGCCGACAACTTCCTCGCCCCGTTCCTGGAGCAGGACAACTTCCTGGGCACGCCGTACGCCAACAACGCGGTGCGCACCAGGCTCCTCCCCGAATCCCGGCGCGCGGTCGACCGTAACGTCGCCGCCCCCGCGATCACGGAGATGCAGGACATCGTCGCCGAGGACGTACCCGTCCTGCCCCTGTGGCAGGGCAAGCAGTACGTCGCCGCACGCGACGGGATCACCGGAGTGGAGTGGTCGGTCAACGCCATCTCCGACCTCCAGTTGTGGGAGCTCGGCCGCGGCGTAAGCGGCTGAGCGAGGCAAAGACCGGCAGCGGATGTCGCGGGCCGGAGCAACGAAACAGTTCGACTGTGAAGGACGTTCGCGTGAATCGACGTAACCAGTGGCTGGCGGCCCCGCTCGGCGCGGCCACCGCCGCCGCGCTGCTCAGCGGTTGCGGTTCGACCGATGGCTCCAATGCCGGCAGCGGCAAGGGCGTGGTCATGGGCATATCCGACAAGGTGAAGTCCACCGACCCGGCGTCCGGCTACGACCCGGGCTCCTGGCTGCTCTTCAACAACGTCTTCCAGTCGCTGCTGAGCTTCCCCAAGGGCGGCACCACCCCCGAGCCCGACGCCGCGCAGAGCTGCGGCTTCGAGGGCGGCGACAGCAAGCTCTTCAAGTGCACGCTGAAGTCCGACCTGAAGTTCAGCAACGGCAACGAGCTCACCTCGAAGGACGTCAAGTACTCCTTCGAGCGCACCCTGAAGATCAACGACGAGAACGGCCCCGCCGTCATGCTCTCCTCGATCGAGGGCATCGACGCCCCCGACGAGACGACCGTCGTCTTCCGCCTGAAGAACTCCGACGCCACCTTCCCGAGCAAGATCGCCTCGGGTGCGGGCTCCATCGTCGACCACCGCGAGTACCCGGCCGACAAGCTCCGCACCGACAACAAGGCCGTCGGCTCCGGCGTCTACAAGCTCGACTCCTTCAGCGAGAAGAGCGCCACCTTCTCGGTCAACGAGTCCTACACCGGCAAGGCCAAGGCCAAGAACACCGGCGTCACCCTGAAGTTCTTCAACGGCGACCAGGCCGGCCTCAAGTCCACCCTCGAGAGCGGCGCCGTCGACTTCGCCTTCCGCGGCCTCGCCGCCAAGGACATCGCCGCCCTCGCCTCCAGCAAGACCGGCGACAACAAGGTCGACGTCGTCCAGGGCACGGGCGCCGAGGTCGAGCACATGGTCTTCAACGTCAACGACCCCGTCGTCGGCAAGCTCCCCGTGCGCAAGGCCATCGCCTACCTCGTGGACCGCGAGGCCCTCGTCAAGGACGTGTACGCCGGCACCGCCACCGCGCTCTACTCCATCGTGCCGACCGGCATCGCCGGCCACACCACGCCGTTCTTCGACCGCTACGGCGGCACCCCGCAGCCCGAGAAGGCCAAGGCCGTCCTCAAGGCCGCCAACATCAACGGCAAGGTCAAGGTCACCCTCTACTCGACCCCGTCCCGCTACGGCCCCTCCACCGACCAGCAGTTCGAGGTCATCGCCAAGCAGCTCAACGACAGCGGCCTCTTCGAGGCCGACGTCAAGTCCGTCGAGTACGAGCAGTACGAGAAGGACATCGCGGCCGGCAAGTACGGCATCTACGTCAAGGGCTGGGTCCCCGACTACCCGGACGCCGACAACTTCACCCAGCCGTTCTTCGGCCCGGGCAACGTCCTGAACAACAACTACGACAACAAGGAGATCACCGGGACGATCATCCCGTCGACCTCCGCGAAGTCCGACCGCACCGCGGCCAACACCGACTACGACCGGCTGCAGGACATCGTCGCCGACGAGCTCCCGCTCCTCCCGCTCTGGCAGGGCAAGCAGTACGCCGTCACCCGCCAGAACGTGAACGGTCTGCAGTGGTCCCTGGACGCCTCCACGGTCTTCCGCTTCTGGGAGATCAGCAAGGGCTGATCCTCCGGACCGCCCCCGGACACACCACGGGGCCGCACGCGCGACCTTCCCTCGCGCGTGCGGCCCCGTGCCCGTTCTCGTTACCCGTTCCCCGTTCCCGGTTCCCGGTTCCCGTCCCCGCCACCGTTCCCGAGCCCACCAGGACCGCGCGGGGGACACGGCTACTGCGCCCCGGGCCGGACCAGACCGCTCTCGTAGGCGTACACCGCCGCCTGGACCCGGTCACGCAGCCCCAGCTTCGTCAGGACGTGCCCCACGTGCGTCTTGACCGTCGTCTCGCTCACGAACAGATCCGCGGCGATCTCCGCGTTCGACAGGCCCCGCGCCACCAGCTTCAGGACCTCCACCTCGCGCTCGGTCAGCGTCCCCAGCGTGTCCGGGAGGCGCTCCTCACCCGACGGCAGGTGCCCCGCGTACTTGTCCAGCAGCCGACGCGTGATGCTCGGCGCGAGCATCGCCTCGCCCGCCGCCACCACCCGGATCGCCTGCACCAGCTCACCCGCCGGCGCGTCCTTCAACAGGAAGCCGCTCGCCCCCGCCCGCAGCGCCTCCACCACGTACTCGTCCAGATCAAACGTGGTCAGCACCAGCACCTTCGCCGGACCGTCCCGCCCCGGACCGGTGATCCGGCGCGTCGCCTCGACCCCGTCCATCCGCGGCATCCGGATGTCCATCAACACCACGTCCGGCTGCAGCGCCCGCACCTGGTCCAGCGCCTGCAGACCGTCCCCGGCCTCGCCGACCACCGCCAGGTCCTCCTCAGCCTCCAGGATCATCCGGAATCCGGTGCGCAACAGGGGCTGGTCGTCGACCAGGAGAACGCGGATGGCCACGGGCGATACCTCGTATTCGTCGGACGGCTCGGGCGGACACGCCCATTCTGCCCTGACCCGACGATCAAGAAATCCCGCCCCCGGCAGCCGCTGCCGGGCCCTGCCGCCATCCCGCCTCACCCGCGGCGCCCGGCACCCCACCGCGCCGCGTCGCCGGGGCCCGAGTACGCCCCGCACACGGGCGCCCCGCCGCCTCGCGATGCCTCCCCCGGCCCCGCCGGCCACACTTGACGACGGACCTAGGGCCTGTATTGAGTTGCCCCGCGGCGTCGCGACGCCCGGCACGCACCCTCGGCGCACGAGCCGAATGTCCTAGTAGCTCCGCTACGAGG
>NZ_JBIVFO010000057.1:0-38088 GCF_044748225.1 Streptomyces sp. NPDC090021 | reverse complement strand
CTGCAGGGGGGACCCTGTGGGAGAGTAGGACGCCGCCGAACAATCATTGTGGGAAAGCCCCGCACCGTCATGGTGCGGGGCTTTTCTGCGTTCACAGGAGTGTTCTGTTCAGCGCATTCCGAATCCGAATCGCGCCAGGTAGTGCCATACGCGCTTGAGCGTCTGCTCGTCGTACCGGCCGGTGCGGGCCGCCTCGCCGAGGATGTGGGGGGTCAGCCGGCCTGCGACGGCTATGTCCGCGCCGAGGTCGACGTACTCCTGGCCGCGGTATTCGGGGTGACGGCGGAGCTCGTCGACCGTGAGCAGGTAGCCCTGGTGCCATTCGGTCGGGCAGGGGAGTCTGGCGGCCGCGGCCTCGACCGGCGTGCCGCGATGACTGGGGTCCAGTACGAGAGCGGCGACATCGCGTTCCAGCCGGACGGGCGTGTGGACCTGGGCCTCGATGTAGTCGTCGAGGGCGTCCTGATCGTCCGCCTCGGCCAGCGCGATCAGGGACATGCGATCCGCGACGCCGAAGAAATCCGGTTCGAGGTAGCTGTCCGGGTAGCAGAAGGTGGTCAGCGGCAGTGCGTCCGGCGTGAGGCGGAAGTGCGCCGAGCCGAAACGCGGGGCGGCGCCGGCAGGATGGCGGCGGAAGTTCAGGGCGCCGTACACCGGGCGGGCCTCCGGTGGGGCGTCGTCGTAGGCGCCGCCGAAGATGCGGCTCTCCCACAGCCAGCGGGCGCCCCCGGGATGGGCGGTGAGACCGCCGTTGCTCGTACCCGTGACGAACTGGGAGCGGTACACGCCGTCCTCGGCCAGAGCGGCGAGGATCGGACGGTCGCCGGACCATCGGTCGGGATGGAAGTTGAGGGTCACCGGGACAGTCGGGTCCAAGGGGCTGCCGTGAGACCGGGCGGTAACGTAGTCGATGGCTCTGACGTGCGGATTCATGGCTGAAGTCTGACTGATGGATGGTTAGGATCTCCGCTCATGAACGAGCTGCAGTACGTGATACGCCCGGTGCGCGCCGACGAGTGGGCGAAGGTGAAGGAACTGAGGATCGCCGGGCTCATGGACCCCGCGGCCCCGGTCGCCTTCCTCGAGACGGTCGAGCAGGCCGAGGGACACCCCGACGAGTTCTGGAAGGGGCGGGCCGCGGGGGCGTCGCACGGACGGGCCGCCCGGCAGTTCGTCGCCGAGGCCTCCGACGGCCGGTGGGTCGGTACGGTGTCCGTCCTCGTCGAGGAGGGCGGGACCGTCGACTTCTTCGACCAGCCCGTCGAGCGGGCGCAGGGACATGTGGTCGGGGTGTTCGTACGGCCCGAGCAGCGCGGGACCGGGCTGACCGAAGCCCTGTTCGCGGCCGCGGTGGAGTGGGCCTGGGAGCTGGAGGAGCCGGCCCTGGAACGCGTACGGCTCTTCGTGCACGAGGACAACGCGCGGGCCGACGCCTTCTACCGGAAGTACGGCTTCGAGGCGACGGGCATCGTCGTGCCGGTGCCCGGGAACCCGGCCGCCAAGGAGCTGGAGTACGTGCTCCGGCGGCCCGTCACCGTCTAGAGGGCGGCTCCGGGCCAGCGGGAGCGGGCCTGCTCGCGGCTGCGGCACAGGGCGAGGAGGGGCAGCGTGTCCACGGCCAGCAGCTCCGGGAGCTGGGGGACGGGGGCCACGGCCGCGACGTCTTCCAGCACCAGGGAGAGTGGTGGGTCGAGCCGACCGTGGGATGACCGTGCGGCCATGCGGCGGCCGTGCTCGACCACGTGAGAGGCGAGTGCGGTCAGCAACGGCATCGCACCCGGGTGGGTGCGAGGGTCCTCCAGTGCTTCACCCACCACATACAGGCTGCCCCCTTCGGACAGGAACGAAGCCAAAGTGAGCGAATCCGTTCGGTTCGGATTGCAGGCTTCGCGGATGTGGATCGAGGTGAGGCAGGAGAGGGCACGTGCCGTCAGATGCAGGGAGAGCTCGCGGCGTTCGGGGTGCGCGGTCAGGGCGCTCTCCAGCTCGCCGGCGGCGCCCGCCGCGGCGTCGGGGTGGGTGCGCAGGATGCGTACGGGGTCCTGGGCGCTGTTGCCCTGGGCCCAGCGGTGGAGCTGTTTGAACGGGCGGCCGTCGAGGTCGGCGGCCTGGAGCCAGCTGCGCAGGAGCGTTTCGGCAGTGTCGGCCACCGCCTCGTCCATCCGGGCCTGCGGGCGTACGGGGGCCAGCAGGGCCACCGCGCGGGCGGCGGCGGTGTCACGGTGGGCGCAGCCCTCGGCGGGGTTCCAGTGCATGCGGGCCGGGGTGTCGCACAGGTGGGAGGGGTCGTAGAGGAGCACCGGGCCGAGTTTGGCGCGGGCGTCCTTGGTCTCGGCCCAGAGGGTCGGGGAGGAGGTGACGATCAGGGCGGCGCCCTCGATCTCGCCGATGCGGGTGGCCGCGGCGCGCAGGCGGTCGTTCGGGCCACCGTACGTGAGCTCCTGCGGGGCGGTAGCGGGGGTGGTGGTCGTCGCTGTCGGCCGGGGCGCGTAGCCGAAGCCGTAGCGGTAGGCCTCGTCGGTCGGGCCGGTGTGGGGGGCGGTGGAGCTGCCCCCGGGCCCCCGTGCCGCGAACGCCGGCCCGGCTGGATGGGTGGGGGCCGCCGCCGGGATCGTGGCCGCGCTGATCGGCTGGGTGGGAGGCGTCGGGGTGGGAGCCGGCGGGGAGGCGGGCTCCGGTGCCGGTGCCGGGGCGCCCTTGGACTGCGCGGGCAGGGGGGTGAACGCGTGCGGCGTGGGGGGCGGGCCGGCCTGCCGGGCCAGGGCGCGGCGGGCCTTGGTGCGGGCGACGACGCCGATCACGAAGACGGTCAGCACGAACAGGATCAGCAGTTGGCTGACGAACAGGCCCCAGAACAGGCCCCAGCCGGAGAGGGCCGCCGGGTCGGTGTCGGGCCAGGCGGCCGGGATGTCGTGCGGCTGCGCTGTCAGGGCGCGGACGGCCGTCGGGGTCCGGGTGAAGGTGACGCTGTCGGGCCAGGAGCCGCGGGCGAAGAGTGCGGCCAGGCCGGTGGCCGTCCAGACGAGGACGGCCAGGCCGAGGAGGAAGGCCAGCAGGGCGACCAGCAGGCCGTCCGGGATGCCGCCGCCGCGTGCGGCAGGTTCCGTGCGTCGTGCGTCGTGCATGGTCAGGCCACCGTGGTCGCGGATCCGGGGCTGCCGCTGCCGCGGCTGCGTTCGATGGACAGGGCGCGTTCCTCCGCTTCCAGTTCGGCGGCGAGGAGGTCGGCGGGCAGGCGGGGCGGGGCCGAGGATTCGGTCATGGCGCGGTCGGTGAAGACCAGGGGGCGTTCGGCTTCGGTGATCAGGTGTTTGACGACCTGGACGTTGCCGTTGACGTCCCAGACGGCGATGCCGGGGGTGAGGGTCGGGATGATCTCCACGGCCCAGCGGGGCAGGCCCAGTACGCGGCCGGTGGCGCGGGCTTCGTCGGCTTTCTGGGCGTAGATGGTGCGGGTGGAGGCCATCTTGAGGATGGCGGCTGCCTCGCGGGCGGCGGCGCCGTCGACGACGTCGGAGAGGTGGTGGACGACGGCGACGAAGGACAGGCCGAGGCGGCGGCCGAACTTCAGGAGGCGCTGGAACAGCTGGGCGACGAAGGGGCTGTTGATGATGTGCCAGGCCTCTTCGACGAGGAAGATGCGCTTCTTTCGGTCGGGCCGGATCCAGGTGTGCTCCAGCCACACGCCGACGATCGCCATGAGGATGGGCATGGCGATGGAGTTGCGGTCGATGTGGGAGAGGTCGAAGACGATCAGGGGGGCGTCGAGGTCGATGCCGACGGTCGTGGGGCCGTCGAACATGCCGCGCAGGTCGCCGTCGACGAGGCGGTCGAGGACGAGTGCCACGTCGAGGCCCCAGGCCCGGACATCGTCTATGTCGACGTTCATGGCGAGCGCGGACTCGGCTTCGGGGTGGCGCAGTTGTTCCACGATGTCGGTCAGGACGGGCTGGCGGTCGCGGATGGTGTCGATTACGTGGGCGTGGGCCACCTTGAGGGCGAAGCCGGCGCGTTCGTCGAGGCCGTGGCCCATGGCCACTTCGATGATGGTCCGGAGCAGCGCGAGCTGGCCGGTCGTGGTGATGGCCGGGTCGAGGGGGTTGAGGCGGATCCCGGAGTCGTTGGCGGCGATCGGGTCCAGGCGGATGGGGGTTATTCCCAGCTGCTGGGCGATCAGGTTCCATTCGCCGACGCCGTCCTCGCCCTGGGCGTCGAGGACGACGACCTGGCGGTCCTTGAAGCGGAGCTGGCGCAGGACGTAGGTCTTCTCCAGGGCGGACTTGCCGTTGCCGGATTCGCCGAGGACCAGCCAGTGGGGGGCCGGGAGCTGCTGGCCGTACAGCTGGAAGGGGTCGTAGATGTAGCCCTTGCCGCTGTAGACCTCGCGGCCGATGATGACGCCGGAGTCGCCGAGGCCGGGGGCGGCCGTGGGCAGGTAGACGGCTTGCGCCTGCCCGGTGGAGGTGCGTACGGGCAGGCGCGTGGTTTCGACTTTGCCGAAGAGGAAGCTGGTGAAGGCGTCCGTCAGCGCTGTCATGGGATCTCGCATGGGCGGGTCTTCCCTCCAGCTAGCGTCGGATGCCGGTCGCGAACGGCAGGGTGTTGACGAAGGCGCGGTGGTGCTCGCGGTCGCACCATTCCAGCTTCAGGTAGGACTTGCCGGCCGAGGCGCGGATGGTGCGCTTGTCGCGGGCGAGGGCCTCCGGTGAACGTGAGGACACCGTGATGTACCCGACCAGGTTGACCCCGGCAGCGCCGCTGGCGAGATCTTCACCCCTCTGGTCGAGCCGGCCGTGGGCGGCGATGTCGCGGGGGTCGACGGTGCGGTTCATTTTCGCGGCGCGGGAGGCGTCGGCCTCGTCGTTGGTCTTCTCGGTGAGCATGCGCTCGATGGCGACCTCGGTGGGCTCCAGGTCCATGGTGACGGCGACGGTGCGGATGACGTCGGGGGTGTGGACGAGGAGGGGGGCGAGGAAGTTCACGCCGACGGGGGTCATGGGCCATTCCTTGACCCAGGCGGTGGCGTGGCACCAGGGGGCGCGGGTGGAGGACTCGCGGGTCTTGGCCTGGAGGTAGGTCGCTTCGACGGCGTCGAGTTCGGCGGGCCAGGCGTTGCGCTTGGTCATGGCCTGGATGTGGTCGATGGGGTGGTCCGGGTCGTACATGGAGTGCACGAGGGAGGCGAGGCGGCCCTGGCCGAGGGGCTGGCGGACGCGGATGTCGGCTTCGGCCAGGCGGGCGCAGATGTCGGTGAGCTCGCGGGCCATGACGATGGCGAGGCCGGCGTCGCGGTCGAGCTTGCGGCCCTTGTGGGGGGTGGAGGCGCGGGCGATGGTGACGGCCTCGGCGGCGAGGTCGCGGGTGTAGTGCATGCAGGCGACGAGGTAGGCGCGGTGCTGCTCGGAGGAGGTGGACACCATCGACTGGAGCTGGTCGTAGGAGTCGCGGAGCCAGACGGGGGCCTGGGTGTCGCCGCGCTGGGCGACGTCCTTGGCGTGGGCGTCGGGGTCGGCGGGCAGGGTGCGGGCGAGCATCTGGAGGCGGGTGACGAAGCCGTCGCCGTTGGCGACGTGCTTGAGGAGGGTGCCGAAGCGGTCGACGAGGGCCTCCTGGTCCTCGCTGTCGCGCAGGCCGACGCCGGGGCCCTCGATCTCGATGGCGGCGGTGACGGTGCGGCGGTCGGCGTGCAGGAGTACGGCGATCTCGTCGGGGCCGAAGGGCGCGGCGAGCCAGCTGATGCGGCCGATGCCGGGGGGCGGGCCGACCTCGACCTCGCGGCCGTCGGCGGCGCGGACGCCGGCTTCCATGGCGCCGGAGCGGTAGGTGGTGCCGCGGCGCAGGGTGCGTTTGTAGCTGCGGCTGATCTCGAACCAGCGGTAGAAGGTGCGGCCCTTGTACGGGACGTACACGGCGGCGAGTGCGAGCACGGGGAAGCCGACGAGGCTGACGATGCGCAGGGTCAGGTCGGGGACGAGCAGTCCGCTCATCATGCCGAAGAACGCCCCCGTGATGATGAGGGCGATCTCGCCGGTCTCGCGGTTCTTGCCGACGATCGCGTTCGGCCGGGCGCGGCCGATGAGATACGTGCGGCGGGGCGCGACCGGGTGCAGCTGGTGGGACTGGGTCGTCAACGCCCGTCACCTCCTGTGTTCCTCGTGCCTGAGCTCGTGCGGGGCGGGGGTGCGGCGGAGGGGACAGATCCGCCGCCGGCCCCGCCGCCGGAGGTGGGGCGGCTGCTGTGGGCGGCCACGCCTCCGGAGAGGGGGTTGGCGGGGCGGGGCGCCGCGCCGCCGCCGTCGCCTCCGCGGTGGGCGCCGCGGCTGCTGTGGGTCTTGATGCCCTGGGAGACGAGGGAGGCCGGGGAGCTGATGACGGCGGCTGCCTGGGCTCCGTCGGTGGCCTTGCTGCGGCCGGCGCGGGCGGCGGCGATCTCGTCGCCGAAGCCGGGGACGAAGCGGTAGATCATCGCGGAGGCGAAGATCGCCAGGAGGATGATGGAGAGGCCGGTGACGACGGCGGAGAAGGCGTTCGGGCCCTGGTCGCCGGTGAGGGCGCCGGCGAGGCCGAGGACGATGACGATGACCGGCTTCACGAGGATGACGGCGATCATGATGCCGGCCCAGCGGCGGACGTGGCCCCAGAGGTTGCGGTCGACCAGCCCGGAGTAGACGACGACGCCGAGGAGGGCGCCGACGTAGAGGAGGGCGGCCCGGATGAAGAGTTCGAGGAAGAGGATGCCGGCGGCGAGGACGGTGACGAGGGAGACGACGATCAGCATGATCGGGCCGCCGCCGATGTCGTTGCCCTTCTTGAGGGCCTCGGAGAAGGAGCCGAAGAAGACGTCGGTCTGGCCGCCGGTGGCGGAGGCGATGACCTCGGTGACGCCGTCGGTGGCGGAGACGACGGTGTAGAGGATCAGGGGGGTGAAGGCGGAGGCCAGGACGGTGAGCCAGAGGAAGCCGATGGCTTCGGAGAGGGCGGTGGTGAGGGGGACGCCGCGGACGGCTCGCTTGGCGACGGCGAAGAGCCAGAGGACGAGCGTGAGGATGGTGGAGGCGGCGAAGACGACGGCGTACTGCTTGAGGAAGGCGGCGTTGGTGAAGTCGACGTTCGCGCTGCCGTTGACTGCTTCGCTGAGCTTGGTGACGATCCAGGAGGCGGCGTCGGCGCAGCCTTTGGCGAGGGAGGCCAGGGGGTTGAGGGCGTCGGCCGGGTCGCTGGGCGCGAGGCCGGTGCGGGGGGCTCCGCTTTCGCCGCGCTCGCAGTACTCCCTGGCCGGACCGGCGATCAGCGAGCAGGGGTCTTTGCTCGCGCTCGTTGAGGGGGTGGGCGTCGGGTCCGGCGCGGCAATCGCCCGCGCTGCGAAGAGAACGACTGCGGTCTGGACGGCTGCGGTGATCGCGCCGATCCTTCGGAGCGAGGGCCGGTTGCTACCGTGCATAGGTGAACCCTCCGAATTCGGTGACCGCGCTGCCGATCTCGTCGGAGGTGGAGACGGGGACATCGCCGGTGACCGGTGTGGGGCCGTCCTTCTGCGAGGTCTCGACCACCTTCCAGTCCGATCCGTTCCACTTGAGAGTCATCGAGATCGTGAACCAGCTGCTGGTAACGGGGCGCGTGGACTTGTCGCCGGTCAGGCCGAACATGCCGATGCACCACACATCGACTGAAGCGGACACGGCGGAGAAGTTCTTGACTTTGGATCCGGCCGGGACCGTGCGGTTGACGAACGTTGCGCCGGTCGGAGCCAAGCCGTCCTTGGTGAGGCCGATCTGGGTGAGCAGGCTCGCTGAGTAGTCGGCGTCGAAGGCGGCCTGCAGTTTCGCGCGGCTGCCTTCTTCCGCCATGGCATCCACGATCGAGCGGCGCCGTGCCGGGTTGAACATGCCGTCGGAGCCGAGGGCGACCGCGTAGTTGGCGGCGGCCGACTGGGCGCCCTGTTCGTCGTGGGCGAAGCCCTTCGGGATGCCGGCGGTTTTGCCGGTGACCGGGTCGGTGCCCGTGGCTGCCGTGGCGGCGGCGGCCGGGGCTTCGTCCGAGGGGCGGTCGTCGGGGGTGTCCGGGGACTGGTTGGCGAAGGCGATGGCGGCGATCAGGAGGACCACCACGCCGACCACGGTGACCAGGCTGCGGGGGGCGCGGGAGGTGCGGCGGGTGGGGCCGTACGGGTCGGCGGGGGGTTCGGGGAGGCGGGTGCGGGTCTGGCCCGTGCCGCCGACCTCGCCGTAGCCGGCGCCGCCGTACTGGTCGTCGTTGCTCATTCCGTTTCCGCCCCCTCCGCGTCGTTCGACGGTAGCGCTGGTTCCCGCGTGGACGCGGTGTGGTGAGTCCCCATCAGGTCGGGCCACCGGTGGTCGGTCGGGCTAGACGGCCATTCCGTAGACGATCGTGAAGAGCGTGCCGAGCGAGCCGATGATGAAGACGCCCGTGAGGCCCGCCACGATCAGGCCCTTGCCCTGTTCCGCGCTGAACGTGTCGCGCAGGGCGGTCGCGCCGATGCGCTGTTTGGCCGCGCCCCAGATGGCGATGCCGAGGCAGAGGAGGATCGCCACGGCCATGACCACCTCGATCATGACCTTCGCTTCGTTGCCGAGACTGCCGAACGGCCCCCAGTTCGGGGCGATTCCGCCGATGATGGTGGTGATGTCGCCCTTTTCGGCTGCCAGGATCATGTAACTCACCGCCCCTGTATGGGTAGTTCCGGAAGCCCACTGCCCGGCGGCAGGGGTTACGCACTATCTTCGCTGATGAAACCGCCGCCGTCGTCGACTTGTCGGCTCTCTTTACCCGATCTCGCGGCCTGCGACCGGCTTCCGTGCTCTGACCTGGGCCGGACCGGCGTCCATGCGCAAGAACGTGCGGTCACTCTGTGTATCACGGGGGGTGACGCCGGGCAATGATTGTCCTCTCGGCGTACGGGGGGCGGGGCCAGGGGCCGCCGTTCGGAGCAGTGGGGGCGCGTGTCGTTGGGCCGACTCGCTGACATATGTCCGACATTCCGTCAGTAATCCATCCGTACCCGGGGTTGCGGGTGAAGCTCCACGTCGTCAGGTAGGACGACGCGGAGAGGGAAGGATGGGTTCCGTGATTGGCCGGCCCGGCATGTCCGGTGCCGTGCGGGCGTACGAAGTCGAAGGTCGAGCGGGGTTTCGCGGGGTCCCGACGGGCCTGCGGGGGCTCAGGGGTCGCCGGGGCCGTGCGTGGACATCGACACGGCCGGGGTTCCCGGGTCGGTGTCGGGTGCCGAGTACGGCGCGGCGCTGACCGGGGGAGGACGTACGTCGGCTACCGGAGCGCGCCGACGGGTGGCTACGGGGGGAAGGACCTGACCGAATCCCCGGCAGACGCCGGTTGTCCGAGGGACGCCTGCGGGGTGTCCGTCAAGGTCGCGGACCGGGTCCACATGAAGGTGCTCACCATCGCCGGGGCCGTCTTCGAGACTCGTGCACGCCGGCGCCGGCCTGCGGCGCTGACCTGCATGCTGGGTCGGGCCGCCGTCATCAACCCCTGAACGCCCGGGATCCGTGGAGCCGCTGCGTTGTCAGTGGGGTGCGGCAGGCTGGAGGGATGACGACTACCTGGACTCTTGCCGATCTTGAGGCGGCCATTCGCGCGGGGTGGTCCGCGGACACCTGCGAGCCGACCGACATCAGCCGGGTGCCCTGGACTCCGGAGAATCCGGCGTGGGGGCAGTGCGACATCACCGCCCTGCTCGTGCAGGACCTCGTGGGCGGGGACCTGGTGCTGGGTGAGGTGTTCCACGAGGGCCGGCAGGAGGGCTACCACTGGTGGAACCTGCTGCCCGGCGGCATCCGGGTCGATCTGACGAGGGAGCAGTTCCGGCGGGGTGAGGTGGTCACGCCCGGGCGGGTGGTCAAGCGGCCGGGCGGGCGGCTGAAGCGGCGCTGGGAGGAGTACCAGCTGCTGCGGCAGCGGGTCATCGACAAGCTGGGTCCGCTGCCGGGCGTGCTGGTGACGGGGGATGGCCGGCGCCTCGCCTACACGGACTTCGGTGGTCCGGGGGCGCCGCTGCTGGCGCTGCACGGGCACTTCGGGTCGGGGGCCGACTTCGAGCGGCTGGCCCGGGAGGTGGGTCCGGCATGGCGGGTGATCGCCCTGGACCAGCGTGGGCAGGGGGATTCCGACCGGGCGGCGGAGTACACGAGGGAGGGGTACGTCGCGGACGCGGCCGCGCTGCTGGAGCACGTGGGGCTGGGGCCCGCGGTGGTTCTGGGACATTCGCTGGGCGGGGTCAACGCGTACCAGCTGGCCGCGCGGCGGCCGGATCTGGTGCGGGCGCTGGTGGTCGAGGACATCGGGGCGGTGGTCGACGGCGACCTGTCCTTCGCGCGGGCGTGGCCGCGGCGGGCCACGACCCGGGCCGGCCTCCTGGCGGGGGTGGGGAGTGCGGCGCCGTATCTGGAGGGGGCGGTACGGGAGTACCCGGACGGGTGGGGGACCGCGTTCGAGGTGGAGGACATGGTGGAGTCCCAGCGCGGGCTGAACGGGGACCACTGGGAGGACTGGCTGCGGGTGCGGACGCCGACGCTGCTGCTACGGGGGGACCGGAGCGGGGTGCTGTCGGCGGAGCACGCACGGGAGATGACGGTGCGAAGGGCGGGAGTCCGGCTGGTGGAGCTGACGGCGGGGCACGCGGTGCGGTCGGGGGACCCGGAGGGGTACTTCGCCGCGGTGCGGGGCTTCCTGGCGAGGCTCGGCCGGGCCGACGACAGGGCCTGAGGGCCGGGCGGCTGGGCGGCAGGGCGGCAGGGCATGCCGGCCGGGTCGCCTGGGCCGGCGGCCGGCACCGGGCCGGGCCGGCGGTGCCGCGGGCTCGGCCCGGTGCCGGGCGAGGGGGTACGGGGTCGGCCGGCGCCGGGCCTGGGCGATACCGGGCTGGCGGATCGGCCGGGCGGCCTGTGCTGTTGGGACGGCTGCGGCGTTGAGATGTCGGGCTGCCGGAGCGGGGCTGTCCAGTCCGCTGTGGCGCCGTGCGGTGGGCACCTGGGGTCGCCCTGGTATCGGCTCGTTCCTCTGTGGTGTTGTCGCGGGCTGGCGGATGGCCGGGTTGCTGGCTGCTCGGTGGCGCCGGCAGGTGCGGGTGACGGGTCGGTTGCGGCGGTGAGGTGTCGGGCTGCTCGGCCCGGGGGTGGCTGGTGCGCGGCCCCGGGGTGGCCGGGTGTCGGCTTCGCACCGGCGTTGCTTTGCGTTGCGGGCTGCGGATCGGCCGGGCCGCTGGGCCGGCCCCGGGCTGCAGGGTCGGCTGTGGACCCGGGCGCCGTGGGTGCCCGGTTGGTTGCCGGGGCCGGTCTGTCGGGATGGCTGGGTGTCGGTTGTCGGGTCGGCTACCGCCGAGCCGCCGAGCTGGTGGGTTGGTGGGGGCGGCGGGTTGCCCGGATGCCGGGCCGCTGTGGCGTTGTGTCGCGGGCTGCCGGATCGGCGTCGGGCTGCGGGGACGCCGGGTTGGCTGGGGCACTGGGCCTCGGGTCCGCCGTGGCGACACTCGGCTGTGGCGCCCGGCGGTGGGCTGCCCGGCCACTGGGTTGTCGGCGCCAGGCCGCGATGGCGCCGGGTCGGCTGCGGCGCTGCTGGAACCGGGCTGTCCGGTCGGTCGTGGCGACAGGTTGACCGGCGCCGAGTGGACGAGCCGCTGAGATGCGCGCCGGTCGGTGGTGCCCGACTGCGGGGGCGCCGACCGTCAGGTTGCCGTGGCGCAGGACTGCCGGGGCGTCCGTGACGGGCATGAACAGCATCGGCAGGGCCCACGGTGGGCAGCCGGCTGCCGTCACCGCCCAGCTGGTTGCGGGGTCTTCTGTGGTGCTTGAGTGGTACCCGACGGGTCGGCGGCTCGGCGCAGCCGTCGGACTGCCGGCAGTCCGACGGCAGTCCGACGGCACCGCTGTCCCGGCAGCCCGGGTGGTGTGATGCGGGTCATGGGAACTCGGGTGGGGCGGCGGACAGCCGACAGGAGTGACCACAGAGATGCGAACTCGGGTGCGGTCCGGTGATCCGGACGCCTATGCGGAGCTGTTCGACAGCTACTCCCGCACCCTCTACAACCATGCCTTCCGGATGACCGGGGACTGGGCCGTCGCGGAGGACGTCATGTCGGCGGCCTTCATGGAGGCGTGGCGGCTGCGCGGCACGGTCGATCCCGAGGGCGGTTCCCTCCGGCCCTGGCTCCTGGGGATCACCACCAACCTCGCCCGCAACCACTGCCGCAGCAACCGTCGCTTCCGGGCCGCCGCCGCTGCCGCCGCCGCGGCGGCAGCGGCCGGGGGCGCGGTCGTACCCGATCACGCCGACGAGGTGGCCGGCCGGCTGGACGACCGGCAGCAGATCGCGGCGACGCTGGCCCGTCTGAGTGCGCTGCGCGGCCCCGAGCGCGAGGTGCTGCTGCTGTGCCTGTGCGAGGGCCTGGAGTACGCCGAGGCCGCCCGGGTCCTCGGCATTCCGGTCGGAACCGTGCGCTCCCGGCTCTCCAGGGCCCGTACGAAGCTGCGCAGACTCGCCGACGCGGAACTGAAGAAGAACAGACGGGAACTCGCGGCCCGGTCCCGACAGACACATGAGGACCGCGCGAAGACGGTCCGGTCCGCACAGGAGGGAATCTGATGAACGCCGACCTTTCCCGGCCCCACCCGGCCGGTCGGGAGGACGACTCCTCCCTCCGCCCGACGTTCGTCGAACGGGAACTTCCCGCGGGCCGCCACCAGTTCCACAAGGAGCGACTGATGGCCCAGATCCACGAAGACCTCCGAGC
The DNA here is from genome assembly GCF_044748225.1 of Streptomyces sp. NPDC090021. Classification (NCBI taxonomy): domain Bacteria; kingdom Bacillati; phylum Actinomycetota; class Actinomycetes; order Kitasatosporales; family Streptomycetaceae; genus Streptomyces; species Streptomyces sp. NPDC090021. The sequence continues at coordinate 25,325 of NZ_JBIVFO010000057.1, read as the reverse complement.
CGCCGACGCCGGCAGTGCCACCCCTGCCCGTGGGGCGGGGTCGCGCAACCCCTTCCTGCGCCGTGCGTTCCTGGTGCCCGCGGCTGCGTTCGCCCTGGCGGGCGCGCTCGCGGCCGGGTTCCTCACGTACGTGGACCGGGGCGCCGCGGACGGACCGGGCTCCACGATCGCCACGGGGCCGGCGATGACCACCCGGATCGGGACCGCCGAGGCCGAGGGCACGGCGGAGCTCCTGGACCGGATCTCCCTGGCGGCCGCCTCCGTCGGTCCTGGCGTGAAGGTGCGCCCGGACCAGTTCATCTACATCGGGAGCAAGACGGCCAACACCTACGTGAAGACCGTCGGCGACACGAGCAGCCTGGTCAGCCAGGAGCTGCACATGCGCCACACGTGGAACTCCCCCGACGGCCTCAAGGGCTGGCTGATCGAGCCCGGAGCCACGGGCCCCGGGGGCCTGACCCTGGACCGGCCCAAGGAGAACGGCAAGGACATGCAGCCGGGCCTCAACGCGCCCAGCCACGACTACCTCGCCGGGCTGCCCACCGACCCCGACGTGCTGCTGAAGAAGATCTACGAGGAGACCCGCGGGAAGGGGCGTGGCCCCGACCAGCAGGCCTTCACCACGATCGGTGACCTGCTGCGGGAAACCTACCCGCCGGCGGAGCTGGCGGCCGCGCTCTACCGGACCGCGGCGAAGATCCCCGGTGTGGTGACGGTCGATGACGCGGTCGATGCCGCGGGCCGTCACGGGATCGCGGTCGCGCGGATGGACGAGGAGAACGGCCAGCGGGAGGAGTGGATCTTCGACCGGGAGACGCTGGAGTTCCTCGGGGAGCGGGTCGTCCAGGTGCGGGGTGACTCCGGTGAGGACGGGCTGATCAAGGAGGGCACGGTGGTGTTCACCAATGCCGTGATGACACGGGGTGTCGTCGACCGGATGAAGGAGATGCCGGGGGCGGGAGGCTGACGCCCTTCGCCTGCGGCGGGCTTGGCCGCCTTGGCCGCCTTGGCGGGCTTGGCGGGTGGGGTGCGGGGTGGTGCCGGTGCGTTGTCGGGTGCGGCGTCGTTGCGGGGGCGCTGCCCCCGGGATCCCGGACGCCGTTGTGGGGGCGCTGCCCCCGGGCCCCCGCGCCTCGAACGCCGGCGGGGCCGGAAGATCGGGGCTCCGCCCCGGACCCCGCGCCTCGAACGTCGGCGGGCGGGCTGGGGTGGTGCGGCCGAGCCGGAGGGTGCGGCGGAGCTCGAAGATCCTCGCCGGCCGCGGGCCCCGCGGCGGGCGCCGGTGGGTCAGGACCAGTGGGTGGGGCGGGTCAGGGGGGTGGGGAGCTGGGTGTGCCGGTCGCCCTGGGCGGCGTTCAGTTGGGGCTGGGTGAGGAAGACGGCTCCTCGGAGGTCCGCCCCGCGCAGGTTCGCGTCGCGCAGGTCCGCCCCGATCAGGTCGGCCGTGCGGAGGTCGGCGCGGGAGAGGTCGGCGGCGATCAGGTAGGAGCCGCGGAGGTTGGCCCCGCGCAGGTTGGCCCCGGAGAGGCGGGCGCCCATGAGGTCCGCGCCCCGGTGGTTCTTTTTGCGGCCCGGGACCTTGGCGCGGACCAGCTCGCTGGTCTCCAGCAGCAGCGTGTTGATCCGTCCGCGCAGGGCCGCGACGTCCAGGGCGGCGAGGGCGCCGGCGTCGGCGCGCGTCCACTCCTGCGTCTCGGAGAGCAGGCGGCGCAGGCCGGGGTGGACCGGGGCCGCGTCGGGGAGGCCCAGTGCCTGGTCGATGTAGAAGAGCAGCTCGTGCAGCTGTCGCATCACCGGGAAGACGTCGAACATCTCCCCGCGGGTCTCGGGGTGCGTGCGCCAGTCGCGGCCTTCGAAGGTGACCTGGGAGACCTGCTGACCCGCGCCGAAGCAGTCGAAGACGGTGCAGCCCCGGAAGCCCTGGTCGCGCAGGCGGGTGTGGATGCCGCAGCGGAAGTCCTGTTGGAGGTTCTTGCAAGGGGTTCCGGCGGGCTTGTTCACGGCGAAGTCGTTGGACTTGGCGAACGGCAGGGCGACGCAGCAGAGCGCGAAGCAGTTCGCGCAGTCGGCTCGAAGGAGGGGCAGGCTCTCGGACACGCCTTCATTGTCGCCGGTCGGAGGCGGTCAGGCGCATCCAGTGGACGCTCCGGGGCACGCCGTCGACGACCGCGACGGCTTCGAGGGCTTCGAGGGTCTCCGTCGTGCGGAAGCCGGGCTTCTCGCAGACGCGCAGCGCCGCCGTGTCGTGGGTCCAGGCGCCGAGCCGGATCTCGGGCAGGGGGCTCGTCGGAGGCGAGGGAGACGGCGAGGGAGACGGCGAGTGAGGCGGGGTGTTCGCCCAGCCCCCGGGGCGATCAGGACGCGGCCCGGACGGCCGTCGGCGAGAGAGATGTGCCCGAGCGGATGCCGAGGGCGCAGCAGGCGCTGACCCGTGCCATCGGGTCGGTGCTGGTGGGGCTGGGGGTGGGGTTGGGATTCGCACGCTGAGCCTGCGCCGGGGTCTGGTGGCCGTGGTTACCAGTCGGTAGCGTGGCCTGTATGGGCGCTGCCGAGGGGTTCTTCGAACGACGTGATGCCGGGCGGTTCACCGCCACCGAGTACACGCGCGGGCCGTGGGACGCGCTCTCGCAGCACGCCGGTCCGCCGGCGGCGCTGCTCGGGCGGGCCGTCGAGGAGCGGCCGGGTGCGCGCGCGGACATGCGGATCGCCCGGATCACCTACGAGATCCTGCGCCCGGTGCCGATCGGCGAGCTGGAGGTCACCACCACCGTGCTGCGCTCCGGCCGCAGCACCGAAGTGGTCGAGGCCGCGATCGCCCCGGTGGGAGCCGCGGTGGGAGCCGCGCCCGTGATGCTGGCGCGGGCCCTGCGGATCCGGGTCGCGCAGGAGCCCGTGCCGGCCGTGGTGAGCGGGCCGCAGCTGCCGGCGCCCGGGGAGGTGGAGGTGACGCCGTTCTTCCCGGTGCCGTGGGAGACCGGCTACCACTCGGCCATGGAGACCCGGTTCACCGAGGGCGCCTTCGTCGAACCGGGCCCGGGTACGTGCTGGATGCGGATGAAGGTTCCGCTGATCGCCGGGGAGGAGACCCGGCCGCTGGACCGGGTGCTGATCGCGGCCGATTCGGGCAACGGGATCAGCGCGGTGATGGACTTCGGGTCCTATGTCTTCATCAACAGCGACTTGACCGTCCACCTGCACCGCCATCCGGTGGGCGAGTGGGCGTGCGTGCAGGCCCGTACGAGTGTGGACGCGGCCGGCATCGGTCTGGCGGACGCGCAGCTGCACGACGAGAAGGGCCCGATCGGGCGGAGCGCGCAGAGCCTGTTCGTGGCGCCGCGGTCCTAGCCGAGGTCCTGGCCGAGGTCCTGGCCGCGGCGCGGGGTTCCGGGGCCGGGGTCCGGGGTTCGGGGGCCGGTGGCCCGTCCTGGGGCGCCGGTTGCGTCAACCCGCCGCCGTGGAGCGGGAGTCGGTGTGGCAGGCTCGTGCGGATGGAGGCCCTGAGAGACGTCGACCCTGCGCAGATCGGGGCGCACGCGCTGCTGGCCCGGCTCGGTGCCGGGGGGATGGGGCAGGTGTACCTCGGGCGGTCGCCCGGTGGGCGCCTGGTCGCGGTGAAGGTGATCCGGGACGAGATCACCGGGCATCCGGAGGCGCTGGCCCGGTTCCGGCGCGAGGCCGAGACGGTGCGTGCGGTGCGGTCGGCGTACACGGCGAACCTGATCGACGCGTCGCTGGCGACGGCGCCCTACTGGCTGGCGACGGAGTACGTGGCGGGGCCGACGCTCGGTCATGCCGTGGCCGAGCGCGGGGGCCTGCCGGCGGACACCTGCCTGCGGCTGTTCGCCGCGCTGGCCGAGGGGCTGGCGAGCGTGCACGGGTACGGGGTGACGCACCGGGACCTGAAGCCGCAGAACGTCATCCTGGGCGCGCAGGGGCCGCAGCTCATCGACTTCGGTATCGCGAAGGCGGTAGGGGCCACCGCGCTCACCCAGGACGGACAGGCGCCGGGTACGCCCGGGTTCACCGCCCCGGAGGTGCTCGTCGGTGGCGGGACGGGCGACGGCCCGGCGGACGTCTTCGCCCTGGGCGCGACGATGGCGTACGCGGCGACCGGGCGTCCGCCGTTCGGTACGGGGGATCCGGCGACGGTGAGCTACCGGGCGGTGCACGAGCCCGTGGACCTGGCCGGGGTGGCGCCGGGTCTGGCGGCGCTGATCGGGGCGTGCGTGGCGAAGGACCCGGCCGAGCGCCCGGACCCGGCGGAGATCGTCCGCCGCTGCGGGGTGCGCGACGCGCTCGTGGACGACCCGGTGTACGCGGGGCTGGGGGCGCTGGGCGAGCCGGTGCCGGTGCACGAGATGCGGACGCAGGGGCCGGGTCTCTCGTACGGCTACACGCCGACCGATCACGCGGCCGTGGCCCAGGCCCACGCCCCGGCGCCGGCGAGGCGCGGGCGGGCGGGCGTGTGGGTGGCGGGCCTGGTGGTGGCCGCGTCTCTGTCGCTGGCCACCTGGAAGCTGGTCCCGTTCGGCGGGGAGGGCGGCGGGGAGAACGGTGGGGATGGCCGGGGGAAGGACGCCTCGGCCGGTCCCGCGGGCACGCCCGCCGGGAATCCGGGCGCGGGAGGCGTCGGCCCCGCGCCCTCCGTGTCCGGGGGCGCCCCCGGCAAGCCGCCCGCCGAGTACATCGAGGGCAACCAGATCTCGCGCTACTTCTGGCTGCCCTCCACCGATCCGGAGCGTGCGGCGCACGGCACCGGCGCGTGCAATCTGGGGACGGAGCAGAAGCCGCCGGGTGCGGACTTCCAGGCGGGCGCCGAGGTTTCGGGCAGGTCCGTCAAGATCAGCATGCGCGTGAAGTACGCCGAGAACAGCCCGGACAAACCCGATCCGTACTACGTTTCGGTGGCGGTCAGGTCCCCGCACGACCTCGACCCGCAGACCGGACGGCCCTTCCCGATGGACAACCGGTCCGTCGGCTTCACCAGCAAGCCCGTCGACATCTACAGCAAGTGGAAGACGGGTGAGTTCCTGACGCTCACGTACCCGGACGACTTCGCGGAGCACGTGAACGGCCGGACGTACCCCGGCGTGCCCCTGGCCAACGACCCCGGGGACTGGACGCTGGTCTTCTACCACGTCGAGGATGACCCCACGAAGTACGCGAGCATCCACTGCACCGGCTTCCAAGTGGGGTAGTAGGACATGCGACACGGGCGATTCGCACGTTGAAGTGACCGGGATGGGGGAGGGTTGACGGGTGCGCAGATTCTGGATGGCCGGCGGGATCGGGATCGGGCTGTGTCTGACGTTCGTGACGCTCCTCGTCGTGGGGACGTACTCGGCGGCGGCGGGCCTCGTGGGAGCGGGTGCCGGTGGCCGTGCCGTGGGCCTGACGAAGGGGGCCGTGCCCGCGAAGTACCAGGCACTGGTGGAGAAGTGGGGCAACCTGTGTCCGGCCATCAGCCCGCCGCTGCTCGCCGCGCAGCTGTACTCCGAGAGCGGCTGGAACCCGAGTGCCGTGAGCCCGGCGGACGCGCGGGGCATCGCGCAGTTCATTCCGGGCACCTGGGCAGGCCACGGAATCGACGGGGACGGTGACGGGGACCGGGACATCTGGGACCCGAACGACGCCATTCCCTCGGCCGCTTCGTACGACTGCACGCTGGCCAAAGACGTGCGGAGCGTGCCCGGCGACGCGACGGCGAACATGCTGGCCGCCTACAACGCCGGTGCCTACGCGGTCATCAAGTACGGGGGCGTGCCGCCGTACAAGGAGACCCAGGGGTACGTGAAGGCGATCACGACGCTGGCGAAGAGCTTTGAGCGGCCCGTGGGGCGGGTGGCGCCCTCGCAACAGGCGGCCGGGGCGATCTACTTCGCGCAGAAGCAGCTGGGCACGCCGTACCTGTGGGGTGGCAACGGTACGCCCGACCAGGGTGGGCGGTTCGACTGCTCGGGGTTGACCAAGGCCGCGTACGAGACGGTCGGGATCGAGCTGCCGCGTGTGGCCAACGACCAGTACAACGCCGGTCCGCATCCCTCGCGCGACGAACTCCTGCCCGGAGACCTGGTGTTCTTCTCCGATGATCTGACGAACTCTCGGGAAATCCGGCACGTCGGGCTCTACGTGGGCGGCGGATACATGATCAACGCGCCGTACACCGGGGCGGTCATCCGCTTCGACAGGATCGACACTCCCGACTACTTCGGCGCGACGCGTGTGACGAAGGACGGGGCGGCGTCCCTGCCGGTGCGGGCCGCGGCCGGGCGGCCGTCCTGAGGCGGCGCCTCGCAACTCTCCGTGATGCAAAGGCCCTGAGCTGCGACGACCAGTCACTCTTCGATAACGTTGCCGTGATCATTCGGTGGAGAGTGGAACCCGGCTGCCGGAACGGGCGTTCCATGAACGCGGGAGTTGATCAAGTGGGTGTCGAAGGGGCGCACGCCGGGCTGCGTCCGCAGGGGAACCACGGCAAGAGCAAGGGGCCGCGTCACCATGGCTGGACTCACAACAGGTGGGCCGAACGTGGATGTCAGCCTGCTGTACGAGGTCAACGGAGCGGCCCGGCGGGCCCCCTCGTGGCTGGACACCGCCGTGAGCCTGGCCGGTGAGTACGGGATCCTGCTGGCCCTGGTGCTGCTCGTGCTGTGGTGCTGGCGCGGCGCCCGGCGTCAGGACGAGACCGCCGCCGTCGAATCCTTCACCGCGCTCGTGTGGGCCCCGCTCGCCGCGGGCCTGGCCCTGCTCGTGAACGTACCCCTGCGTGAATTCGTGGGCCGGCAGCGGCCGTTCCGCCAGCACGAGGGGCTGCAGGTGCTCGACCCCGGCTGGGGCGTGGGGCTGGCGAACACCGAGTACTCCTTCGTCAGCGGCCATACCACCGCCGCGATGGCCCTGGGAGTGGGCCTGTTCGTGGCGAACCGGAAGTTCGGGATCGTGGGGATCGCGCTGGCCCTCGCGGAGGGCCTCTGCCGCGTCTACATGGGCCTCCACTACCCGACCGATGTGATCGGCGGGCTCGCGCTCGGCACCGCCGTGGCCCTGGTGCTCGCGCCGCTCGCGCTGGCAGTGCTCGACCCGCTGGTCCGGGCGGTCGCCGACTCCCCGCGCTTCGGGGGGCTCGTACGGGCCGGGGACCGGTCCAGGCCCCTGCCGGTCGACCTCGCACAGCCCCACAACCCTCCCGCAGGCCGGCGCACGCAGGACAACGACCTCGCCGCCTGACGGCCGCACCCCTGCGGGCGGGACCCGCCCACCCGGATCAGCCCGCCCCGTACGAGTCCCATACGGCGAGCAGTACGGCCGTCAGCAGGCACAGCGCGGCCACCCCGAAGCACAGCCGGACCGCCCGCGGGCGGGGGCGGGGCGTCACTGGTCACCCGTGTCCGTGCCGCCCTCGCGGCGGTAGCGCGAGCGCAGCCACAGTCCGGTGGCCAGGGCGGCGGCGGAGGTGAGCCCGATGGCCAGGGCCACGTCGGCCGGGCTGTCCGCCGAGCCCACGGGTCTGGCCCAGGCCGCGGCGGCCGGGGCGAACGCGATGAGCAGGGCCCAGAGAAGGGCCGCGAGGCGGGCTGCGGAACCTGGCATGAGTCAAGGGCATCCGCTGCGAAGCCCCCGGGCCAGCCGGGCCGTCCGAACGGGCGAGACACCCCTAAGGCATGTCCGGGTTCTCGTGGCCGGCCGCGTCCTTGCGGGCCAGGTCGCGGGAGCGGCGGGCCGGGCCCTTCCAGCCGCAGGAACAGGCGGCCAGGCAGAACGATCCGCGGTCGGCGGTGGAGGTGGTGTGGGCGGTCGGCGGCTGGGGCTGCGACTGCGACCGCGGTAGCGGTACGGCGTCGAGCGGAGGGACCGGGGTCGCGTCGATGTGCGGTTCCACTTCTCCACGGTACCCGGGGCCGGCGGCGGGTGGGGAGGGAGTGCCCCGTGACGGGAAACCCGGGGCCTCGTTATCCGGAACGGGTGGGGACCTCGGGCAAGCAGCTTTCATGCGTTGGGGGTTGGCAGGCGATGGTGGAACACCGGCACAGGCTGCTGCGCGGACGCGCGGCCGAGGTGGTGCTCGCCGCCGGAGTCACCCTGGCGGTCACGGCGACGGGCGGGTGCGCCGGCGGCGGGAGCGACGACCGGTCCCCGGCGGAAGCGGCCTCGGTGGTCCGCGGGGCCGCGGACGTCCTGACGCGCACGGGCAGCGCCCGCGCCCGTACGGCCATGGAGATGGCCACGGGTGGGACCCGGGTCACCATCCGCGGTGAGGGCGGCGTCGACTTCAAGAAGCGGATGGGGCAGCTCCTGGTGCTGCTGCCGGCCGACGTGAAGGGCGAGGACGAACACCGTCCCATCACCGAGCTCCTCGTACCCGGCGCGCTCTACATGAAGAACCGCGGCGCGGGCGTCCCCGCCGACAAGTGGGTGCGCATCGACACGACGACCCTCGCCGACGGGAACCTGGTCACCGGCGGGGCCACCGATCCGCTGATCGCGGCAGAGCTGCTGCGGGCCGCGCAGGAGGTGACGTACGTCGGGGAGACCGAGGTGGCGGGCACCAAGGTGCGGCACTACCGGGGGACCACCGACATCGGGCGGGCCGCGGTGAGCGCGTCGGCCGAGACGCGCGGGGCACTGGCGGCCGCGGCGAAAGGGTTCAGCAAGGACACGGTCCCCTTCGACGCCTACCTGGACGAGGAGGGGCGGCTGCGGAAGGTCAGGCACCGCTTCACCTACGTCAACAATGGCGTGATCGATGTGTCATCGACCACGCTGCTGTACGGATTCGGGACGCCGGTGACCGTCGTATTGCCCGCGAGTGGGGACATTTACGCCGGAAAGATCGCCGACTAGCGGGGCGGGCGGTCCGGGAGCGGCGCGATCGGGCCATGGCCGGGTATCCGGAAATGGTCCATCCGTGTCATGCGGCGGGAGGGGCGTCCTCCCTACGCTGAGAAGCCGGGCGCCGGCAAGTGGTGCGGCATGACCGATGACGGCCGGTGGCCGGTGGCAGATTGAGGTGACACGCGTGACTCCCGCAGGCGGTACGACGGTGCAGGACCACGTGGCGCTCGCCGAGATCGAACTGTGCGGCGAGCTGATCATCGCCGCGTCCGCGGCCGTCGAGGACCGGCTGAGCCTGGACCGCATCGACGAGGTCCTGCTGGGCCGCTAGCCGTGTCGGTCACGAGCCCCGCCGGCCGCCGGGCTGCCTGTGCCGCCCGACCGGCTGCCTGTGCTGCCCGCCCGGTCGCCTGTGCTGCCCGCCCGGTCGCCTGCCCCGCCCCACCGCCCGCCTGCCTGTGCCGCCGCCCGGCCGTCTGCGCCGCCTCGCCGGGCGTACGGGTGCCGCACCGGGCGTACGGGTGCCGCGCACCGGGCCCACGCCGTGCGGGCGGCTGCGGCGGGGCCGGGGGCTCAGGTGCGCAGGAGCCGCGCGATGGCCTTCGTGGCCTCCTCGACCTTGGCGTCGATCTCCGCCCCGCCCTTGACCGCCGCGTCGGCGACGCAGTGGCGCAGGTGCTCCTCCAGCAGCTGGAGTGCGAAGGACTGGAGCGCCTTCGTGCTCGCCGAGACCTGGGTGAGTATGTCGATGCAGTAGACGTCCTCGTCGACGAGACGCTGGAGGCCGCGGATCTGGCCCTCGATCCGGCGCAGCCGCTTGAGGTGCTCGTCCTTCTGGTGGTGGTAGCCGTGGACGGTCCCGCCTTCGTGGGAGGTGCCGGGGGTGGCCGCCGTCGCCGCCGTCGCCGCCGCGCCGGATCCGGCTCCGGGGCCCTCCGCCTCGATGGTCGTCATACGTCCTCCCGTGGTCCGGAGCGAGGGGGATGTATACCCCTCATGGGTATAGGATACCGGGCTTGCGCCCGAGGGGCGGGGGCCCGTGGTCCTCACTCTGCCTGATGGAGGACACTGGGGAACCGCCGGTTAGCCGTGGCCGGGGGATGCGCCTAGCATCAGCCTGACCGAATCCGATGCACCCCGAGGACCTCACGTGCGATTTCGTCTGACCCCCAGGGAGACGAGCTTCTACGACATGTTCGCCGCATCCGCGGACAACATCGTCACGGGCTCCAAGCTCCTTATGGAACTGCTCGGAGCGGACTCTTCCGCCCGGGTCGAGATCGCGGAACGGATGCGGGCGGCGGAGCACGCGGGGGACGACGCGACACACGCGATCTTCCACCAGCTGAACTCCTCCTTCATCACGCCGTTCGACCGTGAGGACATCTACTCCCTGGCGTCGTCGCTCGACGACATCATGGACTTCATGGAGGAGGCCGTCGACCTCGTCGTCCTCTACAACATCGAAGAACTGCCCAAGGGTGTCGAGCAGCAGATCGAGGTGCTGGCGCGGGCGGCCGAGCTGACCGCCGAGGCCATGCCGCACCTGCGGACGATGGACAACCTGACCGAGTACTGGATCGAGGTCAACCGCCTGGAGAACCAGGCCGACCAGATCCACCGCAAGCTGCTCGCGCACCTGTTCAACGGCAAGTACGACGCCATCGAGGTGCTGAAGCTGAAGCAGATCGTCGACGTGCTCGAAGAGGCGGCCGACGCGTTCGAGCACGTCGCGAACACGGTGGAGACCATCGCGGTCAAGGAGTCCTGAACCTCGTGGACACCTTCGCTCTGGTCGTGACCATCGGTGTCGCGCTCGGTTTCACGTATACGAACGGTTTTCACGACTCGGCGAACGCGATCGCGACCTCCGTCTCCACGCGGGCACTGACCCCGCGGGCGGCGCTCACGATGGCGGCCGTGATGAACCTCGCCGGCGCCTTCCTGGGCAGCGGGGTGGCCAAGACGGTCAGCAGCGGCCTGATCGAGACGCCCACGGGCTCCACGGGCATGTGGATCCTGTTCGCGGCGCTGGTCGGCGCGATCGCCTGGAACCTGATCACCTGGTACTTCGGCCTGCCCTCGTCCTCCTCGCACGCCCTCTTCGGCGGCATGGTGGGCGCGGCCCTGGCCGGGGGTACGGAGGTCATCTGGTCGGGCGTGGTCGACAAGGTCGTCATCCCGATGTTCGCCTCGCCGGTCGTCGGCCTCGTCGCCGGTTTCCTGGTGATGGTGGTCATCCTGTGGATGTTCCGCCGCGCCAACCCGCACAAGGCGAAGCACGGCTTCCGTATCGCCCAGACCGTCTCCGCGGCCGCCATGGCGCTCGGCCACGGCCTCCAGGACGCGCAGAAGACGATGGGCATCGTGGTGATGGCCCTGGTCATCGCCGATGTCCAGTCCGCCGACGACCCGATCCCGGTCTGGGTCAAGGTCGTGTGCGCGGTGATGCTGTCGCTGGGTACGTACGCGGGTGGCTGGCGCATCATGCGCACGCTCGGCCGCAAGATCATCGAGCTGGACCCGCCGCAGGGCTTCGCGGCGGAGACCACCGGCGCCTCGATCATGTTCGGCTCGGCGTACCTCTTCCACGCGCCGATCTCCACCACCCACGTGATCACCTCGGCGATCATGGGCGTGGGTGCGACGAAGCGCGTGAACGCGGTGCGCTGGGGTGTCGCCAAGAACATCATCCTGGGCTGGTTCATTACGATGCCGGCCGCGGCTCTGGTTGCGGCGATCAGTTTCTGGGTCGTGAACCTGGCCTTCGGCTAGGGCCGGCGATCGTCCCCTGCTGGAGGTCCGGGGGTCGTCCCCCGGGCTGCGCCCTTCGGCTGAGCGGTACGTGCCCGCGGAGCGCGCGTACGAAAGCGGGCCGGCTCCCCCCACCCAGGGGGAGCCGGCCCTCTTTTCTTTCTTCCGTCCCGCGGTGGCACCGCCATGCAGCACCGCGGGACGTCTCGCACATCTCTTTAGCCGAAGCGGCCCGAGATGTAGTCCTCGGTCGCCTGCACGGACGGGTTCGAGAAGATGCGGTCCGTGTCGTCGATCTCGATGAGCTTGCCGGGCTGGCCGACCGCCGCGAGGTTGAAGAAGGCGGTGCGGTCGGAGACGCGGGCGGCCTGCTGCATGTTGTGCGTCACGATGACGATCGTGAAGCGCTCCTTGAGCTCGCCGATCAGGTCCTCGATCGCCAGCGTGGAGATCGGGTCCAGGGCCGAGCAGGGCTCGTCCATCAGCAGGACCTCGGGCTCGACCGCGATGGCGCGGGCGATGCACAGACGCTGCTGCTGGCCGCCGGAGAGGCCGGAGCCCGGCTTGTTCAGGCGGTCCTTGACCTCGTTCCAGAGGTTGGCGCCCTTGAGGGAGCGCTCGACGATGTCGCCCAGCTCGGACTTCTTGAAGCTGCCGTTCAGCCGCAGGCCCGCCGCCACGTTGTCGAAGATCGACATGGTGGGGAAGGGGTTCGGGCGCTGGAAGACCATGCCGACCGTGCGGCGGACCGCGACGGGGTCCACGCCGGCGCCGTACAGGTTCTCGTCGTCCAGCATCACCTTGCCCTCGACGCGGCCGCCGGGGGTGACCTCGTGCATGCGGTTCAGGGTGCGCAGGAAGGTGGACTTGCCGCAGCCGGAGGGGCCGATGAAGGCCGTCACCGAGCGGGGTTCGACGGTCATCGAGATGTCGTCGATGGCCTTGTGGTTGCCGTAGAAGGCGGACAGTCCGCTGACGTCGATTCGCTTCGCCATGGGGGTCACTTCGCTTTCATACAGTCGCGTCAGCGACCGGTCTTCGGGGCCTTCCAGCGGGCGATGCCGCGGGCCACCAGATTGAGGATCATGACGAAGGCGATCAGGACGAGCGCTGCGGCCCATGCCCGGTCGTAGGAGGCTTCACTGCCGACCTTGTACTGCTCCCAAATGTAGAGGGGGAGCGAGGACTGGGCGCCTTCGAAGGGGTTGCCGTTGATCAGCTGGGAGCCGAAGACCAGCAGCATGATCGGGGCGGTCTCACCGGCGATGCGGGCGACGGCCAGCATCAGACCGGTGGAGATGCCGCCGATGGCGGTGGGGAGCACCACCTTGAGGATCACGCGCCACTTCGGCACACCGAGGGCCAGGGCGGCCTCGCGCAGCTCGTTCGGGACGAGCTTGAGCATCTCCTCGGTGGAGCGGACCACGACCGGCATCATCAGGATCGACAGGGCCATCGCGCCGGCGAAGCCGGAGGGGCCGAAGCCGAGCATCAGGTTCCAGGTCGTCAGGATGAACAGTCCCGCGACGATGGAGGGGATGCCGGTCATGACGTCGACGAAGAAGGTGACGGCCCGGGCGAGCTGGCCCTTGCCGTACTCGACCAGGTAGACGGCGGTCAGCAGGCCGATGGGGGCTGCGATCAGGGTGGCCAGGGCGATCTGCTCGATGGTGCCGAGCAGGGCGTGGTAGACGCCGCCGCCCTCGTCGAAGCTGGTCACACCGTTCATGGAGTGGCTGAGGAAGTAGCCGCTCAGCAGCTTGACGCCGCGGCTGATGGTGGTCCACATCAGCGAGAGCAGCGGGATGACCGCGAGGACGAAGCAGACCCACACGAGGGAGGTCGCGATGCGGTCCTTGGCCTGGCGCCGGTTCTCGATCACCGCGCTGGCGGCGTACGTGATGCCGATGAAGAGCAGGGCCGAGAGGAGCCCCCACTGGATCCTGCTGTGGAGGTCGAAGACGAGGCCGATGCCGCAGCCGAGGGCGATCGCGAGGACCGCGATGCCGGCCGGGGCCCAGCGGGGCAGGCCGCCTCGGGTGAGGCTGGTGGGAGCGGCGGACTTGGGGGCCCGGGTGGGCCGCTGGTCCTGGAGTGCGTGGCTCATCAGGCGTTCGCCCCCGAGAAGTCCTTGCGGCGAGCGATGATCAGGCGAGCTGCACCGTTGACCAGCAGGGTGAGCAGGAAGAGTACGAGGCCCGAGGCGATCAGGGCGTCACGGCCGAACTCGTTGGCCTCGTCGAACTTCGCGGCGATGTTCTGCGCGAAGGTGCCGCCGCCCGGGTTCAGGATGTGACCGGAGATGAGGAAGCTCGGCGACAGGACGGTGGCGACGGCCATGGTCTCGCCGAGGGCGCGGCCGAGGCCGAGCATCGAGGCGGAGATGACGCCGGAGCGGCCGAAGGGCAGCACGGACATCCGGATGACCTCCCAGCGGGTCGCGCCGAGGGCCAGGGCGGCCTCCTCGTTCATGCGCGGGACCTGGAGGAAGACCTCGCGGCTGACGCTGGTCACGATCGGCAGGATCATGATCGCGAGCAGGATGCCGACGGTGAAGAGGGAGCGTGCGACGCCGACCTGGGTCTTGTCGAAGACGTAGGTCCAGCCCAGGTACTCGTCGAGCCAGAGGTTCAGGCCGGCCAGCTGCGGGACGAGGAAGAGGGCGCCCCAGATGCCGTAGATGATCGACGGCACGGCGGCCAGCAGGTCGACCACGTAGGCGATCGGGGCGGCCAGCTTGCGCGGCGCGTAGTGCGAGATGAAGAGGGCGATACCGACGGCGATCGGAACCGCGATGACCATCGCGATGATCGAGCTGACGATGGTGCCGAAGAGCAGGACGGCGATGCCGAAGACGGGCGGGTTGGCCGACGCGTTCCAGTCGAAGGTGGTGAGGAAGTTCCCCTCGTTCTTCGACAGTGCGATCGAGGCGCGGTAGGTGAGGAAGGCGGCGATCGACGCCATGATCACCAGGAGCGTGATGCCGGAGCCCTTGGAGAGCCCGGCGAAGATCTTGTCACCGGCGCGGCCGGTGGACCCCTTGCTCGTGGAGACGGGCGGATCCGTGTCTATCTGGGTGGGTGTGGTGGAAGCCATGGTCTTTCCGGTCTGTGTGGGGGCAGGCCCCCTGGCGGCGGTGCACCGGATTCCCCCGGGTGGGAGGGGAAGGGGCTCCGGGGCCGGCCTCCCCGCGTCCCCGGACGGGGGAGGGAGGGGAGGACCGGCTCCTGGAGCTCAGGACTAGCTCAGCGAGTTGATGACCTCGCGGACCTTGGCGTTGATCTCGGCCGGGATCGGCGCGTAGCCGTTGTCGAGGAGGACCTTCTGGCCCGCGTCCGAGGCGGTGTAGTTCAGGAAAGACTTCACGGTCGGGAGCGTCTCGGCCTTGTTGCCCTTGTCGCAGACGACCTCGTAGGTCACCAGGACGAGCGGGTAGGCGCCCTCGGCCTTGGTGGTGTAGTCGAGCTTCAGCGCCAGGTCGGAGCCGGTGCCGGAGATCTTGGCGGCGGCGATGGCCTTGGAGGCGTTGTCGCCGGTGGCCGGGACCGGGGCGGCGGCGCCCGTGTTCAGGTCGACGGTCTTGATGCCCTGGGAGCTGGCGAAGGAGAGCTCGAAGTAGCCGATCGCGCCGTCGACCTGCTTGACCTGCGCGGCGACACCGGCGGAGCCGGAGGCGGCCTGGCCGCCCGGGGCGGCCCACTTCTTCGCGGGCTCGTGCGGCCAGGCGTCGGGGGCCGCGGCCTTGAGGTACTTGGTGACGTTCTCGGTGGTGCCCGAGTCGTCGGAGCGGTGGAAGGCCTGGATGGCGGTGGAGGGAAGCGTGACGCCGGGGTTCAGCTTCTTGATCGCCTCGTCGTCCCACTTCTTGATCTTGTCGTTGAAGATGTTGGCGATCGTGGCGGCGTCGAGGTTCAGCTTGTCCACGCCGGAGACGTTGAAGCCGAGGGCGACGGGGCCGCCGACCATCGGCAGGTTGACGCCCTGGCCGCCGGTGCAGATCTTCTTCGACTCCTCGACCTGCTCCGGCTTCAGCGCCGAGTCGGAGCCGGCGAACCCGACGGTGCCCTGGTTGAAGGCGACGATGCCCTCACCGGAGGAGGAGGACTTGTAGTTGACCTCGACGCCGGAGCAGGCGGCCATGTAGTTCTTGATCCACAGCTCGACCGCGTTCTTCTGCGCGGAGGAGCCGGAGGCCAGCAGCTTGCCCTTGGCGTCGTCGCACTTGACGTCGCCGGCGGCCGGAGCGGCGGCCTTGGTGGCGCCGTCGCCGGTCTTGGTGTTGTCGTCCGAGCCGCACGCCGTGAGGACCAGGGCGCCGGACACGACAAGCGCACCGAGGGCGGAGGTACGAAGCATGTTCTTGCGCTGAAGCTTCACTTTCGGATGTTCCTTCCAGAAGCCGCCGGCCGCTTTCCGTTCGTACCGGGCGGCGTGCGAAGAGGACTACTACGTCGGGTGCGCGGGCCGGCCGCCGCGTCTGCGGGCCGCCGTCTCCGTGCACGACCGAAATTAGGCAGAACAGGTGAAGCAGCCGACCGGCCCGAGTGAACGGATGGTGAACCGTGGCGGACGACCCGGTGTGTTCCGGCGCGTCCGCACGCAGGGGTCATCATCCGTTATCCCGCCGTTACCGCGGTGTGACCGCGGGCTCCCTCAGCCACAGGTGCTGGAAGTCCGCCCGGGCCGCCTCGACCTCGTGGCGCTGGTCGGCGTGCAGGACCCCTAAGGTGTAGGCCGTCGCCGGGGCGATGCGCGGGGTACGGGCCGCGGCGGCGGAGGCGGCGGCGGCCTCGGCGGCGTCACGGTGGCGGTCCAGGGCCGCGCCCGCGGCCGTCGGCCGGCTCACGTCCTCGCCGAGGACCTCCTGCGCGTACCGGTGGACCCGCAGCAGGCGGCGCACCTCGTGCCACAGGCCGTCGTGGTCCGCGTCGTACGGGCTCGGCGTCGTCCCGCGGGCACCGGTCGGCGGCAGCGCGGACACCGCGGCCGACAGTCGGGATTCGGCCATGGCCGCGAGGGGGACGAGGACCTCCCCGACCCGCCCGCGCGCCGCGACGGCGTCCAGCGGGACCTCGGAGGCCAGTACCGCCACCGCGTCCGCCACCGCGTGGAAGCGGGACGAGCCCAGCGCCTGGAGGGTGGCCGAGTGGGCGCGCGTACGGGCGAGGGTCAGCTGGCGGTCCAGCAGCGCGCCCGCACGCGCCGAGCCCACCGTCAGCGCACCGGCCGAGCCGCGCGGCGCCGGGAGAGCCGGGGACCCCGACAGCCGGTGCAGCGCGTCCGTGAGCCGGGCCAGCCGGGCGGCGTACGCGTGCTCGTCCGCCAGGGTCGAGGACAGCCACACCAGCTCGGTGCGCAGGCCGTCCGCCCAGGACGACTCGGTCACCACCCGGAACGTGGCCAGTGATCCGCTGATGCGGCGCGCGGCCCCCCGCAGGCTGCGCGCCGCGCCGCTGTTCTCCGCGGCGTCGGCCCCGCTCACGGCGCTCGGACTGTACTGGCGCATGGCGCGCAGGAACGCCATGGCCTGCGAACGCAGGTACGTGCCCAGCACGTCACCTGCGTCCGGCTCCCCGGCCTGCGGGTTACGGTTTTGCTGAGCCACGCCGGCGCCTCCGGGCGTCTATGAGCGTCTCCTGTACGTGCCGCAGCGGCTGGCCGTCCGCGTCCGTGCTGTGCCGTGTCCATTCACCGTCCGGGCCCAGGTGCCAGGAGGAGGTGGCGTCGGACATCCCGGTCTCCAGCATCCGGTCCAGTGCCGCGCGGTGGGCCGGGTCGGCGACCCTGACCAGTGCCTCGATACGGCGGTCGAGGTTGCGGTGCATCATGTCGGCGCTGCCGATCCACACCTCGGGCTCGCCGCCGTTGCCGAAGGCGAAGACCCGGGAGTGTTCGAGGAAGCGGCCGAGGACCGAACGGACCCGGATGTTGTCCGAGAGCCCGGGGACCCCCGGGCGCACCGCGCAGATGCCGCGCACCCAGATGTCGACGGGCACGCCCGCCTGGGAGGCCCGGTAGAGCGAGTCGATCAGGGCCTCGTCGACGATCGAGTTCATCTTCAGGCGCACGTACGCGGGGCGGCCGGCCTTGTGGTGGGCGGCCTCCTTGTCGATGCGCGCGATCAGTCCGTCGCGCAGCGAGCGGGGGGCCACCAGCAGCCGGCGGTAGGTCTCGCGGCGGGAGTAGCCGGACAGCCGGTTGAAGAGGTCGGAGAGGTCGGCGCCGACCTGCGGGTCTGCGGTGAGCAGGCCGAGGTCCTCGTAGAGCCGGGCGGTCTTGGGGTGGTAGTTGCCGGTGCCCACGTGGGAGTAGCGGCGCAGGGTGTCGCCCTCCTGGCGGACGACGAGCGACAGCTTGCAGTGGGTCTTGAGGCCGACGAGCCCGTAGACGACGTGGCAGCCGGACTCCTCCAGCTTGCGCGCCCACTTGATGTTGGCCTGTTCGTCGAAACGGGCCTTGATCTCGACGAGGACGAGGACCTGCTTGCCGGAGTCGGCGGCGTCGATCAGGGCGTCCACGATCGGGGAGTCGCCGGAGGTGCGGTAGAGGGTCTGCTTGATGGCGAGCACGTCCGGGTCGGCGGCGGCCTGCTCCAGGAAGGCCTGCACCGAGGTGGAGAAGGAGTCGTACGGGTGGTGCAGCAGCACGTCCCGCTCGCGCAGCGCGGCGAAGATGTCGGGGGCGTGCGCGGACTCGACCTCGGCGAGGTCGCGGTGGGTGCCGGCGACGAACTTCGGGTACTTCAGCTCCGGGATGTCCAGCGAGGCGATCCCGAAGAGGGCCGTCAGGTCGAGGGGCCCGGGCAGCGGGTACACCTCGGAGGCGTTGACGTTCAGCTCCTGCACGAGGAGGTCCAGGACGCCGGGGTCGATGGACTCCTCGACCTCCAGGCGCACGGGCGGGCCGAAGCGGCGCCGCATGAGTTCCTTCTCCAGGGCCTGGAGGAGGTTCTCGGCGTCGTCCTCCTCCACCTCCAGGTCCTCGTTGCGGGTCACGCGGAACATGTGGTGCGCGAGCACCTCCATGCCGGGGAACAGCTCCTCCAGGTGCGCCGCGATGACGTCCTCCAGCGGGACGTAGCGCTGCGGGGAGGCCTCCAGGAAGCGGGAGAGGATCGGCGGGACCTTGACCCGGGCGAAGTGGCGGTGGCCGCTGACGGGGTTGCGCACGACGACGGCCAGGTTGAGGGAGAGGCCGGAGATGTACGGGAAGGGGTGCGCGGGGTCCACGGCCAGCGGGGTCAGCACCGGGAAGATCTGGTTCCGGAACAGCGTGAAGAGGCGCGCCTGCTCCTTCTCGGTGAGGTCGGGCCAGCGGATCAGGTGGATGCCCTCCTCGGCCAGCGCCGGGGAGATGTCCTGCTGGAAGCAGGCGGCGTGGCGGGCCATGAGCTCGCGCGAGCGCGTCCAGATGAGGTCCAGCACCTCGCGGGGCTGCAGGCCGGAGGCCGATCGGGTGGCGACACCCGTTGCGATACGCCGTTTGAGGCCGGCCACGCGGACCATGAAGAACTCGTCGAGGTTGCTCGCGAAGATAGCCAGGAAGTTCGCGCGCTCCAGGAGCGGGGTCGTCGGGTCCTCGGCGAGCTCCAGCACCCGCTCGTTGAAGGCGAGCCAGCTGCGCTCCCGGTCGAGGAAGCGGTTCGGGGGGAGTTCCCCGCCGTCCTTGTCGTCGTAGGCGTCCAGGTCGGCGTCGAGGTCGGGGTCGAGGCCGAGGTGCGGGCGGTGCGCGGCGATGGAGCCTATGCGGGCGTGGGCCGCGGCGCCGGAGGCCCGGGCGCCTGCCGTGCCGGTGTCCTTGCCGGTGTCCTTGCCGGTGTCCTTGTCCGTGGGCTCGCCGGTGGCGGAGGCGGACGTGTGAGACGGGTGCTGTGCGGGGACCTCGGTGGGGCCGGCGCTGGGCTTGTGACTCATGACTCCATTCTTCCGCGCAAGCGGCAGGACAGGCGCGTCGGAGGTGTCTGCCGTCGGTCGGAGTCGGGGCTGCATTGGGGGAGAGTCGCAAGCGCGTCTGAATGCCCGGTGAATGGCGCATGGCTTCCCGGCTCCGGCTGGCGCACGAGTCCTTCCCGGGGGCGCTGGGTGTGGTGGGGGTCGGGGGGTGTGCGCGGGTGCGGCGCCGTCGCCGGGGCACTGCCCCCGGACCCCGCGCCTCAAACGCCGGCGAGGCTGATGGGGGCGGCGGGGCTGACGTGAGGCGGCGGGGTCGGGCGGGGCGGCTGGGCCTGGGGCTTGTGCGGGTCAGCTTTCCGTGCGGTACATCAGGTCGACCTCGTGGGTGGTGAAGCCGAGGCCCTCGTACACGGCGAGGGCCGCCGGGTTGTCGGCGTCCACGTAGAGCATGGCCGTCGGCAGGCCCTGGGCCGCCAGGTGCTGGAGGCCGATCGCGGTGAGGGCCTTGCCGAGCCCGCCGCCCTGGGCGCCCGGGAGGACGCCGACCACGTAGACCTCGCCGAGCCGTTCCGCCGCGTGGACCTTGGTCCAGTGGAAGCCGACGAGCTCGCCGTCGCGCTCGGCGAGGAAGAAGCCCTTGGCGTCGAACCAGGGCTGCGCGATGCGGTCGTCGAGGTCACGTTGGGTGAGCGAGCCCTGCTCGGGGTGGTGGGCGAAGGCGGCGGCGTTCGCCGCGAGCCAGGCCGCGTCGTCGGTGCCGGGCTGGAAGGCCCGCACCGTCACGCCCGGCGGGAGGACCGGCTCGGGGAGCGGGGCGCCCTCGGCGAGGGGCCGGCGCAGCTGGCGGAGCTCGCGGAAGAGGGTCAGGCCGAGCACCTGGGCGAGGTGCCGGGCGGCCGACTTCCCGCCGTGGGCCCACACCCGCAGCCGCTTGCCGGAGGCGGCCAGCAGGGCCATTCCCATCGCCCGGCCGTGGCCGCGGCCGCGCAGCGCCGGGTGCACGACGAGTTCGGCGGCCGGTGCCTCCACCGGGTCGGTGTCCTCCAGTTGCCCGTACGCGGCGAGCCGGCCGCCGTCGGTGAGCAGGAAGTGCCGGATGCCCGCGCGCGGTCCGCCGCGCAGCTGGAGCCTTCCCTGCTCGGACACGGCGGTGGTGCCGTCCGTGCGCGCCGCGTCCTCGATCAGGTCGAGGACGGCGTCGGCCTGTTCCCCCGTCAGCTCGTCGAGGGTCTCAATCTGCCGTCCCGGCTCCAGGGCCGCGCTTGCGTCAGTCATGGAACGAGCCTACGACCGTCCCGGCCGCCGAGCGCAGAGCGGGCGCGGGGTCGGTCCTTCTTCTGCGTGTAACCAACGCGATACCCGTTACCCCCTGGTAGAGCTACGCGCGTTGACCATAGGCTTCGGCGGACCTCCCGAGCAGTATCGCTGTCCACAAAGGGGACCACATGTCAGCGACGCCACAACGGCACCGCCGAACCCGCCGGTTGACCTTCACCGCCCTCGCCGTCACGGCCGGGGCCGGCGCGATGGTCGCCGCCGCACTGCCGGCCGGAGCCGCGAGTGGTGGCGGTGCGGCCAAGAGCCGGACCGTCGATGTACAGATGCTGTCGTTCAACGACTTCCACGGCACCCTGGAGCCCCCGCAGGGCTCCTCCGGCAACGTGACCGAGCGTCAGGCCGACGGCACCACCAAGGCCATACCCGCGGGCGGGGTCGAGTACCTCGCGACCGCCCTCCGCGAGGCCCGCAAGGGCCACGAGTACTCCGTCACCGCAGCGGCCGGCGACATGATCGGCGGCAGCCCGATGCTGTCCGGTCTCTTCCACGACGAGCCGAGCATCGAGGCGCTGAACAAGCTGGGGCTGAACGTCTCCAGCGTCGGCAACCACGAGTTCGACGAGGGCAGGAACGAGCTGCGCCGCATGGCGTACGGCGGCTGCCACCCGGTCGAGGGCTGCTACGAGTTCGGCAAGGAGTTCACGGGCTCGACCTTCCGGTACCTCGCCGCGAACGTCACCGACGAGAAGACCAAGCGCCCCCTGATGTCGCCCACCTACGTGTGGAAGAAGGGCGACGTGAAGATCGGCTTCATCGGCGTCACCCTGGAGGGCACTCCGGACGTCGTGACCGCCGAGGGCGTCAAGGGCCTCAAGTTCGGCGACGAGATCGAGACGATCAACAAGTACGCCGCCGAGCTGAACAAGCAGGGCGTGAAGTCGATCGTCGCGCTGATCCACGAGGGCGGTCTGCCCGCGAGCGGCGCGTACAACTACGACTGTGACGTCCCGGGCGCCGGCGCCGGCATCTCGGGCGCGATCGTGGACATCGCCAAGAACGTCGACGCCAAGGTCGACGCGCTGGTCACGGGCCACACGCACCAGGCCTACGCCTGCAACATCCCCGACCCGGCGGGCAACCCGCGCGCGGTGACCTCGGCGGCCTCCATCGGCCGGCTGTTCACGGACACCACGCTCACCTACGACCGGAAGACCAAGGACATCGTCCGTACGCCGGTCACCTCCCCCAAGCCGGTCAACAAGGTCGTCACCCGGGACCAGCCCAAGGCCCCGGACATGACCGAGCTGATCCAGCGCTGGAGCGCCCTGGCGGCCCCGATCGCCAACCGCCCGCAGGGCTTCATCTCGGCCGACATCCCGGGCCGCGGCTCGGCGGAGCCCGAGAAGCCGCTCGGCGACCTGATCGCCGACGCCCAGCTGGAGGCGCTCGCCCCGGCGGACAAGGGCGGCGCGCAGCTGGCCCTGATGAACCCGGGCGGTATCCGCTCGGACCTCGCCTACAAGGCCTCGGGGGCCGAGGGCGACGGCGTGGTGACCTACGGCGAGTCCTTCACGGTCCAGCCGTTCAACAACATGATGAACGTGGTGGACCTGACCGGCGCGCAGCTGATCACCGCGCTCCAGCAGCAGGTCAGCGGCCCGGTCAACGGGGTCAGCCCGAAGATCCTGCAGGTGTCGAAGGGCTTCACCTACACCCTCGACATGACGAAGGCCGGCGCCGACCGCATCGTCGTGGACTCGGTCCGGCTGAACGGTGAGGCGATCGACCCCGCCAGGACCTACCGGGTCGCGATGAACGAGTTCCTCGCGGGCGGCGGTGACGGCTTCACCGTCCTGAAGGAGCACAAGAACAAGCTGGTGGGCGCGTCCGACCTGGACTGCTTCAACGCCTACCTGACGAACAACTCCTCGGAGTCCTCGCCGATCGCCCCGCCGGTGGCGAACCGGATCACCGTCATCAAGTAGTACGCGCGTACAGCACGCCCGGAGGGGGCGGTGGGCCGACCGGCCCGCCGCCCCCTCCGGCGTTCGCCCCGCACCCCCGTGGCGGGGAGGCAGCCTCAACCCGCAGGTGCACGCCTTCGTCGACGGCGGGGAGATGGCCGGCCGGACCGGGCTCGGCATCGTCCCCATCGACTTCCCGAACACCCGCTCCGGCCTGGTCGCCTCACTGATCAGGCACAACTGACGGACCGGCCGGAGGACCGGCCGACGGGTCGACCGAAGGGTCGACCGACGGCTCGGACGGCGGCGGGGTCGGCGCCCCCGGGATACGCAGCACCGCCTCCGTGCCCGGACCGCCGTCCGTCGCCGCCCGCAGCTCGGCGCTGCCGCCCGCGCGGGCCGCCGTACGGGCGACGATCGACAGGCCCAGCCCGCTGCCGGGCAGGGCGCGGGCCGAGGGGGACCGCCAGAACCGCTCGAAGACGTGCGGCAGGTCCTCGGCCGGGATGCCCGGCCCGTGGTCCCGTACGGTCAGCTCGCCCGCCCGCAGCGTCACCTCCACCAAACCGCCCGGCGGGCTGAACTTCACCGCGTTGTCCAGGACGTTGACCACCGCCCGCTCCAGCGCCGCCGCCTCGCTGCGCACATACCAGGGCTCCAGGTCCGAGGCGAACACCAGCTCCGGGCCGCGCAGCCGGGCCCGGGACAGCGCGGCAGCGGCGATCTCGTGCAGGGCGACCACACCGAGCGGGCCGGGAGAGGCCGCGTCCGGCCGGGACAGCTCCTGCAGGTCCCCGATCAGCGAGGCCAGTTCCGTCATCTGCGCCTTGACCGAGGCCAGCAGCTCCCGCCGGTCGTCGGGCGGAATGGCCCGGCCGGTCTCCTCGCTGCGCGCGAGGAGCTCGATGTTGGTGCGCAGCGAGGTCAGCGGCGTGCGCAGCTCGTGTCCGGCGTCCGCGATCAGCTGGGCCTGCCGCTCCTGGGAGGAGGCCAGGGCCGCGGTCATCGAGTTGAACGAGCGCGACAGGCGGGCGATCTCGTCGTCGCCCTCGTCCGGGATCCGTACCGTCAGGTCCTCGGTGCGGGCGATGTGTTCCACGGCGTCGGTCAGCTCGTCCACGGGCCGCAGTCCCGTCCGGGCCACCCACAGGCCGGCCGCGCCGGCGCCGACCACTCCGACGCCGCAGACCAGGAGCAGCACCCAGGCCAGTGTGGACAGGGGCTTGTCGATGTCGGCGAGCGGCTTGGCCACGGTCAGCGCGGCCGCCCGCCCGTCGAGCAGGGCGGGCTGGGTGTAGACGCGCACCGCCACCCCGTCGGAGGTGGTCGCGTCGTAGAGGGCGGCCCCGCGCCGCCGCTGGGCGACCTCCAGGTCGATGGCGCTGATCCGCAGGGTGCTGCGGCCGTCGATCCAGCAGTGGCTGCCGTCCGGCCGCACGATCTGCACCTGGGCGCTGAGGTTGTTGGCGGGCCGCTCCGGGAGCGCGCCGGTGACGGACACGCAGCCGATGGAGCGGTAGACCTGATTGGCCTGCGCCTCGGCGTTGGTGGCGCGCAGCGCGCTGTCCAGCTGGTCGCGCAGCTGGGTGCGGACCATCACCCAGGACACCGCGGCCACGCCCGCCACGGCCAGCGCCACCGCCACCGTGACCAGCAGGGCCAGCCGGGAGCGCAGCGGCAGCGCGCGGAAGCGGGCGAGCGGGTTCACTCGGGCCCGCCCTCGCCGGCGCGCAGCACGTAGCCCACCCCGCGCACGGTGTGGACCAGGCGCGGCTCGCCGCCCGCCTCGGTCTTGCGGCGCAGGTACATCACGTACACGTCCAGGGAGTTGGAGCTGGGCTCGAAGTCGAATCCCCAGACGGTCTTGAGGATCTGCTCACGGGTCAGGACCTGGCGGGGGTGCGCGAGGAACATCTCCAGCAGCGTGAACTCGGTACGGGTCAGCTCCACCGGGCGCCCGGACCGGGTGACCTCGCGGGTCGCGAGGTCCATGCGCAGGTCGCCGAAGGTCAGGACGTCCTCGGGGGCCCCGCCGCCCGCCTGCGGGGCGGCGTAGGAGCTGCGCCGCAGCAGGGCGCGGACGCGGGCGAAGAGCTCGTCGAGCTCGAACGGTTTGACGAGGTAGTCGTCGGCGCCCGCGTCGAGGCCGGTGACGCGGTCGCCGACGGTGTCGCGGGCGGTGAGCATCAGGATCGGCGTGGTGCTGCCGGAAGCGCGCAGCCGGCGGGCCGCCGTGAGCCCGTCCATCCGCGGCATCTGGATGTCCAGCACGATCAGGCCGGGAGCGTACGAGGCCGCCTTGTCGAGGGCGTCGAGCCCGTCGACGGCGGTCTGCACGGCGTACCCCTCGAAGGCGAGGCTGCGGCGCAGGGCCTCGCGTACGGCCGGTTCGTCGTCGACGACGAGGATCCGCGCTTCGCCTTCGGCGGGGTTCATGGATGGGTCTCCCAGGTGTGGTGGCCGGCTGCGGGGTCCGCCGGTCGACGGCGTCTCCAGCGTCGCACGGCGGGCTAGTAGGGCTTGGTCAGGTTGGTGTTGTTGGTGCGTGTCCTGTGGGTGCGGTGTGTCGTTGAGGGCATGTGACGCCGGAGGAAATGGCATGTGT
>NZ_JBIVFO010000056.1:0-42522 GCF_044748225.1 Streptomyces sp. NPDC090021 | reverse complement strand
GCTACAGACCCTCCTCGCGACATGGACCGGCGCCTGCCCCACGTGCCACCGCGGCACACCCACACCAGCCCCAACCTGACCAAGCCCTACTAGATGAAGCCCAGGGCGGAGGCGCCGCCGAAGCCGCCCAGCAGGATGAACACCGGCATGAGGACCTTCAGCTCCACCCAGCTGCCGGCGCGGAAGCGCATGGCCTTCGGCGGGCCGATCGGGTACCAGCGCTTCCCTGCGATCGGCAGGGGCCACAGGACCGGGCAGCCGGAGACCGTCAGCGCGTCGCCGATGTCGTGGACCAGGGCTCCGAGCACGATGGGCAGGCCCAGCCAGAGGTATTCCTGCCCGGGTTCGGTGAACAGCCAGTTCGCACCGTTGCCGGGCTGGTCGAGGACCCCCGCCATGATCCATGCGCTGGTCGCGCCGAGCAGCCAGACCAGGACGTCGCTGGACATCCGGGCGGCCCGCCACAGGAGCCCCTCGACCGCGAGCACCAGGTGCACGAAGAGCAGGGCGAGCACGCCCCAGCGGTCGGCGGTGACGGCGAGCGCGGAGGCTCCGCCCCCGATCAGCACGGCCCAGAGCCAGGTGTGCGTCAGGGTGCGGTGGCCGCCGGAGCGGCGGGGGTCCTTCGTGGAGCGGGTGGCCTTGTAGACGGCGTAGGAGATCTTGTCGACCACCTCGCACAGCCCTTTGGACAGCGGACCGAAGGCGCGGGAGATCGTCGCCGACTTGTGGTCGAGGTCCGGGGCGAGGGCGGCGCCGGCGCAGATCAGTGCGCCGACGACGAGGACAGGCCAGGGCATGGGGTGGCCGGCGGCCGCAGTGGCCGCGCCCACCCCCAGCCAGGCCGCCGCCCCGGACAATGAGTGCGCCGGACCCATCATGGTCGTTCCCCGCCCCGCTGGTGTGTGTCGGGCCCTGTCGACCGGTTCGTTCGGGCCACATCGACGGCACAGCGTACAGCCGGTGATCTTCCTCCCGTCCTCCGGTTCCCTGATCCGGGGGGAAGCCAGGCAAGATGGGGGCGTGACCCTCATTGATCAGCTCCCGCCGACCGCCGACCCCGACGCCCTCTTCGAGGCTTTCTCCTCGTGGGCCGAGGAGCAGGGCATCACTCTGTACCCGGCTCAGGAGGAGGCGCTGATCGAGGTCGTCTCCGGGGCGAACGTGATCCTGTCCACCCCGACCGGCTCCGGCAAGAGCCTGGTCGCGGCCGGTGCGCACTTCACCGCCCTGGCCCAGGACAAGGTGACCTTCTACACCGCCCCGATCAAGGCGCTGGTGTCGGAGAAGTTCTTCGACCTGTGCAAGCTCTTCGGCACCGAGAACGTCGGCATGCTGACCGGTGACGCCTCGGTGAACGCCGATGCCCCGGTGATCTGTTGCACCGCCGAGGTGCTGGCATCCATCGCACTGCGCGACGGCAAGCACGCCGACATCGGCCAGGTCGTGATGGACGAGTTCCATTTCTATGCCGAGCCGGACCGCGGCTGGGCCTGGCAGATTCCGCTGCTGGAGCTGCCTCAGGCGCAGTTCGTCCTGATGTCGGCGACCCTCGGCGACGTGAAGCGGTTCGAGGACGACCTGACCCGGCGCACCGGCCGGCCCACGTCGGTGGTCCGCTCCGCGACGCGTCCCGTCCCGCTGTCGTACGAGTACGTCACCACGCCGATCACCGACACGATCACGGAGCTGCTGGAGACCAGGCAGGCCCCCGTCTACATCGTGCACTTCACACAGGCCCAGGCGGTCGAGCGGGCGCAGTCGCTCATGAGCATCAACATGTGCACGCGCGAGGAGAAGGACAAGATCCAGGAGCTGATCGGCAACTTCCGCTTCACCACCAAGTTCGGCCAGAACCTCTCGCGGTACGTACGGCACGGCATCGGCGTGCACCACGCCGGCATGCTGCCCAAGTACCGGCGCCTGGTGGAGAAGCTCGCGCAGGCCGGTCTGCTGAAGGTCATCTGCGGCACGGACACGCTCGGGGTCGGCGTCAACGTCCCCATCCGCACCGTGCTGTTCACCGCGCTCACCAAGTACGACGGCAACCGGGTCCGTACGCTGCGCGCCCGCGAGTTCCACCAGATCGCCGGACGGGCCGGCCGGGCCGGCTTCGACACGGCGGGCTTCGTGGTCGCCCAGGCGCCCGAGCACGTCATCGAGAACGAGAAGGCGCTCGCCAAGGCGGGCGACGACCCGAAGAAGCGCCGCAAGGTGGTCCGCAAGAAGGCCCCCGAGGGCTTCGTCGCCTGGTCGGACACCACCTTCGAGAAGCTGATCGCCGCCGACCCGGAACCGCTGACCTCGCGCTTCAAGGTCACCAACATCATGCTGCTGTCGGTGATCGCCCGGCCCGGCGACGCCTTCCAGGCGATGCGCTCCCTGCTGGAGGACAACCACGAGCCGCGCAAGGCCCAGCTGCGGCACATCCGGCGAGCCATCGCGATCTACCGCTCGCTGCTGGACGGCGGCGTGGTGGAGAAGCTCGACGCCCCGGACACCGAGGGCCGCACCATCCGGCTCACCGTCGACCTCCAGCAGGACTTCGCGCTCAACCAGCCGCTGTCCACCTTCGCGCTGGCCTCCTTCGACCTGCTGGACCCGGAGTCCCCCTCGTACGCGCTGGACATGGTGTCCGTCGTGGAGTCCACCCTCGACGACCCGCGCCAGATCCTTGCCGCCCAGCAGAACAAGGAGCGCGGGATCGCGGTCGGCCAGATGAAGGCCGACGGGATCGAGTACGAGGAGCGGATGGAGCGGCTCCAGGACGTCACCTATCCCAAGCCTCTGGAAGAGCTCCTCTCCCACGCCTACGACGTGTACGCCAAGAGCCACCCCTGGGTGCGCGACCACCCCGTCTCCCCGAAGTCGATCATCCGCGACATGTACGAACGCGCGATGACCTTCACTGAGTTCACCTCCTTCTACGAGCTGGCCCGCACCGAGGGCATCGTGCTGCGCTACCTCGCGAGCGCGTTCAAGGCGCTGGACCACACCATCCCCGACGACCTCAAGTCCGAGGACCTCGAGGACCTGATCGCCTGGCTGGGCGAGCTGGTCCGCCAGGTCGACTCCAGCCTGCTCGACGAGTGGGAGCAGTTGGCGAACCCGGAGGTGGAGACGGCGGAGCAGGCCCAGGAGAAGGCCGACCAGGTCAAGCCGGTCACCGCGAACGCGCGCGCCTTCCGTGTCCTGGTCCGCAACGCCATGTTCCGCCGGGTGGAGCTGGCCGCCCTCGACAACGTCGACATGCTGGGCGAGCTCGACGCCGAGTCGGGCTGGGACGCCGACGCCTGGGGCGAGGCCATGGACGCGTACTGGGACGAGTACGACGACCTGGGCACCGGCCCCGACGCCCGCGGCCCGAAGCTCCTCCGGATCGAGGAGGACGCGGCGCACGGTCTGTGGCGCGTCCGCCAGACCTTCGCCGACCCGAACGGCGACCATGGCTGGGGCATCAGCGCCGAGGTCGACCTGGCCGCGTCCGACGAGGAGGGCCGGGCGGTCGTCCGCGTCACCTCGGTCGGCGAACTCGGCGCCCTGTGACCTGATCCGGCAGGCCGCCGGACCGCCCGGACCCGACAGTGGAGATCCTCTGATGACGAACCCCGCCGAGAGACTGGTCGATCTGCTCGATCTGGAGCAGATCGAGGTCAACATCTTCCGCGGCGCCAGCCCGCAGGAGTCCCTCCAGCGCGTCTTCGGCGGCCAGGTCGCCGGCCAGGCGCTGGTGGCCGCGGGCCGCACCGTCGGGAGCGACCGTCCGGTCCACTCGCTGCACTCGTACTTCCTGCGCCCCGGCAGCCCCGGGGTGCCGATCGTGTACCAGGTGGAGCGGGTGCGCGACGGGCGGTCCTTCACCACGCGCCGGGTCACCGCGGTCCAGCAGGGCAAGACGATCTTCAATCTCACCGCCTCCTTCCATCATCCGGAGGAAGGCAGCATCGAGCACCAGCTGCCTCCTCACCACGTCCCCCATACCGACACGCTCCCCAAGGTCGCGGACGAGATCCGCGAGCACCTCGGGGCGCTGCCGGAGGCACTGGAGCGGATGGCCCGCCGCCAGCCCTTCGACATCCGCTACGTGAACCGGCTCCGCTGGACCCCCGAGGAGCTCAAGGGCGCCGATCCGCGCAGCGCGGTGTGGATGCGAGCGGTCGGCCCCCTGGGCGACGACCCGCTCGTGCACACCTGCGCCCTCACCTACGCCAGTGACATGACCCTCCTCGATGCCGTGCGCATCCCCGTGGAGCCCTTGTGGGGCATGCGCGGTTTCGACATGGCCTCGCTCGACCACGCCATGTGGTTCCACCGGCCGTTCCGGGCCGACGAGTGGTTCCTGTACGACCAGGAGTCGCCCATCGCGCACGGGGGCCGGGGCCTGGCCCGGGGCCGCATCTACGACCTGGAGGGCAGACTGCTGGTCTCCGTGGTCCAGGAGGGACTCTTCCGCCCGTACCACGCCCAGCAGCCGAGCCCGGACCAGCCGGGCCGGTCGTCCGATCCCGCACCGAAGAACTGAGCAGACCGATGCCCACCCCCGCCCTGCCGTGCCCCTGCGGGCTGCCCGCCGCCTATCCGGAGTGCTGCGGCCGCTTCCACTCCGGTGACCGGCAGGCACCCACCGCCGAACTGCTGATGCGCTCCCGCTTCAGCGCCTTCGCGGTAGGTGACGCCGCCTACCTGCTGCGCTCCTGGCACTCCTCGACGCGCCCGGCCGCCCTCGACCTGGATCCCGGGCAGCGCTGGGAGCGGCTGGAGATCCTCGCGACGGAGCGCGGCGGGATGTTCGAGACGGAGGGCTCGGTGGAGTTCCGCGCGCACTACCGGGAGGGCCGGCACACCGGCTCACTGCGCGAGCACAGCGCCTTCTCCCGCGAGGAGGGGGCCTGGGTCTACATCGGGCCTCTCTCCCCGGTCGACTTCGACTGACCACGGGCCCCGGTCAGGGCGAACTCCAGGCTGCTGCGGTACCAGTGGACCTCGTCGGGCGGCCCGGCCCGCAGCAGCCCCTCCGCCACCGCGGCGGCTGCGGGAACCTGCGGATGCCCGTACGGCGGGGGCGGGGCCAGCGCGGCCAGGACAATCCGCTCCGCCGGATCGGGCACGGCCTCGCGCAGCTCGTCCTCGGGAAGCACGCCTGCCAGCACGGCCGCTCGGGCCCATGGGTCGGCGGTCCGTCTCAGCAGGAGTCCCACATGCCGCCCGCGCCAGGTGCGCGGGCGCAGGTCCCCCTTGGCCTCCAGCAGGTCCCGGTCCTGGGCGGACGCCCTCCCGCGCAGCAGGTCCGGCTGCCGGTCGGCGAACTCCCTGAGCTCCACGGTCAGATAGAGCCACACGACGGCGCGGTAGCGATTGATCCGGTAGCCGACGGGGATGAAGTGCCCGCAGCGCGCGAGCCGGGTGAACCGGCTCGGGCCGATCCCCAGCACCTCGGCCGCCGCCTGCGCCCCGGCCACGGTCTCGACCCGGCGGCGCAGCGCGTCCGGCGG
This sequence comes from Streptomyces sp. NPDC090021, assembly GCF_044748225.1. NCBI lineage: Bacteria > Bacillati > Actinomycetota > Actinomycetes > Kitasatosporales > Streptomycetaceae > Streptomyces > Streptomyces sp. NPDC090021. The sequence continues at coordinate 37,030 of NZ_JBIVFO010000056.1, read as the reverse complement.
GCCTTCGGCCGCGGCCCGCACCCGCGCCAGCTCCGCCCGTGCGAAGCGTGCGGCCCCGCCGGTCGTCGGCGGCCCGGCCCGCACGATCCCCAGCTGGACGGCCCTGGCCAACTCGCCGCGCGTCAGCCCCAGTTCCCCTGCGGCCTGCGCACTGCCCACGAGCGGCTGCGCGGCACGGTCGGCACAGTCGGTACGGTCGCCGCGGGCGGCCGCCGGGTCCTCCTCGCGCACGGCCCGGTCCTGCGGCGGTGCGGTCACCATGTACGTCATCACGATCCTCCCCCACGAGCAATGATTACTCTGCGTGAAGACCGTAACGTGCTGCGACGACACCCCGCGAGGCCTGTGGAAAACTCCACGCGCCCGCCGAGAGCCGCCGCCGGATCCGCCGCCGGCTCAGCCGCCGGTGATGCGGCGCTCCGCGACTCCCAGGTGCTCGCCCACCCTGTTGACCAGCAGCGTCATCTCGTAGGCGACCTGACCGATGTCCGCCTCGGCCGCGCTCAGCACGCACAAGGAGCTGCCCGCGCCGGCCGCCATGACGAAGAGCGCCCCGTCGTCGTACTCGACCATCGTCTGCCGGACCTCACCGGCCCTGAAGTGCCGTCCCGAACCCTTCGCCAGACTCTGCAGCCCCGCCGCGACGGCCGCCAGGTGCTCCGCGTCCTCCCGCGGCAGCCCCGCGCTCGCCCCTGTCACCAGACCGTCATTGGACAGGACCACCGCGTGCCGCACTTGCGGGACCCTGCGCGTCAGGTCGTCCAGCAGCCAGTCCAGTTGCTTGTCCAGTGCCATTCCAGGCCCCTCCCCGTCGACGCGGCCCGTTCGGCCGCGCCCCACCCCGCGTACTCGTGCCGCAAGCCTTCCCCACCAGCGCCTTTCCGGCAAGGAGGATGTACCCATGGCGAAGAAGATGACTCAAGAGGAATGGCGGGCATTCGTCTCCCGTTCCACCCGCACCGGAAAGCTCTGCACCGTCCGCGAGGACGGAAGTCCGCACGTCGCGCCCATCTGGTTCGTGCTCGACGGGGACTCCTTCGTCTTCAACACCGGGAAGGACACCGTCAAGGGACGCAATCTGGCCAGGGACGGCCGCGTCGCGCTGTGCGTGGACGACGACCGGCCGCCGTTCTCCTACGTGGTCCTCCAGGGCCGCGCGGAGATCAGCGGACACGCCGACGACGTGGACGGGATGCTCGCCTGGGCGACGCGTATCGCCGCCCGCTACATGGGCGAGGAGGAGGCCGAGGCGTACGGCCGCCGCAACGCCGTGCCGGGCGAACTCCTGGTCCGTGTCCCGATCGACAAGGTGATCGCCGTCGCCGGGGTCGCCGACTGATCCACCCACCGGGCCGGGCCGGGCCGGTCCGCACGCGCCCGCCGGGCGCACCCGGTCCACCCGGTCCGCCCGGTCCACCTGATTCGCCGGGTCGGCCAGGTCCACGCCGAGTACCCCGGCTCACCCGGAACCGGCCTGCGGCCCCACCGAATCCAGCAGCCGGGCGGTGTGCACCCGCCCGGCGTACTCGACCAGCCTGATCAGCACTTCCTTGCCCGAGTCCTTGTCGCGTGCATCGCACAGCACCACCGGAGTGCCCTGCTCCAGATCCAGTGCGCGCGACACGTCGTGCGCGCCGTAGCGCCGTGCCTCCGTGAAGCAGTTGACGGCGACGACGAAGGGGATGCGCCGGTGCTCGAAGTAGTCGACCGCCGGGAAGCAGTCCTCCAGCCGCCGTGTGTCGGCGAGCACCACCGCACCGAGCGTCCCCTGCGACAGCTCGTCCCACAGGAACCAGAACCGGTCCTGCCCCGGGGTGCCGAACAGATAGAGGGACAGCCCGGACCGGATGGTGATCCGCCCGAAGTCCATGGCCACGGTCGTGGTCGTCTTCTGGTCCACGCCCCCCGTGTCGTCGACCAGTTCACCCGCCTCGCTCAGCTGCTCCTCCGTGCGCAGCGGCCGGATCTCGCTCACCGCACCGACCAGCGTGGTCTTGCCCACCCCGAAGCCGCCCGCCACGAGGATCTTCAGCGCGAGGGCGGCCGGTTCACCGTCCTCCCCCACCGATCCCGGATCCGTGTCCAGGGCTTCTCCGGGCGATCCGGAGGTCCGGTTGTCGTGGTGTTCCATCAAAGCGCTCTCAATCCCTCGATGACTTCACGCAGAATCCGTACGTCGGGCAGTTGGGCGGGGGGTACCGGACGGCTGACCCTGACGTGCCCGCCCTCCAGCAGGTCCCCGAGGAGTACCCGTACGACTCCCACGGGCAGATCGGCGTCGGCGGCGAGTTCCGCCACCGACTGGGTCTCGGACCGGCAGAGCCCCAGCAGTGCCCGGTGTTCGGGGCCGAGCAGCGACTCGGCCGCCTCGTCCGCGCCGCCCTCCGGATCCACCGCGACCAGGGCGATCAGGTCGAAGCGGACCCCGTGCGGCCCCGGCTTCGTACGCCCTCCGGTCATGGCGTACGGGCGTACGAGCGGACCTGCTTCGGCGTCGTACCACTGGCCGTTCATGGGGCGGACCGCCGCCCTCAGCCTGCGGCCGGCGGCCGCGCCGCGAACCGGGTCGGGGTGTAGAGGTGTTCGCCGACCCGCTTCACCAGCCGGGCCATCTCGTAGGCGATCAGTCCGATGTCGGCGCCGGCGGTGCTGAGCACGGCCAGGCAGGAGCCGTCTCCGGCCGCAGCGACGAAGAGGAAACCCTCGTCCATCTCGACCAACGTCTGACGGACGCCCCCGGCGTGGAAATGCCTGCCTGCGCCCTTGGCCAGGCTGTGGAAGCCGGAGGCCACCGCTGCCAGGTGCTCGGCGTCCTCCCGGCTGAGCGCGCTGGAGGCGCCGACCGCCAGACCGTCGTTGGAGAGGACCACGGCGTGCCGGACCTCGATGACCCGGTGCACCAGGTCGTCCAGGAGCCAGTCGAGTTCACCCGCCCAGCGGATGCCGTCGTGGCCGATCCTCTGGTGTTCGATCATCACACGTCTCCTTCGCTGCCTGCGTGGGGGGAGTTCTCCTCGGCGCCGCGGACCCATCCGGCCCGGTAGGCCGCCATCCGGTCCCGGGCCTGTTCCGGGCTACGCCCCGGCGGGTCCTCGGGCAGCCGGACGCCGGCGGGCTCCTGGAGGGTGGGGGCCTCGCGGAGCTGAGGGACCAGGCTGGCCTGGCGCACCCGGCGCGGGAGTTCCGTCACGGAGTCCGAGGAGTCCGAGGAGGCCGAGGGGCCCGCGGAGGCCGAGGAGGGGCCCGCGGAGGCCGCGGGGCCCGCGGAGGCCGAGGAGGGGCCCGCGGAGGCCGCGGGGCCCGACGATGCCGCGGACAGCGCGGACGGCGCGGCGGCCTGTGTACGGGCGCCCGCGCCGCCCGTGGGGCGCGGCCGCAGCGGCGCCACCGGTGCCGGGCGCTGGTCCTCGGCCGCGTCGGCGGCCGCGCCGCTACGGACCGGGGCGCCGGGCCCGCCGTCCCGCACGAGGGCCGGGCCGCGCGCGTCGTCCCGTACGGCGATCACGCCGGGGGGCCGGTTCGCCGCCGCTGCCGGGTCCCGCGAGTGGCCGGGGGACGAGGCCCTGGACGGGGCCGTCCGCGGGGCGGCGGCCTGCTCCTCCCGGTGCCCGCGGCCCGGAACGGCACCTGCATCGACGTCGACATGGGTACTGGCGCCGGCACCGGCCGGGCTTGCGGCCGGTGCCCCGGCTCCGACGGCGCCCTGGAGCAGGGAGTGGGCCAGGAGCACCACGGCGGTGGTGCCGCCGTAGGGCGAGGTGCGCAGGTGCACCTTGATTCCGTGCCGGGCGGCGAGGCGGCTGACGACGAAGAGGCCGAGCCGGTCGCTGTCGAAGAGGTCGAGGTCCTCGGACTGCTCGATGCGCCGGTTGGCATCGCTCAGGGCTTCGCGGCCCATGCCCAGGCCGCGGTCCTCGACCTCCAGGACGTAACCGGTGCCGACCGGTTCACCGCTGACCCGGACCTTGGTGTGCGGGGGCGAGAACTGGGCGGCGTTCTCGATGAGTTCGGCGAGCAGGTGGGTGAGGTCGGCGACGGCTCCGCCGACCACCGCGGCCTCGGCGAGCCGACGGACCTCGATGCGCGGGTAGTCCTCGATCTCCGAGACGGCGGCCCGGACCACGTCGGTCAGGGGGACGGGCATCCGCCAGGCCCGGCCGGGGGCCGCACCCGAGAGGATGATCAGGCTCTCGGCGTGCCGGCGCATCCGGGTCGTGAGGTGGTCGAGGCGGAAGAGGTCGCCCAGCTCGTTCGGGTCGTCGGCACGCCGCTCCATCGAGTCGAGCAGCGTGAGCTGCTTGTGCACGAGGACCTGACTGCGGCGGGCGAGGTTGACGAAGACTCCGGAGACCCCGCTGGCGAGTTCCGCCCGTTCGACGGCGGCGCTGAGCGCGGCCCGGTGGACCGTGCCCAGGGCCTCACCGACCTGGGTGATCTCGTCGTCCGCGGGCGGACCGGGCGGGGTCTCGGCGACGACGTCGATCTCCTCGCCGGCACGCAGCCGGTCCATCGCGTCCGGGAGTTTACGGTGGGCGATCTCCAGGGCGGTGTTGCGCAGTGAGACGAGCTCGACGACCAGGACCCGGCCGATCCGGACGGAGATGACGAGGGAGGCGGCGACGGCCGCCAGGCCCAGCAGCACGGCGGCGCCCGCAGGGCTGAACGCCCCCTCAGAGACGGGGTCGGCCCGGTCCGCGGCCGCCGTGCGGGCGGCCTCCGCGATCTCCCGCATCGAGGTGCTGATGCCGCTGTGGGCGGTCTCCCACCCGGCGGGTGCCCCGCGGCCGTCCCGGGAGGTGCCGGCGGCCAGCGCCCGGTCCTCGGCACCGGTGAGGTCGGCGTAGGCGGAGCTCTTGGCTACGGACTGCCAGGCGTCCTGCTGGGCGGCCGGCAGGTCCCGCGCCGCGCTCTCGGTGAGCGCGCGGCGGGACTCGATGGTGCCGGTCAGCTGCCGAAGCGTTTCGGCGCTACGCTGCCCCGGCAGTGCGAGCAGGGCGTCCTCTCGTGACAGCAGCTCCGCGGCGCGGGCGAATTCGAGCAGGATCCGGGCGTCGGGGCCGAGTTCGGCGTTCTCACCCCCGGTCAGGGAGCCGCCCACGGCGAAAGCGGCGTCGACCACCCGGGTGTAGATGGCGAAGGCAGCCTCGGGGGTGGCCCGGCGGTCGGTGATGTCCTTGCGGGCCGAGCCCAGCTCCTCTGCGGCGACGACGAACGCGTCGAGGCGGACCACGATGTCCGAGCGGTAGTCGCCGGAGTCGGCGACGGTGTGGCGGTCGCCGAGCCGCAGGGCGCGGACCGCGGTCTCGGTGCGGCGGGCCTGCTGGTCCAGGGTGCCCGGGTCGGCGGCGGGGTCGGCCAGGAGGCGGACGGCCGCCCGCCGTTCGGCCTGGAGTTCGGCGACGGCGGCTGCGACGGGGACGCGTATCTCGGAGTCGACCTGCTGGATCCGGCCCAGCCGGGCTATGTCCTGAGCGGTGTTGACGGTGGCGAAGGCCCAGAGCGCGAGGAGCGAGACGACCGGGACCATCAGCAGGGAGACGATCTTCGCTCGGACGGTGGCGGGGCGCAGCCGGGTCCGGGGACCTCGCCGGGGCGGGACGGCCGGCCGGGGCGTGCGGCCGTCGTCGGCCCGGCCCGGCTGCTGCCGCGCCGGGTCCTCCGCCGGTTCCTCGGCCGGTGGCCCGGCATGGGCCCGGCGGCCGCGTGCCGGGGGCGCGGGCAGCCGCGGCGCCGCTGCTTCCGGTCTTCTGCGGGGTGTGCGCATGGGCTCCTCGTTCCGGGCGCTGCCTACGGGTGCGGTCGGCCGGCGGGTCGTACCGCCGGTCTGCGGTCTGCGGTCTGCGGTCTGCGGTCTGCGGTCTGCGGTCTGCGGTCTGCGGTCTGCGGTCTGCGGAGGGTCGCGGGGGCGCGGGGGGCTCGGCCGTCAGCGGGCGGCCGCGGTGCGTTCCCCCAGATGCCGGGCGGAGGCGGAGGCGGCGCGCTCGTCGGCCGTCGGGGAGAGCGCGACGAAGGCGGCGGTGATGAACAGGTAGGAGCCCAGTCCGACGGCGAGCGGGAAGATGAACTGCATCGCGGTGGCCCCGGACAGGGCCGCGTCCGAGGGGCTGACGCTGACGGCGACGGCCATCATCCCCGTGTAGTGCATGCTGCTGACGGCCGCGCCCATGACGAGCGAGGCCGCCGCCACGGCCACGGGCGACTTGATGTTGAGCGCGGCCCAGAGGGCGGCGGTGGCCGCGACCACGGCGATGGCGACGGAGAGGCCTACGACGAGCGGGTCGTAGGAGACCTCGCCGTGCAGGCGCAGGGCCGCCATGCCCAGGTAGTGCATGCTGGCGACACCGAGTCCGGTGGTGAGGCCGCCCAGTACGAGGGAACGGCCGCGGGCGCTGCCGTAGCCGACGGCGAAGACACCGGCGCCGACGACCAGCACGGCGACGAGCAGGCTCAGGATGGTGAGCGGCACGTTGTAGCGGATCTCGGTACCGGTGACCTCGAAGCCGAGCATCGCGACGAAGTGCATGGTCCAGATGCCGGTGCCGATGGCGGAGGCCGCCGTGAGGAGCCAATTGCGGCGGACGGCTCCGGTCGCGGCGAGTGCGCGGACCGTGCAGCGCAGCCCGAGGGCGGCGCCGATCGATGCCATCACATATGACAGCACGGGTGTCAGCCAGCCGTAGGCGGCATGGTCCAGATGTCCCAGGTGTCCCATGGCCACCGGACGCTAGTCCGGGTGAGGGCGCGAACAGGGGGCGCATTTCGAAAGCAGCTGGAAGTGCTGGAATATGACAGAGCTACGTTCACCTTCGATCACCCCAGGCGCCACCTTGCGCACGGCCCGCGGACACCCGGACGCGCAGTCGTGGGGGATCATGGGCCCATGAGCGAAGACCACACGCACGTGCAGGAGTTCTTCGGGGCGCGGGCAGCCGACTGGGACCGTAAGTTCCCGGAGGACGGGCCCGCCTTCGCCACCGCCGTGGCGGAGTGCGGGCTGCGGCCCGGGGACCGGGTGCTCGACGCGGGCTGCGGCACCGGGCGCGCCCTGGGCGCGCTGCGGGCGGCCGTCGGGCCCACGGGGACCGTGCTCGGCGTGGACCTCACCCCGCAGATGCTGGCCGCCGCTCAACGGGCCGGGCGCGCCGCCGAGGGCGCGCTGCTGATCGCCGACGTGGCCCGGCTGCCGCTGCGCGACCAGGCGCTGGACGCGGTGTTCGCCGCCGGGCTCATCGCCCACCTGCCCGATCCCCCGGCGAACCTGCACGAGTTGTGGCGTGTGGTCCGCCCGGGTGGCCGGCTCGCGCTCTTCCACCCGATCGGGCGGGCGGCGCTCGCCGCGCGCCAGGGCCGCGAGCTGACCCCGCAGGACCTGCGGGCCGAGCACAACCTCGGCCCGCTGCTGGCCGCCGCGGGCTGGGAGATGACCTCGTACGCGGACGAGGAGCACCGCTTCCTGGCACTGGCAGCGCGCCGTCCTTGACCTGAGCGCCCCCGCACACGCTGCCGGGCAGCACGCCCGCCCGGAACGCCGGAACGCCGGTACGTCGGCACCGCACCCGGCGCCCGCGCAGGTGGCCGGGATCAGGCCGGGGGCTGGGCCTCGGCTCCGGCGGGCCGGCGGGGATGGGGCACGGGGCAGCCGCCCGAGCCGGGCACGGGGAACGTGCCGAGCTCACCCACGTCGTAGCCACCGGGGTAGCCCTTGATCTCCGGGTTCTGGCGGGCGTAGTGCGGGGTCCGGCGCGGGGGCAGCAGCCGGACCGCACGGCCCCGCAGCCTCAGCGCACCCTGCACCAGCTTCCGGACCCCGGCGCGCGGGGCCTCGAACCGGAAGGCGTCGATCAGTGAGTCGTCGAGCAGGGCGACGCCCCCGCGGCGCACGGCGGGTGCGAGCGGCGCCGGGTACCAGGAGGCCATCAGGTCGAGGGTGGCGTCGGCGACCGAGCGGGCGCCCTTGTCCCAGCCGAAGTGGGCCGCTTCGTAGGCGTCGAGGGTGGCTTCGAACTCCTCGTAGGAGCCCGGGATGTCCGTGATGCCCATGTGCCGGCCGAGCGTGGCGTAGTAGTTGGAGCTCGCCCGGCGCTCGTGGTGGGTCATGGGACGCCAGCCGTAGGCATCCAGCCAGCGCGCCGGAATCACCACGAACGTGCACAGGACGTAGCGCATGTCGTCGTTGGAGATGTCGTAGCTGCGGTGCATCTGGTTGACGCGGCGGATCGCCGTGCGCGCGGTGTCGCTGTCGAAGCCGTGCTCGACGACCGCGTCGAGGAGCAGTGCGGTGTCGTCGTAGCGCTTCTGGGTGCGCTCGGTGAACTCGGCGGTCTCGGCCAGCAGGCCGCCGATGCTGGGGACGGCGTATGTCCGGAACAGCGCGAGCTCCAGGGCGCGGGCGAAGTCCCAGGGGAACTCGTAGGTGGTGGTGAGCCGGTAGATGGCGAGGAAGTCCTCGTCGGGGTCGAGCCGGAGGATCTCCTTCAGCCGGTCGTAACGCTGCACCGGGTGTCCCTTTCTGTGGCGGGTCCCCAACTCTACGTGCAGGTGGCGGCCTTGGAAATCGTGGCCCGCAGCTCTCGACGCACGGGTTACCGACTAGTTAAGGTGCGCCGACGAGAGAGCAAGCTGGAGGCCAGGTGTCCGACGACGAGGGTGGCGGCTCGCTGTACGTGCTGACCGCCGTGCTCCTGACCCCCGCGCAGTTCCCCGGCTTCCTGGGGGACGACTTCCCCGAGGCCTGCTCCCTGCTGGGCGTGGCGCCCAACCGGGAGGGGTACGGGCTGGTGCTGGGCCAGGACGAGGAGGGCGCGCGCTGGACGGTCGTCGTCGACGACGTCTCGCTCGTGGCCGCGGCCATCGCGTCGTGGGACTGCGGCATGGAGTACGACCTGTCGCCCGACGAGCGGACGATCGTGGTCTCGCTGGCGGGCTGGCCGGTGGAGTTGTCCGTGGCCGCACCGGGGGTCCCGGAACCGCACGATCCGGAGCAGGGTGCGGACGGTACGGGGCGGGTGCCGCTGGCGCCGCCGTCGGCCGAGGCGTGGGGCCCGGTGCAGCGACGGCTGGGCGCGGACCAGATCGCCCGGGAATGGGCCGACTGGCGCGAGCGCGTGGCGACGGACGGCGGGGCCGCCGCTGCGGCGCACCCCGGGCTGGCTCGTGCGCTGGAGGAGGCGATGGAGTACACGCGGACCCCGCCGCCGCCCGGCCGCGTGCGGTCCTCCTTCGCCGGCGAAGGGGCCCGGACCCTGCGCGTGGACGGGCCCGGCTGGTCGCTGGTGGCCCGTACCGGCGAGGCGGCCTTCGTCCTCCTGGACGAGGAGCCGGGCGAAGTGCTCACGGTCCCCCGGGAGGGGGATCCCGACCTGCCGGAACTGCTGGCGGCGCTCGACGGCGTCGCGGTCCGGCCGGTGTGACCCGCGGCCGGGCCGGGCCGCCCGGGACACGGGCGAGTGGCGGCGCGCGGACGCGGTCGAACGGCCGCGCGCGGACAGGGACCGGGCACGACGCGCGGACGAAGGGCGTCCGCCCGAGCGACGGCACGAGGGGGACACGGTGGCGGAGTCGGAGCCGGTGGGTGCGGCCGTGGGCGGTCGCGCCGAGGTCGTGGACGACGGCTGGGGGCGGGAGACGGCGGTGATCCGCCTGGACGGCGGCCGGTTCGGTCCGGAAGCCCTCCACGGGCTGGAGGACTTCTCGCACGTCGAGGTCGTCCACCACTTCGACCGGGTGCCCGTCGAGAGGATCGAGACGGGTACGCGGCACCCGCGCGACAACCCGGACCGGCCACTGGTCGGCGTCTTCGCGCAGCACGGGAAGAACCGGCCCAACCGGCTGGGTGTGTCGCGGTGCCGGGTGGTGAAGGTCGACGGGCTGGACGTCCGCGTGGTGGGCCTCGACGCCGTGGACGGCACACCTGTACTCGACCTCAAGCCCTACATGGTCGAATTCGGGCCACCCGGCGAACTGCGGCAGCCGGAGTGGGCGACCACCTCGATGGATGGCCATTACTGATCCATTGCATGGCGTGAAATGTTCATTACCGGCGGTAGTTTAACGAGTCAACTAATAGGATCCGGCCACATCGACTGAAAATCGCTCTGGATCCCCTTCCTCCGGAATGATCGAATCGGCCAGTCACACGGCTCAAAGGGTGCGCACCTCACCCCCACGCTCATTCCACGATGGAGGCCACTCTTGAATTCCATGTCGTATCTGGACCTGCACCGGAAGGTCGCGCAGGACATCGATACGGAGATCGAAGCCGCTCTGGACCGACTCGGCCCGGCCGCCGCGACCACACGGAACTGCGTCGCAAGGCTCCTGGAACAGCGGAAACTGAGACATCCCCTGTCAGTGCTCCCGTTGCTCACGCACGCCATAGAGACGGGGAATCCCGGCCCGGCCGTCCCGCTGTCGGCGGTGCACCTGCTGTGGTGGACCTCGGCCTGCTATCTCGATGACCTGGCCGATGCCGACGGCGCGTCCATCTCCGGCGCCCTCACCGAGGACGAAGCACTGCTCGCCTCCGTCATCATCGGCAATGCGCTCCCCATTCAGATCGTCCTGGCGCAAGATCTCCCGGAAACGACGCACGGCGCTCTGATAAACGAGATCCTGAACGGCTGGATCATCGGAGTCGACGGCCAGATAGACGACATGCGCGGGGACATCCGCAACGCCTCCCGCACATCGGTGGTGCAGACATACCGCGGAAAATCCGGCGCCCCCTTCGGCATGATCACCGCCATGGCCGCCTTATTCTCCGGAACGACGCATGAGAAGGTCGAACTCTGGCGCGAATTCGGCTACATCTTCGGAATCCTGTGGCAGCTCTTCAACGACCAGGAAGACATCCTGTCCGGGCGCGACGAAGACCTGGCCAACGGCACCGTGACCTACCTGCTCGCCTCCGTCCTAGAGGACGCGTCCCCCCTCTCCCGGGAACACATGCTGGGGCTGTGCGCCGCCGCGAGCCGGTCGCACCAGGCCAGGAGGGAACTGGCGAGCATGCTCCGCACGCCCCTCGCCCTCGACCGCTACCGCGCCGAGATCGACGGCTTCCGCGCGGAGGCCTACCGGATCCTGGACGAACTCGGCGGCGACGAGGCCTACCAGCCGGTCCTCCGCAGCCTCGTCGACCACGCGTCCCAGATGCTGCTCGAAGCGGAGCTTCCTCCGGTCGTCGTGAGCGGCGCGGCCTGAACCGAACCGGCCGGTCGGCCGTCCGTACGGTGGGCGCACGGGCACTCTGCGCCCCACCCACACGCGACTCCTCTCACGCCGCGGCGCAGCCCGCCGGGCTCCGCACACCAGCCGGAGCCCGGCCACTCCTCGGACCGGCCCACGCGGGCCCCACATCGGCCGCGCGCAGTGCACCACGCGCCCCGCGCCCCGCATCACGCACCCCGCGCCTCCGTCAGCGGCCGAGCTGCTTCCTGGACAGGCCGCGCACCCGACGCCGCTGGGAAGGATCGAGCAGGAGGTAGGCCGCGGCCGGCACCCCGATCAGGACCAGCAGGCCCGCCCAGAAACCCACGGCCCAGAACAACACGATGGCTGCCGCAACTCCGGCAACCGCGACCTTTCCGCGACTGGACATCTACGGCCACCTCCATGTGACGTCGACCACTACCCCCTCAACGCGCCGCGCCGACCACACGTTCCCGGCAGCCGGACAGAATGCGGGGCCCGGCTCCCTCGACCCGGCCGACGCCGCCGACAGCGCCGACGCCGGCGGGAGCACCGCGGCGCGCTGCTCTCCGTCAGCCGGCGCCACACCCTCGGTGACCAGGGCGAAGCGCCCCCTGGTGCGGCTGCGTGACCAGTAGGTGCCGATGGATCCCACCGAGGCGCGTCGGGCCCGCCGCACGAGGCCGTCGTACGCGAGACCCTCGCGGCGATCACGGAGGCGGACGGGATGGAGCGGCGCGGTCTGGTCGCCAGGCCGCTGACCTCGCTCACTCCGTGGGACCCGGCGGCTGCGTACCGTCCGGCACCTCCACCCCGTACCGCCCGGATCCGGCCGGAACGGTGCCCGTGCCGTGGCCGACGTACCGCTTGCCGGGGTGCGGTCCCGCGACGACGATGGGGCGCTGCGGGCAGGTACCGCGGCACCACGGGAGGGTGACATGGGCGACCGGGATCCGTCGGTGGCACTGCCGGACGGGGCCGATCCCGCGGCCCGCTCGCGCGAACTGCGGCGGGCGCACGCCGCGTTCACCCGGGACGGTCGGGTGGACGCGCCGGTCCGGGCGGTCATCGCGCGGTCCTGGCGGCGGTGCGCGCGGGCCCGGCTCAGCCCCGAGTGCGCGCCACGGGTGGAGCTGGCGGGGGCGGATCTGCGTGCTTACCGGGAGGAGCACCCGCTGGCCCGGGTGATGCCGCTGTTCCGGGATCTCGTCGGCGCGTTCGCCGCGCACGGGGCGCACCTGCTCGCCCTGTACGAGGACGAGTCGGTGTCACCGGTGACGCTGCGCGCCGAGATGTCGCGGCTGCGCACGCTGCTTGGGCCGGCGGCGCCACTGTCGCACTCCTATCGCCCGGCCCGTCCGCTGGACGCGGACTTCACCGCCCTGACGAGGCGGCTGGCGGTCGGCGCCGTCTCCGCGGCCCTCCACCCCTATGCCCGGCAAGGGGAGGACACCAGGGCCCGTTACGCTGCGCCCGGCACCGAGGGGGCGCTCATGTCGTAGGCGTCCCGCTACGACCACTTCATCGGCGGCGAGTACGTCGCGCCCGCACGCGGCCGGTACTTCGCGAACCCCTCCCCCGTCAACGGCCAGACCTTCACGGAGGTCGCCCGGGGCACCTCCGAGGACGTGGAGCGGGCGCTGGACGCGGCGCACGCGGCGGCGCCCGCCTGGGGCCCCAGTTCCGGCCAGCCTCCTGGCCGGGTGCTGGTCTGCGAGTGAGCGAGGCCGGAGACATTGGCCAGGGGGAGCTGGCCGGAGCTGCCCCGGTGAGGACCGGCTGCCGACACGCGACGCATCAAAGGCGGGCACATGTAGTCCCCCGGATACGGATCCTCCACCAGGGGCACCGAAGGGACCAACGGACCTGGCGACCAGGCCCCTCGGCTCCTGTGGGTTCTGCTGCCAGGGGAGTTGAGTGGACAAAGTGGCGGGGAGGCACCTCGTTCTTGGAAGGGCATGGCCATGACGAACGAAGCCCAGAGCTCGCACGCCTCTCTGATCGGCGGAGGAATCGCCTCGCTGGCCGCGGCGGTCTTCCTCGTACGGGACGCGGGAATGCCCGGCGAGAACATCCACATCCTGGAGGAACTGCCGCAGACCGGTGGCGCACTCGACGGCAGTGGCGCACCCTACACCGGCTTCGTCTTCACCGTCGAGTACTCCGTCCGCGGGGCGATGCACGCGGTGTACGAACTGCTGGGCGTCGCCAAGGAGGTTCCGGCCGTCTACCACGCACTGTCCGACCCGTTGACGGCGCTGCGGGCCCTCAAGGCCGTCTTCGCCTGAGCTGCGGCTCGCCTCTCCCAACCGCACGGCTTGCCGTCCCAGCCCCGGAGGTCCTTCGGTGGTGCCCCCGTAGCAACCTCGCCACCCGATCTCGGGGTCCGGCGATCCCGGGCGATCACCGTCGGTCTCGACGGATCTCGCGAAAGCCTGGCCCCCGTCGCCTGGGCCGCGGACGAAGCGCGCCGACGCGGTCTCGCCCTTCGCCTGCTGCACGTGTGGGGCCTGGAACCGGACGTCCATTCACCGCTCATCGGCTCTCGCCCCCGGCAGGAGCCGTACGACGCGGACCCGCGCTCCACGGCCGAGCGGATACGGCGCACGCATCCGGGCCTGGACGTGGTCGCGCAGGAGCTGTGCGGAGAGCCAGCCACCGTTCTGTGCGGGGCCGCCGAGGAGTCCGAGCTGTTGGTGCTCGGTTCCCGCGGTCTGGGCGGGGTCGCCGGGTTCGTGTCCGGTTTGGTGGCCCTGTCCGTGGTCGCCCGTACCCGGCATCCTGTCGTCCTGGTTCCGGGCCGCGCTCCGATCCCGAACGGCGGCGTCGTCCTCGGCCTGGACCTCTCGCACCCGTGCGACGACGTTCTGGACCACGCCTTCTCCCGGGCCCACCGGCTCGGTGTACCGCTGAGTGTCCTACACAGCCCGCATGCCCAGCGCGGGCTCGGCAACGATGCGGCGCAGGCCTCTTCGGCCATGGCGCCCGGTGCTGCGGACGCGAGGACCGCACGAAACGTGACCCAGGTGATCGAGCAGTGGCGGCACGCGTGCCCAGGCCTGCATGTCACCGGGGAGATCCGCCCCGGCCACCCGGCGCGACGGCTGGTGGAGGCTTCCCACACGGCCGGCCTCCGCATCACGGGCCGCCGCGACCGGGAAATCCCGGCTCGGTCCCCACACCGGAGGTGTGACCCGTGCGGTCCTGCACCACTGCCGGACGCCGGTGGCCGTAATCCCCCACGACTGACCATTCACGGCGCTCCCCATCGCCGTTGCCCGCGTTCCCGCTGTGAGGGACACGGGCTGCTTCGCGTACCAGGTGCTTGGCGACCGGTGTGAGCACCGCGCACGTCCGTGTCCGGCACAGCCACTGTCCGGCCGGGCGACGAGGGACGTTCGGCCCATTCCCCGGGTCTGCTGGACCATCGCTCCCCCACGGTACGGAAGGGAAGGGTGGGACACACACCGCCGACGACGGTATTCGCCCCATAGGCTCCGGAGGAAACACCATGTCACGTACGGTCATTGCGGGAATCGACGGATCCCCTGCATCTCTTGCCGCCGCCGAGTGGGCCGCCCGGGAGGCCCGGCGGCGCCGGCTCCCCCTCAAGCTGTTGCACGCCATGGAGGAGTGGATCCCGTCCTACGGATACGCGTCGCACACCGAGGCCACCCCGTCACCCCAGTACTGGGCTGAGCGCATCCCCCGGGAGGTCGCGCTGCAGTTGACCGAGCGGCACCCCGGCCTGGAGATCACCACGGAGCAGGTGGACGGGCGGCCGCTGACCGTCCTGGTCGCTGCCGCGCAGGAGGCCGAGGTATTGATACTCGGCTCGCGCGGGCTTGGGGCGATGACCGGTTTCCTCGTCGGATCCGTCTCCCAGGCCGTGCTCGCCCACGCCGAGTGCCCGGTCGTGGTCGTGCGGCCGGGCGACTGGCTGAACGCCGACTGCCTGCCCGTATCCGGCAGTGACGGGGCACGGGGAGAAGTCGACCGGTCGGTCGTGCTCGGGCTGGACCTCTCCAACCCGTCTGCCGAGCTCCTCGACCACGCCTTCGACGCGGCGGCCGTACGCCGGGCCCCACTGCGCGTGATCCACCGCTGGAGCATGCCGCCCGCCTTCGCGTTCGACCCGGCGCTGCTCGCGGCCGAGGTGCGCGACGGCCTGGCGGCCTCCACGGCGACAGCGCTCGCCGACGAACTGCGGCCCTGGCGCGACAAGTACCCCGAAGTCCGTGTCGAAGTGGACTGCTCGGTCGGGCAACCCGCCAACCAGCTCGTCGAAGCCTCGGCAGATGCCTCACTGGTCGTCGTCGGCCGGCGGATACGCCGCTCCGCCGTCGGCACCCATCTCGGCCCGGTCGTCCACGCTGTCCTCCACCACGCCTCAGCCCCGGTCGCGGTCGTACCGCACGCTTGAAGCGATCACGTGTGCCGGGTTGCCCTGACTGTCCGCGTCTGACCGCAGACCTGGGAGCAACCCATGCGCGCCGAGCCCGGCCGGGTGATGACCACCGGCCGGGCTCGGCGTGTGCCTGGCGCTACCGCGTTCCGCCTGTGTCTCGTTCTTCACGACGGACGTCTTCCTCGCCCCACCGTTCCGCCTCTGAGGGGCACTGGCCGGTAGTGGTACTTCGGCTCTCGGCGGCAGGGGGCAGGTCTTGTCGAGGGGCTGTGGTAAGGACGAGGCGAAGCCCCAGCCCGCGCTTCTCGGCCTCGGCTGCTGCCCGGGCCAAGCTCGCGTACCAGTTCTCCGCCGGGTCGATGCGGACGAGAATCTCGCCGACTTCGGTGGTGGCCATCCCGGTGGCCGTCATGACGCCTCGCTCCTGTGCTCGTCGGCGTGCCGCGGGATCAGTTCGACGGGGCAGTGCGCGTGGTGCAGCAGGCTGTGCGTCACGCGCCCCAGGGTGCGCCCGAGGTGGCCGGGCGAACGGCGCCCACCCATGACCAGCAGATCGGCATGGCGGGAGGCCTCCACCAGCACCCCGGCGACGGACACACTCCTCTCCGCATCCGCCTGGACCGTCAGCGAGGGGCACTCGGCCCGGATCTGCTCGGCTACGGCCTTCAAGCTCTGCCCGTGGGGGCCGCCGGCCCTGTTCCGGCCATCGACTGCTCCGGCCGCAGAGCCGACGGATTGCAGGACGCCCTGTACGTACAGCAGCCGCAGCGAGGCCTTGCGCAGCTCCGCTTCGCGCGCGGCGTGACGGACGCAATCGAGATCGCGCTCGTCGCGCGCGGCGGCCAGCACGACACCGTGCGCGGCCCCGTCCTCGCTCCCCCGCACGACGATCACGGGTGTACGAGCGTCCGCCGCGACCTTGAGGCCGACCGAGCCCAGGGTCAAGGAGCTGAATCCGCCCGGTCCCCGGTTGCCCACGACAAGGGTGCCGCGGTCGCTCGCGGCCCGGCGCAGGCTCATCTCAGGCCCGCTACGGCTGAACTCCGTCGTGACCGAGAGCGCGGGATGCCGGGCCCGGACGGCCTCGGCCGTAACGTCCAGCAGTTCACGCCCTGCGACACGGACCCTCTCCATGTCGTCGTCCGAAAGCTCGAGGACCCGGCCGTCGACATCGGACCCGTACACGATGTGCAGGGGGCGACGGCGCCGCGCAGCCTCGTCCGACGCCCAGAGCGCCGCCCACCGGGCAGGCTCGGACCCATCGACACCGACGATGACCGATCCGAGGTCCGGACCTCTGCTGTTGCCTTCCATAGCTCCTCCTGGCCGACCGCTGTTGGGGACAGCTCCACGCTGACACCCCAGCGCCGGACAGAAGAGGGGCCCTAGGTACCTCGTCCGGGCCGAAGGTCCCCGCCCAGGTTTCTCGGTCAGCCCAATGGGAGGCGGTCTCGGTTGTTCAGATCGAGGGTGGGGGTGCGGGAGCCGGTCAGAACGGTCCGTAGAGCCAGTTGCCCGGGGCGTTTGGGTCCTCGCTGGCGAAGAACTCCACGACGGCGGCGTCAATCTCGGCCGGATCCAGTGTCCCGTCCCCGTCACGGTCCAGGCGGTGGAATGCCTCCTGCATCTGCTGCGCGGGCATCCCGCCGATCGCCTGACTGAGCAGCAGGTACTCGTCCAGCCCGATCGGTCCGTCGTCGTCCACGGCAGTGCGGGCGAGCCAAGCCAAGGCTCCCGCGTGCAGGGTCTCCAGCAAGGTGACAGGACTGGTGGCGACCGAGCGTCGGATCCCCCGCTCGAACGCCTCGGGGTGGAGGCGGCCGCCATGGGGCCACGGCCGCCTCCACCCGGAGAGCACCGTTCTGCACGCCGCTGTCGGCGCCGGAATGAGCTGGGCCAGTACCGTACAACGCTGGTTGTGGTAGCCCCAAGGCGGAGCAGAAGCCCGCCCGCGGACAGGCCGACACTGTCTCGTGTGACGCGCATTCGGCTGGTTCACCTTGCCTGCAAGCCGTGTGACCGGAACTGGTCGCGAACGCGCTCGACCAGTGCGGCGTCCGGAACCGGATTGTCGCGGAGCGGGAAGGGGATGCCGAGCGAGTCGTACTTGTGGGTGCCGAGTTTGTGGAAAGGCAGGACGTCGACGCGGTCGACGTTGTCCAGCTCCGCGAGGAAGCGGCCCAGCCCATCGATGGCAGCCGGATCGTCGGTCCAGCCGGGGACCAGGACGTAGCGGATCCAGGTCCGGACGCCGAGCCTGTTCAGCCGGGCGGCGAAGCTGAGGGTGGGTGTGAGGTTGCCGCCGGTCAGACGCCGGTAGACGCCGGCGTCGAAGGACTTGATGTCGAGCAGGACCAGGTCCGTATCGGCCAGGAGCGCGTCGTCGGCGCGAGTGCCGAGGGCGCCGGAGGTGTCCAGTGCGGTGTGCAGGCCGAGCTCCTTGCAGCGTCGGAACACTTCGGCGGTGAAGGCGGACTGGAGCAGGGGCTCGCCTCCGGTCAGGGTCACGCCTCCACCGGCCAGGGCGGTGAACTGCCGGTACCGCTCGATGCGCCCGACCACTTCGTCCACGGTGACCTGCTGCCCCTCGCGCATGTGCCAGGTGTCGGGGTTGGCGCAGTACAGGCAGCGCAGTTGACAGCCGCTGAGGAAGAGAACGAACCGGGTGCCGGGCCCGTCCACCCCCGTGGACAGGTCCCAGGAGTGGATGCGGCCCGTGGTCATCGCGCACCGTGGAACGTGCGGTTGACGACGTCGAGTTGCTGTTCGCGCGTGAGGCGGACGAAGTTGACGGCGTAGCCGGAGACGCGGATGGTCAGGTCAGGGTAGTTGTCCGGGTGTTCCATGGCGTCCTCGAGCGTGGCTCGGTCGAGGACGTTGACGTTCATGTGGAAACCGCCTGCGGCGCTGTAGGCGTCGAGGATCCCGACGAGGTGCCCCGCACGCTCAGCCGGATCGTGCCCCAGCCCCTCCGGGGTGATGGTGGACGTCAGGGAGATGCCGTCACGGGCCTGGTCATACGGGATCTTCGCGACCGACAGCGCCGATGCCGCCATCCCGTGTCGGTCACGTCCGTTCATCGGGTTGGCGCCCGGGGCGAACGGCATACCCGCACGGCGGCCGTCGGGGGTGTTGCCGGTGTGCTTGCCGTAGACGACGTTGGAGGTGATGGTGAGCACCGACTGTGTGTGCTCGGCACCCCGGTAGGCCGGGTGGCGGCGCACCTTTGTCATGAAGGAGCGGACCAGGTCGACCGCGATGCGGTCGGCGCGGTCGTCGTCGTTGCCGTAGGCCGGGTAGTCGCCTTCGACGTGATAGTCGACGGCGAGCCCGGTGGCATCCCGAATGACCCTGACACGGGCGTGCTTGATGGCCGAAAGGCTGTCGGCCGCCACGGACAGTCCAGCGATGCCACAGGCCATCGTGCGGTGGACCGGGTGGTCGTGCAGGGCCATCTCGACGCGCTCGTAGGCGTACTTGTCGTGCATGTAGTGGATCACGTTGAGCGCGTTGACGTAGGTCGCGGCGAGCCAGTCCAGCATGCGGTCGTACGCGTTGGCCACATCGCCGTAGTCGAGCTGCTCGCCGGTCAGCGGGGCCGTCGCCGGTGCGACCTGTTCGCCGGTCATCTCGTCGCGGCCACCGTTGATGGCGTACAGCAGCGCCTTGGCCAGGTTCACCCGGGCACCGAAGAACTGCATCTGCTTGCCCACCGTCATCGCGGAGACGCAGCAGGCGATCGCGGTGTCGTCGCCGGTGCGGGGGCGAAGGAGGTCGTCGGATTCGTATTGGATGGAGCTGGTGTCGATGGATGTCTGGGCGCAGAACTGCTTGAAGCCCTCCGGCAGTCGGGGGGACCACAGCACGGTCAGGTTGGGCTCGGGGGCGGGGCCGAGGTTGTGCAGGGTCTGGAGAAAACGGAAGGACGTGCGGGTGACCAGGGGGCGGCCGTCCTCTCCGATGCCGCCGATGGACTCGGTGACCCAGGTGGGGTCGCCGGAGAACAGTGCGTCGTACTCCGGTGTACGCAGGAACCGCACGATCCGCAGCTTGATCACGAAGTCGTCGATGAGTTCCTGGGCGCGGCTCTCGTCGATTTTTCCTTCGTCGAGGTCACGCTGGAGGTAGACGTCCAGGAAGGTCGAGGTGCGGCCCAGGGACATCGCCGCGCCGTTCTGCTCCTTCACGGCGGCGAGGAAGCCGAGGTAGAGCCATTGGATGGCCTCGTGCGCGGTGGCTGCGGGACGGGACACGTCGCAGCCGTAGGAGGCGGCCATCCGTTCCAGCTCGCCCAGTGCCCTGATCTGCTCGGCCAGTTCCTCGCGGTCGCGGATCACGTCGGCCGTGGACGGTGCCTCGTCCAGCCGGGTCCGCTCGGCTCGCTTGGCCTCGATCAGCCGGGCGGTTCCGTACAGCGCGACGCGACGGTAGTCGCCGATGATGCGGCCTCGCCCGTAGGCGTCTGGCAGGCCGGTGATGATGCCGGCCCTGCGTGCGCCCAGCATTTCGGGGGTGTAGGCGTCGAAGACACCGTCGTTGTGGGTCTTGCGGTACGTGCCGAAGACCTTGGTGACGAACGGATCCGGTTCGAAGCCGTACGCGCGCAGCGCGTTGTCCACCATCCGCAGCCCGCCGTTGGGCATGATCGCCCGCTTCAGCGGAGCATCGGTCTGCAATCCGACGATCAGTTCCCGGTCGCGGTCGATGTAACCGGGCGCGTGGGAGGTGATGGTGGACGGCATGGCGGTGTCCACGTCGAGCACACCCT
Source organism: Streptomyces sp. NPDC090021 (assembly GCF_044748225.1). Classification (NCBI taxonomy): domain Bacteria; kingdom Bacillati; phylum Actinomycetota; class Actinomycetes; order Kitasatosporales; family Streptomycetaceae; genus Streptomyces; species Streptomyces sp. NPDC090021. The sequence continues at coordinate 16,667 of NZ_JBIVFO010000056.1, read as the reverse complement.
TGCGACGCTCCTCCGGGAAGAGCGCGGTGACGGTCTTCCACACGGTGCGGGTGCGCTCCGTGGGACCGGCGAGGAACGCGGCATCGCCCTCGTAGGGCGTGTAGTTGGCCTGGATGAAAGAACGGACGTCGATGTGCCGCTGCCACTCATCGCCGGTGAAGCCGCGCCACAGGGTAATGGTGCGACTGGCGTCGGCAGGGTGCTGGACGGTCACGGTCATGTCGTCATCTCCTGGGCCGGGACTGAGGCGAGGTGGGCGATCGCCCTTTCTCACTGCTGATGGTTCCCGTCGGCTGTGTCGCCGGCCAGGGTCGAAGAGGCAAGGCGGAGCCCGCTGACCGGCCCTGGTGAGCCGGGCGAAGAGGGCCTGTGGTCCCGGCGAGGCGAGAGACCATGGGCCCTCCCGCAGAGCGTCACGAGCTCTACCCCGCAGCCGCGGCGGTACGGGTCCATGACGACGTGGCTCTCCGCGCCCCCGGGCAGTGCGGTTCGGAGGCTATGCGCTCGCGTCGGTGCCGTGCGCTTCCAGGGCTGCCCGGCCGGCCTCAAGGCGGGCGACCGGGACTCGGAAGGGCGAGCAGGATACGTAGTCCAGTCCGGCCCCGTGGAAGAAGTGGACCGAAGCGGGGTCCCCTCCGTGCTCCCCGCACACGCCGATCTTCAGGTCCGGGTGAGCTGCCCGGCCCTCCTCGACCGCGATCCGCACCAGTCGGCCGACGCCTTCACGGTCGATGGTCTCGAACGGGGAGACGGGGAAGACGCCCTTGTCGAGGTAAGCGGAGAAGAACGCGGCTTCGACGTCGTCCCGGGAGAAGCCCCAGGTGGTCTGTGTCAGGTCGTTCGTGCCGAAGGAGAAGAACGCCGCCTCCTTCGCGATCCGGCCGGCGGTGAGAGCCGCCCTGGGCAGTTCGATCATGGTTCCGACCGGGCAGGTGACGTCGACGCCCGTCTCGTGCGAAACCTGTGCCAGGACCCGGTCCACTTCCTCCCGCACGAGGTGGAACTCCTCGACCGCGTCCACCAGCGGGACCATGATCTCCGCCCGAGGGTCGCCGCCCGCACGCTTCCGTGCGACGACGGCCTCGGCGAGGGCCCGTACCTGCATGGCCACCAGCCCCGGCACCACCAGCCCCAGGCGCACGCCGCGCAGGCCAAGCATCGGGTTCTCCTCGTGCATGCGCGTGACGGCTGCCAGGAGGTCGGTGTCGTGCGGATCGGCCGGTGTGCCGAGCGCTTCGCCGCGTGCGAGACGGACGGCGAGTTCCGTGCGGTCCGGCAGGAACTCGTGCAGCGGCGGGTCGAGCAGCCGGACGGTGACCGGCAGGCCGTCCATCGCTTCGAGGATGCCGGTGAAGTCCTGCCTCTGGAGCGGCAGCAGCGCCGCGAGTGCCGCCTCTCGTTCGGTGTCGCCGTGCGCGAGGATCATCGCCTCGACGAGGGGGCGCCGGTCGCCGAGGAACATGTGCTCGGTGCGGCACAGGCCGATTCCCTGGGCACCGAAGCGGCGGGCGCGAGCCGCGTCCTCGGGGGTGTCGGCGTTCGCCCGGACCTCCAGGCGCCGCACGGCGTCCGCCTGCCGCATGAGCCGGTGCACATCACGCACCGGCTGCCGGGCCGTGCAGTCGGCCGGCGGCACACCGCCCTCCTCGAAGTACCGCATGACGTCGGAGTCGACCAAGGGTACGGAGCCAAGGCGCACCACGCCATCCGACCCGTCGACGGAGACGACCGTGCCTTCGGGGACCGTCACGCCACCGGCGCTGAAGCGCCGCTCCCGTGTGTCCACGACGATGCCCTCCGCCCCGCACACGCACACCTTGCCCATGCCGCGTGCGACGACCGCGGCGTGGCTGGTCTTCCCGCCCCGGCTGGTGAGCACCGCCTGGGCGGCGACCATGCCCGACAGGTCGTCGGGCGTCGTCTCCTGACGTACGAGCACGACCTTCTCGCCGGCGGCCGCCCTGCGGACCGCTTCCGCGGAGTCGAACACGACGGCTCCCACGGCCGCTCCCGGCGAGGCGGGCACGCCCCGTGCGATGACCCCGCTCGTGTCCGTGGTGGCGAATCGGGGGAACATCAGCCGTGCGAGCGCCTCGCCGCCGACCCGGCCCAGCGCCTCCCGCTCGCTGATCAGTCCTTCGTCGGCGAGCTGGGAGGCGATGGCGAAGGCGGCTTGGGCGGTGCGCTTGCCGACGCGGGTCTGGAGCATAAACAGCGTGCCGCGTTCGATGGTGAACTCGATGTCGCACAGATCGCGGTAGTGGGCCTCCAGCCGGTCCATGTAGCCGCGCAGCCGCGTGAACGACACGGGGTCGAGGCTGGCCAGATCCTCGAGAGGCACGGTGTTGCGGATGCCGGCGACGACATCCTCGCCCTGGGCGTTGGGCAGGTAGTCGCCGTAGACGCCCGGTCGGCCGGTCGCCGGATCCCGGGTGAAGGCGACGCCGCTGCCGGAGTCCGGACCGAGATTGCCGAAGACCATGGTCTGGATGTTGACCGCGGTGCCCAGGTCGTCCGGGATGTGCTCGCGTCGGCGGTAGAGGCGTGCGCGCTCGCCGTTCCAAGAGGTGAAGACGGCAAGGACCGCCCGCCGGAGTTGCTCGGTGGGATCCTGTGGGAATTCCTCCCCGGTCCGCTCGTGGATCAGGTCCTTGAAGGTCTCGACGATCCGAATGAGGTCGCAGGTGTCCAGCTGTGTGTCGTCGCCCCGGCTGTGTTGCTGCTTGACTGCGGCGAGCGCCGCCTCGAAGTGGGAACCGTCGACGCCCATGACCGTACTGCCGAACATCTGCACGAGGCGCCGGTAGGAGTCCCAGGCGAAGCGTTCGCGCTCGGGAGTCTTGGCCAGGCCCAGGACGGAGAGATCGTTCAACCCGATGTCGAGGATGGTCTCCATCATGCCCGGCATCGAGAACCTCGCCCCCGAGCGGACGGAGAGCAGGAGCGGGTCGTCCACTTGGCCGAGCCTCTTCCCGGCGGCTCGTTCCAGCCTCGCGAGATGCTCGCTGATCTGCCGGTCGAGGCCGTCCGGAGCCTGCCCCATGGCAAGGAAGCTCCGGCAGGCTTCGGTGGTGACGGTGAAGCCGGGCGGCACGGGCAGGCCCATGCGCGCCATCTCCGCGAGGTTCGCTCCCTTGCCTCCCAGGAGACCGGCCATGTCCCGGCCGCCCTCGAAGAAGTCGTACACATAGGTGGTCATGGCTGCTCGCCTGTCTCTTCGGTGGATGTCGGGTCCCGGGAACCGGGGCGGCGTGCCGCACGGTAGCGGCCGGTTCGGTCAGTCAGTCAGTCGTGCGGCACGACCGCGACGCGAGCCAGGGAGTGGTGGATGACGGCCCCGATGTGCGTGCCGATCCGCGCACGCCGGTTCCTGCGACCCACCACGACCAGCCGGGCCCCCGTGAGGCATCAACGAGGTCCTGTGCCGGCCGGCCCTGGCGGCATTCACGGACGACGGACACACCGGGGTACTTCTCCGTCCACGGGGCCAGCGCCTCGTCGAGCGCCCGGCGCGCGTCCTGCGCGACCTCCGCCCACATCAGTTGCAGCGCGGCGCCCATGTCGGCTCCGTAGAACGCCGGAAGGGCCCACGTGTGCAGGACGCGCAGACCGCAGCCGTACCGGTCGGCCGCCGCGAAGCGGAAGGCGAGCACCTCTTCGCCGGGTGCGGACACGTCCAGCGACGAGAAGGACGCCGGGCCGGGCCGCTCAGCCGTTTCGCGGGCGCGTGAACCAGCGCTCAGATCCTGGGACAGCCGTCACACCTTGCCGAGCCGCCCGATCTGGTCTCCCTGGGCGGCCAGAGCCTGCGTGGCGATGACGGCGGCCTGCACTCGCCGTTCGACGCCCAGTTTGGCGAGCAGCCGGGAGATGTTGTTCTTGACCGTCTTCTCCGCCAGGTAGAGCCGCTGGCCGATCTCACGATTGGTCAGCCCTTCCCCGACCAGAGCGAGGATCTCACCCTCGCGCTCCGTCAGGCCGGGCAGACCCGGCGGAAGCTCCTCCTGCGGAGGTCCGCCGCGCAGCCGGGCCATCACCCGCGCCGTGGCGCCGGGGTCCAGCATGGACTGGCCGGAGGCGACCGTCCGCACGGCGTTCACCAGGTCGGTTCCGGTGATCTGCTTGAGCACGTATCCGGACGCGCCGGCCATGATCGCGTCGAGCAGCGCCTCCTCGTCGTCGAATGACGTCAGCATCAGGCAGGCGAGGTCGGGCATTCGGGAGCGCAGCTCCCGGCAGACACTCACGCCGTCCCCGTCCGGCAGGCGCACATCCAGGACGGCGACCTGCGGGCGCAGCGCGGGCACCCGGATGAGCGCCTGCTGGACCGTGCCCGCCTCCCCGACCACGGTCAGGTCCGGCTCGGCATCCAGCAGATCGTGCACACCGCGGCGCACGACCTCGTGATCGTCGAGGAGGAAGACCCTCACCGGTTCCTTCCCGGTGAGGCCGCCGCTGCTGTCCGTCATCGCACACTCCGAGTTCGCCGAATCGTCCGCCCGCCGGCGGATCCACTGCATCGTGCCGTGCGAGCATGACCTTCAGCCAGGGCCGGATGGCCCTCATACGCGGCCGCATCCCATACGGCTGCCCTGGAGCACCGGGTACCACACGGTCACGGCGGCCCGGACGCAGAGAGGCCGCCGCCCGACCCGCGGTCAGAAGGAGGGAAGCGGCCGGGGCCCGGCGTAGTAGGCCGTGCGCATGATGTCCTCCATGTCGTCCAGCATCGGCATGCGCGGGTTGGCCGGGGCGCACTGGTCCTCATAGGCGTTCAGTGCCTGCTGCGGCAGCGCGCCGATGAAGGCCGCCTCGTCAAGTCCCAGGGCGCGGAAGGACGGTTCGATGCCCACGGCGTCCCGCAGGCGTTCCACCGCGGCGGCGTACGAGGCCACGCCCTCGGCGGGGGTAGATGCGGGGAGCCCGAGGGCACGGGCAATGTCCTGGAACCGCTCGGGCGCACGGTAGCTCTCGTACTTGGGCCATCCCGTCAGCTTGCCGGGAACGGTGCCGTTGTAGCGGATCACGTGCGGCAGGAGGATTGCGTTGGTCCGCCCGTGGGCGATGTGGAAGGTGGCGCCCAGGGTGTGGGACATCGCGTGGACGATGCCGAGGAAGGCGTTACCGAAGGCCATGCCGGCGATGGTGCCCGCGTTGTGCATCTTCTCCCGTGCCACGCTCCTCCGTGCCGCCTCGCCGGTGACCGCCGCCTCGAGGTGGTCGAAGACCAGCCTGATGGCGTGTAGCGCCAGACCGTCGGTGAAGTCGTTGGCATAGACGGACACGTACGCCTCGGTGGCATGGGTGAGAGCGTCGAAGCCGCTGTCGGCGGCGAGCGACGCCGGCAGGTCGTCGGTCAGGACGGGATCGATGATCGCCACGCTGGGAGTCAGGGCATAGTCGGCCAGCGGGTACTTCTTGCCGGTCGCCGGGTCGGAGATCACGGCGAAGGGGGTGACCTCGGCGCCGGTTCCCGAGGTGGTGGGAACGCAGACGAGACGGGCCTGCTTGCCGAGCACGGGGAAGCGGAAGGCCCGCTTACGGATGTCGGAGAACTTCTGCCGCATGTCGGTGAAGTCGACGTCCGGCTGTTCGTACAGCAGCCACATCACCTTCGCCGCGTCCATGGGGGATCCGCCACCCAGGGCGATGATGGTGTCCGGCCGGAAGTCGCGCATGAGGGCGGCGCCACGCTGTACGGAGTCGATGCTCGGCTCCGGCTCGACGTCGTCGATGACCTGGATGGTCACGGGTTGCTGCCGCTGTTGCAGGACCCGGCTGACGCGTTCCACGTAACCGAGCCGGGTCATGGTCGCGTCGGTGACCACGGTGACGCGGTGAACGTCGGGCATCGCCGCGAGGTAGCGGATGGCCTGGGGCTCGAAGTAGATCTTCGGCGGCACCTTGAACCACTGCATGTTGTTCTGCCGGGTGGTGACGCGCTTGATGTTGAGCAACTGGGCGGCCGAGACGTTGTCCGAGACCGAAGTGCTGCCCCAGGAACCGCAGCCCAAGGTCAGGGACGGAACCAGACGGTTGTAGATGCCGCCGATCGCTCCCTGCGAGGACGGCGAGTTGACGATGATCCGTACGGTCTTCATACGGCGGCCGTAGCGCTCGGCGAGGGCCGGGTCCCCGGTGTGAACCACCGCGCTGTGTCCTTGCCCGTGGAAGTCGACCATGTCGGCCGCGAGGTCGAAGCCCTCCTCGGTGGACGCTGCCCGCAGCACGGTGAGGACGGGGCAGAGCTTCTCCCGCGTCAGCGGCTCGTCGGGCCCGACGTGGCTCGCCTCGGCCAGGATGAGCGAGGTGTCCGCGGGTACCGTGAACCCTGCCTGCTCGGCGATCCGGTCGGGGCTCTGTCCGACGGCTGCCGGGTTGACGCGGCCCTGTCGGCCGGCCGGGTCGGGCGGAAAGAGGTAGGTCTCCAGCTTCCGCTTCTCCTCGGCCGTGGCGACGTACGCGTGCAGGCGCCGGAATTCGGCGAGCGCCTCGTCGTACACGTCGGTGTCCAGGATGACCGCCTGCTCGGACGCGCAGATCATGCCGTTGTCGAAGGACTTGGACAGGACGAGGTCGTTGACCGCCCGGCGCAGGTCCGCGCTGTGGTGCACGTAGGCGGGCACGTTGCCAGCGCCGACGCCGACGGCGGGCTTGCCGGCCGAGTAGGCGGCCTTGACCATGGCGTTGCCGCCGGTCGCCAGGATCAACGCGACGCCAGGATGTCGCATGAGGAGGCTTGTGGCCTCGATGGAGGGAGCCTCGATCCACTGCACGCAGTGCTCGGGCGCTCCGGCGGCGACGGCGGCGTCCCGCACGATGCGTGCGGCTTCGGTGCTGCACACCTGCGCGGAGGGGTGGAAGGCGAATACGACGGGGTTGCGTGTCTTCAGCGCCATCAGCGCCTTGAAGATGGTGGTGGACGTCGGGTTGGTGACGGGCGTGACCGCGCAGAGCACGCCGACGGGTTCGGCGATCTCGATGATGCCCTCGATGTCGTCGCGGCCGATGACGCCGACCGTCCTCGCCCGGGACATGCTGTGGGTGACGTGCTCGCAGGCGAACATGTTCTTCGCCGCCTTGTCCTCGAAGACACCCCGCCCGGTCTCCTCCACCGCCAAGCGGGCCAGGGCGGTGTGCTGATCCAGGGCGGCCACCGACGCCTTGGCGACGATGTGGTCGACCTGCTCCTGCGTGAAGGACTCGAAGTCGGCGAGCGCCTTGGTGGCGTTGTCGACCAGGAGGTTCACGGCGATGAGCGTGTCCGACGGGGTGCCGTCGGTGGTGGAGCGGGGGTCGCTGGTCACCTGTGTCATGGAAAGCTCCCTGGGTGTGGGTGGCACTGTGGCCACACGTGGCCGGCCACTGGGGTGGCCACCCGTTCCGTCCTGTCACCTACAGCCTTGCCCGGGACGCGTCCTCGGCTGAGGTCCCGAAGGTCCCTCGACGGGGCCCGATGGTCTCCGGCCGCTGTGGCAGCGCAGAGGCTTGCGCCACCACCGGGCCTTCCGTGCCTCTACGGCGTCCGCTGCCCGGACTGCCGCCGGCTCACCGGGCGTCGAGCAGCGTCGCGACGTACTGGGTCAGGTCGACAAGACGGTTGGTGTAGCCCCACTCGTTGTCGTACCAGCCGAAGACCTTGACCAGATCGCCGTTGGCCTGCGTCAGCGGGGCGTCCACGATGCACGAGGCGGGGTCGCCGACGATGTCGCGCGAGACGATCGGGGCATCGCTCGATGCGTACGGTCATCTCCGCCGCCCCTTCCCTTGGGTGCCGATGCGAGTGGTGCCAGCCTGGGGGCCATGTCGCGCCGCAGGCAGGGGTCGAACGGGGTGCACGCCAGGGCCGTTGGGCCCTCTCCCCGGCCGGCCCGGCCCGGACCGGCCTGTCACGGGCCGAACGGCCCGGCGTACGGGTCCTGACCGGTTCTGTCCCCCGGCCGTCCTCCGCCCCACTCTGGAAGCAACGGCAAGCATGAGGAGCAGACGAACCCGGGGCCTCCCGGCCCCCGGCGCGCTGAGCACAGCGGTCGGCGGGCAGTCAGAGGTCGAGGCGCCATCGGCGGTATCCGGAAACCTGCGAAACGAGTGGAGATGAGCACCGTGGTCGAAGAACGGACGGTGGGCCAAGTCATGACCACCGAGGTGGTCCAGGCCCGCCCGGACACCTCCTTCGAAGAACTGGCTCGCATGCTCGTCGCGCATCGGATCAGCGGGCTGCCTGTGGTGGATGACGACGACAAGGTCATGGGCGTCGTCTCCCGGAAAGACCTCGCCAGGCAACAGGGCTGTCTCGGCCGGCACGAATCCGGGCGGCATCGGATGGCGCACACACCACGGCGACCGGCCGATGCCCACTCCGTCGCGGGACCCGCCCCGGCGGCAGGCGAGCTGATGACCAGCCCGGCGGTAACCGTGCATCCCGAACAGCGCGTCGCCGACGCCGCGCGCATCATGGAACGTCGCCGCGTCGACCGGTTGCCGGTGGTGGACGAGGAGGACCGTCTGATCGGCATCACCACGCGGCGTGATCTGCTGCGCGTCTTCCTGAGGACGGACGAGGAGATCCTCGCGGACGTCGCCGATGCCGTCTCCGGACGGGCGCTGGCCGCCCACCACATCGACGGGCTCCGCATCGACGTTCGCGACGGGATGGTCACCATGGCGGGATCATCTGAACCTGCCCTCGATACAGCGACGTTGATCAGGGTCACGTGGCGCGTGGACGGTGTGGTCGGTGTGGTGAACCGGCTGACAACCGGCCACTGACAACAGGGTGGGACACCACGGGCTCTTCCGTCGGCCGAGCGGCGGCGGGCACCGCGGCCGGTCGCGGCGACCTGGAGCCGCCGACCCGAGCCGTGCTGTCCGTCCGGCACGCCACGCGATATCGGGCCGGGGCACGTCGACTTACCCATCCCTGGGTCTGGAGGCCGAACGGCCTTGCCCGGCCGACCGGAAGTCCCGGGTTCTCGGGTGGTGTCGGTACCAGTGGCACCGTGGCGGGGTCCGGACAGCTCTGCCCGGGAGCGGCCGCCGGCAGACAGGCTGGAAGGGATGGAGGAGGAGTTCTCATGAGCGGTCTCAAGACCAGCCGGACAGCCGACGTTCAGGTCCGCAACCGAGGGCAGGTGCCCGATGGCGCGGACGTGTACGCCCAGGGAAAGATGCTGGCGGTGATCGGCCACGTGCGCGGACCCGTGCTGACCGTGCGGGTGAAGCTCACGCAAGCCGTCAACACTTCGGCAAACCGTCCGGCCACGGCTCAGGCCGTGGTGGACGTCAACGGCCGAATGGTTCGCGCCCACGTGGCCGCGAACAGCATGTTCGAAGCGGTCGACCTCCTGCAGGAGCGCCTGGCTGCCCGGCTCACCCGGCCACGGCGGTATGCGGCGGACGGCCCCCACCGCAACAGCACTCCCAGCCGGACATCGCGGGACGGCGCAGGGCACGACCACCGTCAGCACCGGCATCACGTTCCCGCCGAGAAGCGCCGGATCGTGCGGCACAAGTCCTTCAGCCTGGTCCACCAGACGCCTGAGGACGCCGTGATCGACCTGGAAGCCATGGACCACGACTTCTGGCTCTTCACGGACCTGGCCTCCGGGCACGACAGCGTCGTCTACCGCGACGTCCGCACCGGGCGGCATCGCATGGCTTCGCTGGGACCTCTGGGTCAGGAACGGGAGGTCGACGGTCTGCTCGGCGTGAGCACGGTTCCCGTGCCGACGAGCAGTGTGACCGAGGCCGTTTCACGGTTGCACCTCACCGGGCTGCCTTTCGTCTTCTTCAACGACACGGCCACCGGCCGGGGCTGCGTCCTCTACCACCGCTACGACGGCCACTACGGGCTGATCACTCCGTCCCGGTAACACGTTCCGGGCGACGCCGCGCGCCCGGCCGCCGGTCCCCGGACCCGTGCCGCAAACCACCCGAAGGCCCCTCACCCGGAGGAATCATGTCACGTACCGTCATCGCCGCTGTGGACGGCTCGGCCGAGTCGCTGGCCGCCGCGGACTGGGCCGCCCACGAGGCACAGATGCGCCGTCTGCCCCTGCACCTCCTGCACGTCTGGCAGGACTGGTCACGGGCCTTCGCCCACGCCCCGTTCACTGGCCTGGACACCACGCCCGGTGAGGGGGCGACCGCCACACGGCACTACGCCGAGCAGGTCACCCACGACGCGTCCGACCGGCTGCGGGCCGCGCACCCCAGCCTGGACATCACCGTCGAGCAGGTGCACGGCCGCCCCGCGGAGGTGTTGCTGTCCGCCGCAGAGAAGGCGGAAGTCCTGGTCGTGGGTTCACGAGGGCTGGGTAGCCTGGCCGGCTTCCTGACCGGATCGGTGTCCCTGCCCGTCATCGCGCACGCCGAGCGTCCCGTCGTCGCCGTACGGGCCGGGGAACGGGCCGAGTGTGAACCGCTCCCCGGCACGGGCGGCCACGGGGACCGCAAGGGGCAGTGCCTTGATGTGGTGCTCGGCCTCGACCTCTCCAGGCCGTGTGACGAGCTGCTCGCGTACGCCTTCGAAGCCGCCACTGCCCGAGCGGCCACCCTGCGGGTCGTGCACGGCTGGAGCGTACCGGTGGTCGAGGGGTACGACCCTGCGGCGGCCGACCCCGGCCACGGCGTCGCGCTGGGACAGCGCGAGGCAAGCGCGCTCACCGACGTACTGCGGTCGTGGCGCGGCAGGTTCCCCCAGGTCGAGGTCAAGGAGCAGTGCCTGGTGGGACGGCCCGCGGGCCACCTTGTGGAAGCGTCGAAGGAAGCCTCGCTGCTGATCGTCGGACGGCGCATACGCCGGGCGGTGGTCGGAGCACACATCGGCCCGGTCGCCCACGCAGTGCTGCACCACGCCACGACGCCCGTGGCGGTCGTCCCTCATCTCTGATCGTCGCGGGCCGCACCGAGGACGGATACGCCCCGGTTGCGGTCCCCCGACGGAAGCCGTCGCCCCTTGACATCAGGAGCCCTCGTCGCGCAGCTGCGCGACGAGGGCTCCTGGTGTGCTGCAACCGCAGTGGTCGGTATGTTGCTTGTCGTACCGGGTGGAAAGACGGAAGCCGCCGCCGCGGGGGCGCGTTGGGGCGGTCGGTCCGGGTCCACAGGCCGGCCGGGAAGGACCGTTGCGGCAGTCCCCGCCCGTCCCCACCACCTCGAACCAAAGCGTCCATGCAGGCCTTGCCCGCCCGCATGCGCCGGCGCAACTCTCAGACCTGCCACCCCAGATGGGTGGCCGCCCGACGCCGTGAGCGTATCCGCACAGGCGAGCGCCCCACCAGTGGCCCGTCGACGCTCTCGCACTGCCGGTCCACAGCGAGGACGGGAATCGCACCCGTGCAGTCGCTCCGATGGCCGGCAGTCCGGGCATGAGGTCCCACCTCCTTGAGCGGCCACGGACACCATGCCCCCGCCGGAGCTCACGGTCGCGGCCCAGAGAAGCGCCCAGGGCTCTGTTGGCGCTGTCCGGTGGAGCCCACAGGTCCGCCTCGTGCTGGGCACACGACGGTGGCCGGCTGGTCGGTGTCCCGACCAGCCGGCCACTTGCCTGCCCGCAGCGATTCAGCGCACTGCCGCACCGAGTGCGAGGAATCCGGCGACGGCCACCAGCAGGGCGCCCATCAGTGGTGCCATGAAGCGCAGGTACCGGTCGTAGCGGATCTTGGCAAGGGCGAGACCTCCCATGACGACGGCCGAGGTGGGCGTAACGAGGTTCACCCATCCGGAAGCCGACTGGTACGCGGTCACCACCAGGGCCCGGCTCACTCCGGCGAAGTCGGCCAGGGGGGCGAGGATGGGCATGGCGAGTGCCGCGTGGCCGGACGAGGAGGGGACGAAGAAGGCCAGCGGGAGATTCACCAGGAACATCAGGACGGCGAACACGCCGGAGGAGGTGTCGGCCACAGCGCTCTGCAGGACGTCGAGGATGGTGTCGGTGACACTGGCGTTGTTCATGATCACCGTGACTCCGCGGGCCAGCATGACGATCAACGCCGCTCCGATGAAGTCCCCTGCGCCGACGGTGACGCCTTTCACCGTCCCCTTCTCGCCCAAGCCGCCGACCAGCCCCACGGCGACCGCCGCGACGATGAACAGGGCGGCGAGTTCGGGGAAGTACCAGCCGAGGGTGGGCAGGAAGGTGACGTGCAGATCGGACCAGGGGACGACGGCGAAGACCATGAAGAGGAACGTGGCCGCGAAGAGGTACAGGACCGTGCGCTGGCGACTCGTGAGCTTCGCCGCTTCGCTGCCCTCAGCCTTGATGCGGAGGTCGTCCTCGGTGAGGGGTGTCAGCGACCGGGAGGGGTCCTCGGTGACGCGGCGGGCGTAGCGCACGACGTATGCGGCGGCCAGCGCGGTCAGACAGGCCCACATCACCAGTCGCAGGACGATGCCGTCTCCCGTGCCGATGCCGGCGCTGTCGGAAGCCACCCCAGTGGCAAAGGGGTTGACGGTCGAGGCGAGGGTGCCGACCCCGGCTCCCACCATGACGACTGTCGCGGCGACCATGCGGTCGTAGCCCAGGCCGAGCATCAGGGGGATCATCAGCCCGTAGAAGCCGAGGGTTTCCTCGGCCATACCGTAGGTGGTCCCGCCGAGGGAGAACACCGTCAGCAGGACCACGAGCAGCGTGGTCCTGCGGTGGTGCAGTCGCTGCGCGAGGCGCGCCACTCCCGCCGTGAGTGCCCCGGTGCGCATCGTGACGGTGATGAACGCGCCCACGGCCAGGATGAAGAGGAACACGCCGGCCGCGCCCGCGAAGGAGCCGGTCCCGCCGGGTGCGGTGAGGCCGGTCCCGGTATCGGTGACGCCGTACAGACCGTTGACCGGGGCGAGGAACAGGTCTTTGAGCCGCTCCCAGAATCCGGTGGTCAGTTCTACGGAGTGGTAGGTGCCCGGTACGGGGCTGCCGTCCTTGGTGTCGTAGCGGCCGGCGGGGATGACGAACGTCAGGGCCCAGACTGCGACAGTGACGGCGATCAGGACGGTGAAGGCGGACGGGAACCGAAGCCGCCGCCGTGGGGCGTCGGGCGAGCCGGAGTCCGTTCTGGCTCTGGCCGGCTGCGGGGATGCGGGTGCGCTCTGCAGAGTCATGTCAGGTCCTGTGTTCCGTCATGGCGGGCTTCGCGGTAGCTGCCGCTGGGTGTGACGACGGTGCCGGCGTCTCCGTCGAGGATGGCTCGGGCGTCTTCGAGAGCGCCGATGGCCGCCATTCCGCCGGTGAGCTCGACGAACCGGCACACGGCGTCGACCTTGGGGCCCATGGATCCGGCGGGGAACTGCTGGGCCCTCAGGGCCGCGGGCGTGGCCCGTCCGATGGGCTCGGCGCCGGGGGTGCCGTAGCCGAGCGAAACGTGGGCAACGTCCGTGAGCAGCAGGAGTGCGTCGGCGTCGAGCGCCTCGGCCAGGAGGGCGGCGGTGAGGTCCTTGTCCACCACGGCTTCGACGCCGGTCAGCTGCCCCTGTTCGTCACGGATCACCGGCACGCCGCCGCCTCCTGCGCACACGGCCACCGCTCCCGAGTTGAGCAGCAGCCGGATGAGCCGGGTCTCCACGACGCGTTGTGGACGGGGGGACGGAACCACGCGTCGCCAGTGGGCGCCGTCCTGCTTGACCGTCCAGCCGCGTTCGGCAGCCAGACGCTCCGCTTTGGTCCGGTCGTAGACCGGGCCCACGAATTTGGCCGGGTCGGTGAAGGCGGGGTCGGCCGCGGAGACAAGGGTCTGGTTGAGCAGGGCGCAGACCTGCCGTTCGGGCAGCGCGTTCTGCAGGGACTGGAGCAGCCAGTAGCCGATCATGCCCTGGGTCTCCGCGCCGAGGACGTCGAAGGGGTAGGGGCTGCTCAGGGAGCGGTCGGCGGCGCTCTGGAGAGCGAGCACGCCGACCTGAGGTCCGTTGCCGTGGGTGATGACGAGTTCGTGCTCGTGCGCGAGGGGGGCGAGCGCGGACACAGCGCCGCGGATATTGGCGAGCTGCACGGCGGCGTCCGGCCGCTCCTCGCGGCGGAGCAGGGCGTTGCCGCCCAGTGCGACGACTACACGCATGACGTGTTCTCCGGAGGTCGAGGGGATGCCGGTTCAGTCGCCGAGGGTGGCGACGAGGACGGCCTTGATGGTGTGGAGCCGGTTCTCGGCCTGGTCGAACACGATGGAGTGCGAGGACTCGAACACCTCCTCGGTGACCTCCAGTGCGGTCATGCCGGTCCGCGCAGCGATCTTGGCGCCGACGGTGGTGTCGCTGTTGTGGAAGGCCGGAAGGCAGTGCATGAACTTGACCGCCGGATTGCCTGTCGCCTCCAGAGTCTTCGTTGTCACCTGGTATGGCTTGAGCAGGGCTATGCGCTCGTCCCACATCTCCGGCGGCTCTCCCATGGAGAGCCATACATCGGTGTAGACGAAGTCGACGCCGGCCACGCCTTCGGTCACATCCTCGGTCAGGGTGATCCGCGCGCCGCTGACGGCCGCCGCCCGCCGCGCCTGGTCGACGACGTCGGAGGCGTTGTGCAGGGATCGCGGGCCGACCATGCGTACGTCCATGCCGAGCATCGCCGCGACGATCAGCAGGGAATTGCCGACGTTGTTCCTGGCGTCGCCCAGGTAGGCGAAGGACACCTGGTTCAGCGGTTTGTCGGTGTGCTCCCACATGGTGAGAACGTCGGCGAGCGACTGGGTGGGGTGCCACTGGTCCGTCAGGCCGTTCCAGACCGGAACGCCGGCGTGCTGGGCCAGCTCCTCCACCAGGCGCTGGTCGCTGCCCCGGTATTCGATCCCGTCGTAGTAGCGGCCGAGGACGCGTGCGGTGTCCTTGATGGACTCCTTGTGCCCGAGCTGGGATCCGGCCGGGTCGAGGTAGGTCACGTGCGCGCCCTGCTGGTGCGCGGCCACTTCGAAGGCGCACCGGGTCCTCGTCGACGTCTTCTCGAAGATGACGGCGATGTTCTTGCCGCGCAGCCGCTGCTCCTCGCGCCCCTCGCGGCGGGCCGTCTTGATGGAGGCGGAGAGTTCCAGCAGGTGGCGGAACTCCTCGGGAGTGAAGTCGAGTTCCTTCACGAACGGGCGCTGGTGCAGGTCGTCGTGCATGGCAAGCTCCTTGATATGTACGGGGTGTGTGCGACGGGCGGTGAGGGGGACGCGGGGGTGCGGGAGGGGTGGTCAGGCGGCCTCGCGCTCGATGGGGCAGGTCATGCACCGCGGACCACCACGGCCCCGGCCGAGTTCGCTGCCTCGCACGGTGATGACTTCGATCCCGCTCTTGCGCAGGTGAGTGTTGGTGGTCACGTTGCGCTCGTAGGCGACGACCACACCGGGCTCCACGGCCAGCACGTTGCAGCCGTCGTCCCACTGCTCCCGCTCGGCGGACCGCAGGTCCTGGCTCGGGGTGAGGACGTTGATGGAGGGCAGACCCAGCGCATCGGCGATGGCCCGGTCCATGTCCTCGGGGGCGTGGTCGGTGACCCTCAGGCCCTCCCCGCCGGCCCCCGGTTCGATGGTGGAGGAAGGCAGCATGCCGAGGCCGGCGTATCGGGTGAAGGTGTCGCCGCTGACCATCGTCATGACCGTGTCGAGGTGCATGAAGCTGCGGCTCTTCGGCAGGCTGACGGCCACGACCCGCTGGGCGGAACCCGCCGCGAACATGCGCAGGGCGAGATTCTCCACGGCCTGAGGCGTGGTGCGCTCGCTCATGCCGACGAGCACCGCTCCGTTGCCGATGACCAGGACGTCGCCGCCCTCGATGGTGGCGGGATAGGCCGCCTGCCCGTCGGCCCACCGGTGGAACTCCCCCTTCGCGAAGAGGGGGTGGTGCTGATAGAGGGCTTCGAAGTGAACCGTTTCACGGCGGCGTGCCCGCTTGTTCATCGGGTTGACGCTCACGCCGTCGTACACCCAGCACGAGGTGTCGCGGGTGAACAGATGGTTGGGCAGCGGCGCGAGGAGGAAGTCGTCGGGCGACATGGCGTGCAGGCGTACGCTCGGTATCGGGCCCGTGCGCTCGAGCAGTTCCGCCTTGGTGACGCCGCCGATGAGGCAGGTGGTCAGGGCGGCCGGCTCCAGGGAGTCGAAGTGCGTGCGGATCCGGTCGGTGCCGAGGATGCCGAACTCGCGTTCGTCGAAGACCCGGTCCAACACCAGCTGCCGCGCTTCGATGCCGTCCAACGTCTCGGTGAGCAGGTCGGCGAGGAGGTGCACACGCACTCCGCGGTCCCGCAGGACATCGGCGAACGCGTCGTGCTCGTCGCGGGCGCGCTTGGCCCACAGCACGTCATCGAAGAGGAGCTCGTCCTTGTTGGTGGGTGTGAGGCGTGTCAGTTCGCGGTCGGGGCGGTGCAGGATGACCTGCTTCAGCCGGCCGGTCTCAGAGTCGACGTGAAACGTCATGGGGTCCCCCGGAGATAAAATGGAAGGTGCGCTCGACGGGCGCCGTAATGGGATGTGCACCTGGCCGGGCGTCCTCTGGGACGCCTCGGAGAGCACTTGAACTCTGTCACTCGCGCCCCCTCATGCCCGGCGGCAACAGTCCCCGGTGGCGGGCCGGTCGGCACTCTCCGAGAGGTCCCGTTCGGTCGCTGCGCAGGGCCCTTCGGGGCGGGGGCAACGCGCCCGCCGGGCGCCACAGCGCGGGGGGGGGGCGGCCCCCCACGAATAAGTAAAAAAAAGTTCAAACCAAAC
>NZ_JBIVFO010000055.1:3481-43098 GCF_044748225.1 Streptomyces sp. NPDC090021 | reverse complement strand
GGCGCAGCGAACTCCGGCGCTTCGCGCCTCCGGGCCAAGGATGCGCTTCACCTCCGCCCTAAAGGACGGAGCGCTGCGCAAGATCAGAGGTAGATTGAACGGGTGATCGACTTCGTCAAGGACGTACGCCTGTGGTTCGCGCCGTCACGGCTGAAGGACGAGGGCGACACCCCCGACTACCGCTTCTCGCTGGCCAACGAACGTACGTTCCTCGCCTGGATCCGGACCGCACTGGCCCTGGTCGGCGGCGGATTCGCCGTCGACCAGTTCCTGCCCGACCTGCGGTGGGGAGTGCGGGTGGGCATGGCCTTCGCGCTGCTCGCGGTCGGTGCTGCCTGCGCACTGCGGGCGGTGAACCACTGGGTGCGATGCGAGCGGGCGATGCGCCGGCACGAGGACCTGCCGCTGTCACGGTTCCCGGTGGTGCTGAGTCTGGGCGTGGGACTGGTCGCGGCGGCGATGGTGGTGGTCGTGCTGCTGGGCTGGACGTCGGGGCGGTGAGCGTTCCGGGGACGGCGCGCGATGCCGGGCTGCAGCCGGAACGGACGCGGCTCGCGTGGCGGCGTACGACGCTCGCGTCCTCGGTGGTGGGGGTGCTGGCGCTGCGGCAGGCGCTGCGCGGGTCCGGCTCGTCCACCGAGGTGGCCGGGGCGGCGGTGATCGGGCTGATCTGGCTGGTGTTCCTGTGGGTGGCGCACCGCAGGATCCGGGCACTGGCGGCCGTGCGGCCGCGGGTGCTGGCGCCCCGCTCGGCGCTGGCGGTGGTCGTGTGCACGGTGGCGCTGGCGGTGTTCGCGGTGGCGGTCATCCTGTGAGCCGCCTGCCGGATTGTCCCACTTTCCCCCGACGATCGGGACACAACAGGCGATAGCCGACCATTCACACTAGTCTCGGCGCCATGACGACCCTCCACCGCGAACACCCCACGCACGAGCACGCGCACGGCCCGGACTGCGGCCACCGCGCGGTCCCGCACGGCGACCACGTGGACTACGCGCACGACGGCCATCTGCACCGGGAGCACTCGGGGCACTGGGACGAATGCGAGCCGGCCGGCCACGCCGCCCACGAGGGGCACGCCCACGCGCACGGCGCGGGCTGCGGGCACGACACGGTCCGGCACGGCGACCACGTCGACTACCTGCACGACGGACACCGGCACGCCGCGCACGACGGGCACTACGACGACCACTGACCGAGCCCACCCCTGACCGCTCCCCCGCGCCTCCACCCACGACTTTCGGCCCGCCCTCTGGACGACATACCGACTGGTCGGCATCATGGCGTGCGGAGGTGCGCCGCCGCACCTCCACTCTTCTCCCCGTCCTCGTCCACCCCACGCACGGAGGTGCGCGCATGACCTCAGCCCCGGCAGACCCCCGAGGCCTGGATCTGGAGCGGCTGCGCGGTCATCTCGACCGGGTCCGGCCGGGCCTCGTGGCCGGTGCGCTGCGCGGCCGGCTGATCGAGGGCGGCCGGTCGAACCTCACGTACGAGATCACCGACGGAACCGCCCGCTGGGTGGTGCGCAGGCCTCCGCTGGGCCACGTACTGGCCACCGCCCATGACATGCGCCGCGAGCACCGGGTCATCGCGGCGCTGCACGGGACGGCCGTGCCGGTGCCGGAGCCGGTGCTGCTGTGCGACGACGAGGAGGTGCTCGGGGCGCCGTTCTACGTCATGGAGTACGTGGACGGGGTGCCGTACCGCACGGCCGGGGAGCTGGCGGCGATCGGCCCGGATCGCACCCGGCGGGCCGTGCTCGGCCTGGTGGACACGCTGGTCGAGCTGCACGCGGTGGATCCGGAGGCGGTGGGCCTGGGCGACTTCGGCCGGCCGGAGGGCTTCCTCGACCGGCAGCTGCGGCGCTGGGGCAAGCAGCTCGCGGCCTCCCGGGGGCGCGAGCTCGCCGGGATCGACGAGCTGCACGGCACTCTGGGCCGCAAGCTGCCCCGCTCCCCCGCCCCGACCGTGGTGCACGGCGACTACCGGCTCGACAACGTGCTGATCGGCGGGTCCCCGTCCGGCAGCGACGAGATCCGGGCGGTGCTGGACTGGGAGATGTCCACACTCGGGGATCCGCTGACGGATCTGGGGCTGCTGGTGATGTACAGCTCCGACCTGGGGCTGACCGCCTCCCCGGTCAGTACGACGAGCGGGGCACCGGGGCATCCGACGCCGGGCGAACTGGTCGAGCGGTACGCGGCCCGGTCGGGGCGGGACACCGGGGCCATCGCCTGGTACACGGCCTTCGCCTGGTTCAAGCTCGCGGTGATCCTTGAGGGCATCCACTACCGCTACACGCTCGGGCAGACCGTCGGTGCCGGCTTCGACCGGATCGGCGAGCTGGTCCCGGTCTTCATCGAGCACGGACTGACCACCCTCCAGGGCCTCCATCCATTCGAAAACGGCCAGGAAGGCTGAGGCACACAGCATGGACTTCGCATTCGACGCCCGGACCGAGGAACTCCGCGAGCGGCTGCTCGCGTTCATGGAGGAGTACGTGCACCCGGCGGAGCCCGTCGCCGCCGAGCAGCGCGCACGGCTGGCCTCGCCCTGGGACACCCCGGCCGTCTTCGGTGAACTGAAGGCCGAAGCACGCCGCCAGGGCCTGTGGAACCTCTTCTTCGTGGACCAGCACGGCCTGCCGGGCGCGGGGCACGGCGCCGGGCTGACCAACCTCCAGTACGCCCCGCTGGCGGAGATCACCGGCCACAGCCCGCACCTGGCCCCGACGGCGACCAACTGCGCGGCCCCGGACACCGGGAACATGGAGCTGCTGGCCCAGTTCGGGAGCGAGGAGCAGAAGAAGCAGTGGCTGGAGCCGCTGCTGGAGGGCGAGATCCGCTCCGCGTTCGCGATGACGGAGCCCGGGGTGGCCTCCTCGGACGCGACGAACGTCGAGACCCGGATCGAGCGGGTGGGTGACGAGTACGTGGTCACGGGCCGCAAGTGGTTCATCTCCGGGGCCATGAACCCGGACTGCAAGGTCTTCGTCGTGATGGGCAAGACCGACCCGGAGGCCGCCGATCCGCGCCGCAGGCAGTCGATGGTCCTGGTCCCTCGGGACACCCCGGGGGTCGAGGTGCGCCGGGCCATGACGGTGTACGGGTACGAGGACCACGACCACGGCGGCCACGCCGAGGTGGTGTTCGACGGGGTACGGGTCCCGGCGGCGAACCTGATCGGCGAGGAGGGCGGGGGCTTCGCCATCGCCCAGGCGCGGCTCGGTCCGGGCCGCATCCACCACTGCATGCGGCTGATCGGCATGGCGGAGCGGGCCATCGAGCTGATGTGCCGGCGGGCGGTGGAGCGTACGGCCTTCGGCAAGCCGCTGGCCGCGCAGGGCGTCGTGCAGAACTGGATCGCCGACGCCCGGGTGACGGTGGAGCAGTTGCGGCTGCTGGTGCTCAAGACGGCCTGGCTGATGGACACGGTCGGGAACCGGGGCGCGCACACCGAGATCCAGGCCATCAAGATCGCGACGCCGCGGGCGGTGGTGCGGATCCTCGACGACGCGGTGCAGTTGCACGGCGCGGGCGGGGTGAGCCAGGACCTCCCGCTGGCCGGACTGTGGGCGGCGGCGCGCACCCTGCGCCTGGCCGACGGCCCGGACGAGGTCCACCAGCGCTCCCTGGCCCGAAGGGAACTGCGGCAGTACATGTAGCCGCACCGACGGGTGGGGCGGGTCGGTGGCGGGCCGCATCCGCTTCACCGTTGGGGGTGGTGCGGGCGGTGATCGAGGCCATCGGCGCGGAGCGGGTCGGCGTCCGTATCCGGTGCTCTCCCGTGAGGAGGTGGCCGCCGACGGCGGCGCACGGCGCGGCGAGCGGCTGCCGGCCGCGGGTGCCGACCTGATCGCGCTGGGCCGGGGCTTCCTCGCCAACCCCGGCCTGCCAACCCCGACCTCGTGGAGCGGCTGCGCACGGGCGCACCGCTCAACGAGATCCGGCCGGAGCTCCCGATGTACGTCCAGGGGGCGGAGGGGCACACGGACCACCCGGCCCTGGACGCCTCGGGGGTCAGGGCCGCAGCGCCCGCAGCAGCAGGTCCGCGAGGTGGTCGGCGACCTGCTGCGGCGTGAGCGGGCCGTCCGCCCGGTACCAGGTGGACAGGTGGTGCACGGACCCGAAGTGGTAGTCCACCACCAGGTCGGCGGGGGTGGCGGTGGAGAACACGCCGGTCCGCTGCCCCTCCTCGATCAGGGCCCGGAAGCGCTCGTGGTAGCGCCGGCGCTCCGCCCGTACCTGCTTGAACTTCTCCGGGCTGAGCTGGTGCATCGACCGGAAGAAGATCATGGCGTCGTCGAGGTTCTCGATGGTGGTGACGACCACGTCCGCGGCCGCGGCCCGCAGCCGCTCCTCGACGGGGGCGTCGGACGCGGCCACCGCGTCCAGGCGCTGCTGCTGCAGGCGCAGCATCCGCGCGTACACCTCGTGCAGGAGGTCGTCCTTGGACCCGAAGTAGTGGTAGAGGGCGCCCTTGGTGACTCCGGCCGCCTCGACGATCTCCTGGACGGAGGTGCGGTCGTAGCCGCGCTCGGCGAACAGCCGGGTGGCGACGGCCAGCAGCCGCTGCGGTACCGGGGCTTCGTGCGTCCCTGCGGGTTCCGTGGTCCTGGCCGCCATGGTGCTGACCTTCCCTTTCTCGTTCCTGCCTGGTCAGTGCGACCAGCTGTACGACCGTCCGACTGTTTTCAGCCGCGATCGCGCAGTTCTCGTCGCAGGATCTTGCCACTGGTCGTCTTCGGAAGGACAGGCAGGATCTCGACCTGACGCGGGTACTTGTACGCGGCGATGCGCTCGGCGCAGTGGGCGGCGAGTTCCTCCGGCTCGGCCGAGGTGCCGGGGCGCAGGCTCACGTAGGCCTTCACGCTCTCCCCGCGGTACGGATCGGGGACGCCGACCACCGCTGCCTCGCGGACGGCGGGGTGGGTGTAGAGCACGTCCTCGACCTCGCGCGGCCAGACCTTGAAGCCGGACGCGTTGATCATGTCCTTCTTGCGGTCGACGACGTAGAGCCAGCCGTCCGCGTCCATGAAGCCGACGTCCCCGGTGCGCAGTTCGCCGTCCGGGAAGGCCTCGGCGGTCTCGTCGGGCAGGCCCCAGTAGCCGGGTACGACCTGGGGGCCGCGGACGGCGATCTCGCCGGTCCGGCCGAAGGGGAGCTCGGCCCCCTGCTCGTCGAGGATGCGGACGACGGTGTCGGTGCCGGGCAGGCCCACGGAGAGGGTGCCGGAGGCGGGGTCGACGGGGGCTTCGAGGTGTACGGGCACGCTGGCGCACGGGGCGGTGCACTCGGTGAGGCCGTAGCCGTTGCGGAGGTAGAAGCCGAAGGCCGTGCGCAGCCGTTCGACGAGCGCGGGCGGGAGCGGTGCGCCGCCGGAGGAGAGCACCTGGAAGGAGGCGAAGTGGTCCGGGGTGACGGCGGGGTGGGCGGCCAGGGCCATGAAGGCGGTGGCCGGGCCGACGGCGTAGGCGGGGCGGTGTTCCAGGAAGGCGTCGAGGACGGCGCCGGCGTCGAAGCGGTGGGCGAGGACGAGGGTGCCGGCGTTGACGAAGCAGGCCGTGAGCTCGCAGACCATGCCGGTGATGTGGAAGAGGGGCGCGAGGGCGAAGTAGCCGGCACCCTCGGCGATGGGGTGGGAGGTGACCTGGCGCACGGCGTTGTAGGTGAGCGCGCCGTGCGGGTTCATCGCGCCCTTGGGGGTGCCGCTGGTGCCGGAGGTGTAGCTGATGAGGGCGGTGTCGGCGGCGGTGAGTCCGGGGCCGTCCGGGGCGGGCCGCCGGGCACGGGCCACGGTGAGGAGGTCGGCGGTGTGGGGACCCGGGGGTCCGGCGGCGGCGTCCGCCGGCCCGGCCGTCTGACGCGGTACGGAGGGGCTCTCCGGGTCGGGCGCCGGGCCGAGGACACGCGGGTCGTTGCGGGTCTGGACGTCCCGGTCCGATGCGGTCAGCACGGTCCGTACGGCGGTGCCCCGTACGGCTTCCCGCAGGTACGCCGTCCAGGCACGGCCGTCGCACACGAGCGCGGCGGCCCCGGAGTCGTGCAGGGCGTGACCGACCTCGCCGGACTTGTACATGGGGTTGAGGGGGACGACTACGGCCCCGGCCTTCCAGGCGCCGAGGACGGCGAGCACGAAGTGCGGGGTGTTCTGGAGCATGACCGCGACCCGGTCGCCGTGGCCGACGCCCCGTGCCGCGAGGTGTCCGGCGACGGAGTCGGAGTACGCGTCGGCCTCGGCATAGCCGATCCGGCCGTCGAAGTAGGCGAGCGCGGTGCGTTCGGGGGCACGGGCGACGGCCGCACGGAAGGCGTGCAGGACGGTCGGCGGTGGTGCGACGGGCGCCAGCTGGGCCGGGGAGAGCAGTCCGCGCCAGGGCCGGGCGGCGTAGCGGGAGCCGTCGGCGGAGGCCGGTGCGGGAGCGGAGCCCGAGCCGGGGCCGGAGCCGTCGGCGGAGGTCACCTGGTCTCCCATGTCTGCTGGAGGTGGTTCATGCCGCTCAGCCAGCGGTCCGGCTCGGTGGCGCGGCCCGCGTAGTGGTCGGCGACCTCGGGGTGCGGGAGGATCAAGAAACGGCCCTTCTCCATGCCGTCGAACAGTGCGTCCGCGACCGCTTCCGGCTCGATCGCGGTCGGTGCGAGGACGAGTTCGCCCGCCGAGCCCGCGGCGGTCAGCATGTCGGTGCGCACTCCTTGCGGGCAGATGGCGTGGACCTGGACACCGCGGTGCCGGTAGGTCAGCGAGAGCCATTCCGCGAAGGCGAGCGCACCGTGCTTGGTGACACTGTACGGGGCGGCCCCGATCATGCTGAGCAGTCCCGCGGCGGAGACGGTGGAGACGAAGCGGCCGGCCCCCCGCTCCAGCCAGTCGGGCAGCAGCAGCCGGGCGGCCCGGACATGGGCCATGACGTTGACGTTCCAGGCCGCTTCCCAGACGGCCTCCTCGGCGTCGGCGTCGCCGCCCGCGGCGAGGCCGGCGTTGGCGCAGTACACGTCGACGGTCCCGCCGAGGGCATCGCGGGCCTCGGCCGCGATCCGAGAGGCGTCGCCCGGCAGCGGGACCGCCCGGTCGCCGATGGCGCCCGCGACCTCCGCGGCCCTGGCGGGGTCGAGGTCGTTGACGACCACGGTGGCACCCTCGGCCGCGAAGCGGTGGGCGAGCGCGGCGCCGATGCCGCCGCCCGCGCCGGTGACGACGACTCGCTGGTCCTGGTACGCGCTCACGGGATCACACCTCTCGTACGGGCCGGGGCGGCCGGGGGCGGCCGGGGTGGCCGGGTTCCGGATCCGGGCAGACTAACCAGTCGGTATGTCAGGGCGGAAGGGGCACGGCCCTTAGCGTGTCGGGATGACGCTGTCGCGACGCGGGGTGCTGGGGCTGGCGGGGGCCGTGGGATCGGCGGGTGCGATGGGCGCCCTGGGCGCCGCCGGGACGGCCGGGACGCTCGGGAGGGCCGGGGCGGCCGGGACGGCGGGAACGCTCGGGACGGCCGGAGCCGCCGGGGCTTCCCCGCCGCGGGCGGCGGACCGGGTGCGCACCGGCTTCGAGCGGCTCGCCGCGGACGGGTACGCCGTCCTGGCCGGACAGCGGGTCGGGGTGGTCACCAACCCCACCGGGATCACCCCGGACGCCCGGCACCTGGTCGACGTGCTGCACGCGGACGGACGCGTCGACCTCGTCGCGGTGTTCGGGCCCGAGCACGGCTTCCGCGGGACGGCGCAGGCCGGGGACTCCGAGGGGGCCTCGCGGGACCCGGCGACCGGGCTGCCGGTGTACGACACGTACGACAAGAGCGGGCAGCGGCTCGCCGACGTGTTCACGGCGGCCGGGGTCGACACCGTCGTCTTCGACATCCAGGACGTGGGGGCGCGCTTCTACACCTACATCTGGACCCTCTACGACTGTATGCGCGCGGCGGCCCTCGCCGGCAAGGCGGTGGTCGTCCTGGACCGGCCCAATCCGGTGGGCGGTCGGCGGGCCGCGGGCCCGGTGCTGGAGCGGCCGTACGCGAGCTTCGTGGGCCGGGAGCCGATCGCGCTCGCGCACGGGATGACCGCGGCCGAGCTGGCGCGGCTGTTCAACGGCGAGTTCCTGGGCGCCGCCCCCGTCCGGCTGACCACGGTGGCGATGTCCGGGTGGCGGCGCGGGTCGTTCTTCGGGGAGACCGGGCTGCCGTGGGTGCCGCCGAGCCCGAACATGCCGACACCGGACACGGCCCTCGCGTACGCCGGCACCTGCCTGTTCGAGGGAACGAACCTCTCCGAGGGGCGCGGCACGACCACGCCCTTCGAGGTGCTCGGGGCCGAGGGCGTCGACCGGCGGTGGGCGGAGGCGGCGAACGCGCTGGGGCTGCCGGGGGTGTGGTTCCGGGAGGCCTACTTCACCCCGGCCTTCTCCAAGCACGTGGGAAAGGTCTGCGGCGGGGTCCGGCTGATCGTGCACGACCGGGAGTCCTTCGACCCGGTACGGGCGGGCATCGGGCTGCTGGTCACCGCGCGCCGGGTGTGGAGCGGCTTCGCCTGGCGCTCGGACCAGTGGATCGACCGGCTGACCGGCTCGGACCGGGTACGGAAGCTGATCGACGCGGGCGCCGGTGTGGAGGAGGTCGCGGGCGACTGGGCGGCGGGTCTGTCCCGCTTCGAGGCGGTTCGCGCGCGGTACCTGCTCTACCCCTGAGCCGAGCGCGCCGGGGGGCTGGCCGGGCGGGCGCCGCAGCAGGATGCTGACTGCACCGGAGGCACGGCGTGAAGGGGGAGTCATGGCGGACGTCGGTGGCGGATTCGGCTTCGGGACGGGGACCGGGATCGGGATCGGGGTGGGGCCGTACGCGGAACTCACCTTCGACTCCGAAGGGGACGTGGACCGCGCCTCGCAGGGAGCGGTGGCCCGGATGGAGGCAACGGACGTGCTCGTCTTCGCGCACGGCTGGAACAGCGACCGGTCCACGGCGACCCGGCTCTACGACCGGTTCTTCGCGCCCTTCCCCGCGTTGGTGGGGCCGGGGGTGCGGCTGGGGTACGTGGGGGTCGTGTGGCCGTCGATGCGGTTCTCCGACGAGCCGATACCCGACTTCGAGGCGGCCGGCGCCCTCGCGGAACCGGGCCACGGCGGCGCGCTGGACCCCGCTACCCGGCAGGCGCTCGGGCAGTTCTGGCCGGGGCGGGGCGCGGAGCTGGACCGGCTGGCGGAACTGCTGGCGGAGCGGCCGGAGTCGGCGGCGGCCTTCATCGAGTTCGGCGCGCTCGTGCGCGAGCTGGCCGGTGTGGACGCCGTGCACGCGGTGGCCGGGCCGGCGGTCCCCGCGATCTTCACGGACGACGTGCTGGAGGTCTGCCGGGCCCTCACCCTGGCTCTGGCCAGGGCCGGGGCCGAGACGGAGGCGGAGGCGGGGGCGGGGGCGGAGGCGGGGGCCGCCGTCGCCGAGGTGCCGGGGCTCACGGTCGGCGGCGGCCTGAGCGGCCTGTGGGGCGGCGCCAAGGAACTGCTGCGCCAGGCGGCGTACTACAAGATGAAGAAACGGGCGGGTGTTGTCGGTGAGCGGGGGCTGGGCCCGGTACTGGCGGAGCTGGCGGCGGGCCGCCCCGCCCTGCGCTTCCACCTGATCGGGCACAGCTTCGGGGCGCGGGTGGTGTCCTTCTCACTGCGCGCGGTGCCGGACGGGGCCCGGTACGTGAGGTCCGTGACCCTGCTGCAGGGCGCCTTCTCCCATTACGCCTTCGCCGACCGGCTGCCGCACGACAGGGGCCGCGGCGGAGCCCTGCGCGGCCTGCACCGGAAGGTCGACGGACCGGTGGTGGCCTGCCACTCCCGCCACGACTCGGCCCTCCGGGTCTTCTACCCGCTGGCGTCCCGGATGGCGGGTGATTCGGCCGGTCTGCTCGGCTTCGACGAGCGGTGGGGCGCGATCGGGCACGACGGGGTCCGCGCGGTGGCGGGGACACCACGGCTGAGCCTCGACACCGCCCTGCGCGACGGGGTGCCCGCGGCGGGTTGCGTCAGCGTGGACGCAGGCTCCGTCGTGCGGCGCGGCGGCGCGCCCTCGGGGGCGCACAGCGACATCTGCCACGAGGAACTGGCCCGGGTGGTGGTGTCCGCGGGACGTATGGGGCGCTGACTTCCGGCCATGTGCCACCCGCACGCCTCGTCCGCCCCCGCATGCGCCCGCTCCCGACCGGGCATGTTGGGCACATCGGCGGAGGTGATGGCGTGATGGCGGGATTCCGGAGTCTGGCCTACCAGGTGCGCGACGCGCGCAATGACCGGGCCCTGCGGCGCCACTCGCTGCGCCGCTGCCTGGAGCGCTTCGCGCCCTACGGGCACCGGGCCACCTGGTGGCACCTGTGCGACCGGCACGGGATCGCCCCCGAGGACCGGGGAGCCGACCCGCTGCGGCTGGTCGCCGCGCTGGAGGAGCTGGAGGACGCGCGGAGGGTCTGGCTGGAGTACGAGCGCCAGTTCGCGGAACGGCGTCGGCGGGAGAAGCACCACGGGCTGCGCCGACCGGAGTGGGCGTGGGGCGGGAGCGGGGACGCGGTGGTGCGCTGCGCGGACCCGTGGGTACGGCCGGAGGGCGCGCTGGGCGAGGTGCTGCGGCGGCTGGTCCGGGCGCTGGAGTCGGAGCCGGGGACGGCCTGTCCGGTGTGCGGGGACACCGAGCTGCGGTGGCCGGAGGTGGCTCCGGTGGGCCCCTGGGAGGGGGCGCCGACCTGGGACGGACCGGTGTGCGCGGGCTGCGGGATCGTGGTGCCGAGACCGGCCCTGGCGGACTTCCCCGCGGCGGGCGCGGCGTGAGAACGGCGGCCCGCCCGGCCGTGGTGTCGCTCAACGGTTCGCGCGGTGCCGCGGACGGGCCCGCCGTGCCGATGTCGCCGCAGGACCTGGCGGAGTCGGCGGTGCGGGCGGTCGCCGCCGGGGCGGCCGAGGTGCTGGTGCACCCGCGGACGCCGTGCGGGCGGGAGAGCCTTTCGCCGCGGGTGGTCGGGCCGCTGCTGGAGGTACTGCGGGGCGCGGGGGTCGGCGTGCCGCTGACCGTGCCGGCGAGCATCGACGCCGAGCCGGATCCGGCGGAGCGGCGGGCGCGGGTCCGCGCGTGGACGGTCCTGCCGGACCGCGCGGTGGTGCACTTCGCAGAGCCGGGAGCGGCCGCACTGGCTCTGGCCCTGTTGGAGCGGGGGGTCGCGGTGGACGCGGTGGTCCCGGTGGGCACGGTGGTCCCGGTGGGCGCCGTGAACGCGGTGGTCCCGGCGGCCGGCCCGGCCGGCCCTGAGCCTCTGGAGCGGCTCCGGTCCTGGCTGGAGCGGATCCCGAGCGGCAGCCGCGGTCGGGTCCGCGTGGCCGCGGAGATCACCGAGCCACTCGCCGAGGCCCCCTTCACCGTGCCCGGCCGCCCTGCCGAGCCCGGGCGCCGCACCGGACCCGGCCTGCCCGCCGGGTTGCGGGGGCCGGGGACGGGAGGGGTGCTGCTCTTCGGGCGGGACGGGGCCTCGTGGCCGGCGCTGCGGCTGGCCGCCCGGTGCGGCACGGCCGCGCGCACCGGCGTAGGCGATGTGCTGCACCTGCCGGACGGACGGCCGGCACGGTCCAACGCCGAACTGGTCGCGGCGGCCCGGGCACTGCTGCCGCCCGGTCGGCCTTCTCCGCAATGGCGTGCCGGATCGACCGTGCGCGCGGGTGGCGACGTGACCGGCGGTTGCTGAAACGGCGACAGCGCCGGGCAGCGGCCGTCCGCACTCGGACGGAGCGCGGTGGTGAAGCCGCCGCGCGAGCGGTCGAGCGCTTCACCGCCCGGACCGCCTCCGCCGGCAGGTGGATGACTCACCCGGTCGGCGGACTCGACTCACGGCCGATCCTCTCGGCAACGCCCAGCAGATCGGGGTGCAGCCGGCGTCCGGCGGCGAACAGTTCGATGCCCGGCAGCCGGCCCTCCGAGTCGTAGTCGAGTACGGCCATGTCGTCCTCGGCGGGCACCTGCCGGACAGCCTCCCCTGGGGCGATCCTGTCGACGAGGTGGATGTACGCCGTATCCGCCGAGGCGTCGTATGCGACCCGCACTGCCGGCCCTCCCTGCCGTTCACCTGCCCCGGGTGTCAGACCCTGGCTTCATCGGGAGCGTACGGCAATCGAAGATCGCCAGGACAGCTTCTGGCTAGGGCCTGTATTGAGTTGCCCCGCGGCGTCGCGACGCCCGGCACGCACCCTCGGCGCACGAGCCGAATGTCCTAGTAGCTCCGCTACGAGGACATTCGTCCCGCACGCCGAGGGCACGCACCGAACGCCGCTCCTTGCTCCACGGGGCAACTCAATACAGGCCCTAGAGCCGCGAGCCGGTGAGTCGTTCGCCGAAGACGTCGTCCGGGTTGGACAGGGCACAGGTCTCCATCGAGAGGCAGCCGCAGCCGATGCAGTCCGTCAGGTGGTCGCGCAGACGGGCGAGTCGGCCGATGCGCTCGTCGAGCTCGGCGCGCCAGGCCTCGGAGAGGCGGGCCCAGTCCTCGCGGTTGGGGGTGCGCTCCTCGGGGAGCTGGGCCAGTGCCTCACGGATGCTGGCGAGCGGGATGCCCACCCGCTGGGCCGCGCGGACGAAGGCCACCCGGCGCAGCGCGTCACGGGTGTAGCGGCGCTGGTTGCCGCTCGTGCGGCGGCTGCTGATCAGGCCCTTGGACTCGTAGAAGTGGAGCGCCGAGACGGCCGCGCCGCTGCGGGCGGACAGCTGACCGACGGTGAGTTCGTGGATTTTCTCGGGAATCTGCGGCACCCGGCCGAGGGTAGTCGGAGGTCCGTTGACATACACATACGGTCCCAGCATGCTGAGCAAGCGCTTATTCGTCCGTCAGTGGTCCGCGAGAGACAGGAACAGGCATGGCCGAGCCCAGGGTCTTCACGTCCGCCGAGGAACTGCACGCCGGGATCGGCGAACCGCTCGGCCCCAGCGGGTGGCTGGAGGTGGACCAGAAGCGGATCGACCTCTTCGCGGACGCGACCGGCGACCACCAGTGGATCCATGTGGACCCCGAGCGCGCCGCGACCGGACCCTTCGGCTCCACCATCGCGCACGGCTACTTGACGCTGTCACTGCTGCCCAGCCTGGTACCGCAGGTCATGCGGGTCGAGGGCATGCGGATGGGCCTCAACTACGGCACGAACAAGGTCCGTTTCCCGGCCACCGTGCCGGTCGGCTCACGGCTGCGCGCCACCGCCGTGATCACGGAGGTGGCGGAGGCGGGCGGCGGCGTACAGGTCACGGCGACCGTCACGGTGGAACGCGAGGGCGGCGAGAAGCCGGTGTGCGTGGCGGAGTCGGTGTCCCGCTACTACTTCTGAGGGCCCGACCGCGCGCCCACCATGCGGAGCACGAGGTCGGCGTAGAGCGCACCGACCTCGTCGGGCGTGCGCTGTCCGGCCACGCTGAACCAGCGGGCCACGTCGATGCACAGCGACAGCACGGCGAGGGTGGTGCCCGGCACGTCGGGGACGTCGAACTCCCCCGCCGCGACCCCGTCGGCGAGGATGCGGCGCACGGCGGCGTCGCTGCGCCGGCGCAGTGCCACGATCTCGGCGCGGTGCTCCGGGGCGAGGGCGTCGAGCTCGTACTGGACCACGCGCGCGGTGGTGTGGTGCGCGGCGTGCCACCGTACGAAGGACCGCACGGCGGCGTCGAGGCGCTCGGCGGCGCAGCCCGGGCCGTCAGCGGCGACCGTGAGGATCTCCAGCGCCTTGTCGTGCCCGATCCGGCTGATCCGGTGGAGCAGTTCTTCCTTGGTCTTGTAGTGGATGTAGAGCGCTGCCGGGCTCATGCCGGCGCGGCCCGCGATGTCGCGGGTGGTGGTGGCGTGGTAGCCGCGCTCGGCGAAGGCGTCGACGGCGGCGACGAGCAGCCGCCGTGCGGCGTCCGGGGTGACCTCGGACCACGGCCGGTAGCCGTCGGCCGTGTCCTCCGCGCTGTCCATCGCTCGCTCACCTCTTCACCGTTCGGGAGTGAACACCCTACACGGGGGGTGAGCAAGCGCTTAGCGTTCTCGGGCCGGCCTGGCCGGCGGCGCGGACTACTTCGGCGCGAAGGGGTCGTACTCGGCCAGGATCTTCTCCATTCTGGCCTGATCCACCCGGCTGACGATCTGCGTGACCTCCTGCCGGTCGCGGATCACCTTGGCGAGGGTGAAGGCCGAGGTGGTGAGGTAGAGGACCGCGATCCCGAGGAAGGCGCGGACCCAGCCGTCCGCCTCCAGCCGGTAGATCCCCACGGCCACGGCGACGAGGGCGATGGCGAAGGAGGCGACGGCCTGTCCGTAGTACGCCCCCGTGCTCTGCTGTTTGACCGGTGTCTCGTTCATGCGTCGAGCATCGCGGCGCGGCGCGGCGGTGCGCATCCGCGCGCGTACTCATACCGGTGGCACCGGTACTCACCCGCGGGGGCGGGGCGGGGGCGCGGACGGGGGCGGGGGCGCGGACGGGGACGGGGGCTGGGGCGGGGCGGGGCGGCTAGAAGGCGGAAACCCCGGTGCGGGCTCGGCCGATGAGGAGCTTCTGGATCTGGCTGGTCCCCTCGTACAGGGTGGCCACGCGGGCGTCGCGCAACAGCTTCCCCGTCGGGTACTCGTCTATGTATCCGTAACCGCCGTGCACCTGCAGGGCGTTGCCCGCGGCGCGCACGGCGGCCTCGGAGGCGAACAGCTTGGCGGTGGAGGACTCGGTGGCGAAGGGCTGCCCGCGGTCGATGAGGTCCGCGACGCGCCAGGTCAGCAGCCGGGCCGCGTCCACGTCGACCGAGATGTCCGCGATCAGCTCCTGGACCAGCTGGTGCTGGGCGATCGACTTGCCGAACTGCTCGCGGTGGGCGGCGTAGGAGACGGCCGCGTCCAGGGCGGCCTGCGTGATGCCGACACAGCCGGCGGCCACCGACATGCGCCCCTTGGCGAGGGCGGACATGGCCACCGAGAAGCCCTTGCCCGGCGGGCCGAGCAGTGCGGAGGCGGGCACGCGGACGCCGTCGAGGACGAGTTCGGCGGTGGGCTGCCCGCGCAGGCCGAGCTTGCCGTGGATCTCACGGCGGGTCAGGCCGGGGGTGCCGGTGGGGACGAGGAAGGCGGAGACCCCGCGGTGGCCCGGCTCCTCGCCGGTGCGGGCGAAGAGCAGCACGACATCGGCCCAGGTGCCGTTGCTGATGAACGTCTTGGTCCCGTGGAGGACGTACGAGTCCCCCTCGCGTACGGCGCGGGTGGCGAGGTTCGCGGCGTCGGATCCGGTGCCGGGCTCGGTCAGCCCGAAGCAGCCGAGCGCGTCGCCGGAGCACAGGCGGGGCAGCCAGGCGCGCTTCTGCTCCTCGTTCCCCCAGGTGGCGACGGTTTTGGCGACCAGGCCGAGGGAGACGGAGACGATCCCGCGCACGGCGGAGTCGCCACGGCCGAGCTCCTCGGTGACCAGGACGTAGGAGAGGTGGTCGCCGCCGGAGCCGCCGTACTCCTCGGGGACGGTCAGTCCGAGGAAGCCGAGCGCGGCCAGCTTCTTCACGACGGCCCGGTCCACGCTCTCGGCGCGGTCCCACTCGGCGGCGTACGGGACGATCTCCCGCTCGGCGAACTCGCGGGCGAGCCGGCGTACGGCGCTCTGCTCCTCGCTCAGCTCCAGATTCACCGGGACCTCCTCCAGGGCGGGTGGCGGGTGGGGCCGGAGCCGTTTTAACTAGCACCGGTAGTTTATGGCGGGCAGGCTTTACTATGTGCCGCATGGCCAGACCGCGCAAGCCCCTTCTCAGCCGGGACCGCATCGTCGAGGCGGCCGGGGAGCTGGTCGACGCGGAAGGGCTGGAGGCCGTGTCGACCCGGCGGCTGGCGGCCGCGCTCGGGGTCAGCGGGCCCTCGCTCTACAACCACTTCCGCACCAAGGACGAGATCCTGGACGCGGTGGCGGACGCGGTGAGTTCGCGGGTCGACCTGTCGATGTTCGAAGGCGCCGGGGGCAGCGGTGGGGCCGGGAGCGCGGACGGGCAGGACTGGCGGGGCGCCCTGCGGGCGTGGGCGCACTCGTACCGGGACGCCCTGGCCGACCATCCCAACCTCGTGCCGGTGCTGGCGCGCGGGCCCCGGCGCCGCCCGGCGGGCCTGCGGGTGGCCGACGCGGTGTTCGGCGCGATGACCGCGGCCGGGTGGCCGGCGGCGCATGCGACGCGGATCGGAGCGCTGATGCGGTACTTCATCCTGGGCTCGGCGGTCGGTTCCTTCGCGCGGGGGTTCGTCGACGACCGCGCGGCGTACGACCCGGCGGACTACCCTCATCTGGGCCAGGCCCACCTGCTGGCCGAGCGGCAGCGCGAGGTGGACGAGGGCGCGTTCGAGACGGGCCTGGAGGCGCTGCTGGACGGCCTGGCCCTCCAGTACGAGGCGCTGCGGCGCGGGGAGCGGCCCGCCTGACCCGGCGGGGCCGCCGCCCGGCGGCGACCGTGCGGCAGCTCCGGCTACAGAGTCCGGGGCGCGGAGCCGGGGGCGCGGAACCGGGTGCGGCGTCCGGGGCAGGGGGAGCGAGGGGCCGGGGGCGGAGTCCGGGGCCGGGTACGCGGAGCCGGGGCCGGAGTCCGGGGCCAAAGGCGAGGCCGGGGGGTTCCGCGCCGGGGGCGCGAGGGGCCGGGGGCGCGAGGGGCCGGGGCGGGGTGTTAGCCGAAGACGACGAGGGAGCGGCCGCCCTTGCCGGCCAGCATCGCTTCGAAGGCGGCTGGGATGTCGTCGAGGGTGATCCGGTCGGTCACCAGGGCGCCCAGGTCGAGGCGGCCCGCGCGGACGTGCTCGGCGATCACGGGGAGGTCGCGGGCGGGGTCGCTGTTGCCGTAGACGCAGCCGGTGAGGGTGCGGGCGAAGTGGAAGATCTCCAGGGCGTGGAAGGTGACCTGCTGCTCCTTGCCGCCGATACCGACGACCGTGGTGCGGCCGCCGCGGCGGGTCGACTCCCACGCCCAGCGGATGGTCTCGGCCCGGCCGACGCACTCGACGGCGACGTCCGCGCCCCGCCCACCGGTGAGTGCGCGGACCTCCCGGGCGGTGGTGTCCGAGGCGAGCACGAAGTCGGTGGCTCCGGCCGCGCGCGCCAGTTCCTCCTTGGCCGGTGAGATGTCGACGGCGATGACCGGCCCCGCCTGCGCGATCCGGGCAGCCTGGAGCGCGGCCAGGCCGACCCCGCCGACGCCGAAGACGACCACCGACTCGCCCGGGCGGACCTGGGCACTGTGGTGGACCGCCCCGTAGCCGGTGAGGACGGCGCAGCCGAGCAGCGCGGCCTCGGCGAGCGGGATCCCCGCGGGTGCGGGCAGCACGCAGTCGGCCGCGACGACGGTCTCCTCGGCGAACGCGGCCACGTTCAGCCCGGGGTGCAGTGCGGTGCCGTGGACGTCGTGTGCGTGGACGTTCCCGACCCCGGCGAGCGCGGTCGCGCACAGCCAGACCTCGCCGATGGTGCAGTGATGGCACGTCCCGCAGGACGGGGCCCAGTTGAGCACCACGCCGTCGCCGGGCGCGACGTGGGTGACGCCCTCACCGACGGCGAGGACCGTGCCCGAGCCCTCGTGGCCGAGGACGGCGGGTACGGGGACCCGCATGGTGCCGTTGGTGAGGGAGAGGTCGGAGTGGCAGACGCCGGCCGCGGCCAGCCGGACGCGTACCTGCCCCGGCCCGGGATCGGGCAGCACGATGTCCCCGATCTCCAGCGGTGCTCCGACGGCGGGCAGGATGGCGGCGCGGACCATGGTCGTCGTCTCGACTTTCCGGTACGGGGGCGGGGGCAGGGGCGTGCGCATGCAGCGGGTGGAAGTGGTACGGCCGCGGGTGCTGCGGCTGCCACTGGTTCAGAACTGCAGGGACTTGGTCTGGAGGTACTCCGCCAGGCCGTGGGGGCCCAGCTCTCGGCCGACGCCCGACTGCTTGTGGCCGCCGAAGGGCGCGAGGATGTTGTAGCGGCCGCCGTTGATGTCCACCTGCCCGGTGTCCATGCGGCGCGCGAAGGCGGCGGCCGTCTCCTCGTCCGCGGCCCAGACGGCGCCGCCCAGGCCGTAGACGGTGCCGTTGGCGATGCGCAGGGCCTCTTCCTCGTCCTCGTACGCGAGGATCGACAGCACCGGGCCGAAGATCTCCTCCTGGGCGATGGTCATGTCGGAGGTCACGTCGGCGAACACGGTCGGGGCGACGAAGTAGCCCTGCTCGTACGGCGCGTCCGACCCGCCGGCGACCAGGCGCGCGCCCTCCTGCACTCCCTTGGCGATGAAGCCGCGGACGCGCTCGTACTGCTTGGCGTTGACGACGGGGCCGACGCGGGTGCCCTCCGCACGGGGGTCGCCGGTGGGGTGGTCGGCGACGGCGGCGACCGCGAGCGAGACGGCCTCCTCGTACTGGTCCCGGTGGACGAGCATCCGGGTGAGTGCGTTGCAGCTCTGACCGCTGTTGTTCATGACGTGGCCGACGCCGGCCGCGACGGCCCTGGGCAGGTCGGCCCCGGGCAGGATGACGTTCGCCGACTTGCCGCCCAGTTCGAGGGCGACGCGCTTGACCGCTGCGCCGGCCGTGGCGCCGACCTGCTTGCCGACGGCTGTCGAGCCGGTGAAGGAGACGAAGTCGACTCCCTCGTGGGCGGCCAGGGCCTGGCCCGCGACCGGGCCCGTACCAGTCACCAGGTTGAAGACTCCGGCCGGGATCCCCGCCTCGTGCACGGCCTCGGCGAAGAGCTGCGCGGTCAGCGGGGTGTCCTCCGCCGGCTTGAGGACGAGGGTGCAGCCGGCGGCGAGAGCGGGTGCCACCTTTGCAACGACTTGGTACAGCGGATAGTTCCAGGGCGTGATGGCCCCGACCACGCCGACCGGTTCCAGCAGGACGGTGGAGTTCCCGATGCGCTCCTCGAAGGCGTACGAGGCGGCGAGGTCGACGTAGGTGGAGACCACGGCGATCGACGCTCCGACGTGGACGGCCCTGGCGAAGGGGAGCGGGGCGCCGAGTTCCGCGGTGACGGTCTCGGCCAGCTCCCCCTTGCGGTCCTGCAGAGCGTCGCGGAGTGCGCCGATCAGGGCGGCCCGCTCGGCCGGGGGCGTGGCCGCCCAGCCGGGCAGGGCCGCGCGGGCCGCGCGTACGGCCGCGTCCACGTCCTCCTCGGTGCCGGCCGGGACCTGGGCGATGACCTGGCCGTCGGCCGGGTTGACGACGTCGATCCGGCCGGTTCCGACGGCGGGCCGCCATGCGCCGTCGATGTACATCCCGTCCTGGGCCTTCATGGCATTCCTCCCGAGTACGCAGGTGCGCGTGGTCCGACCTCTCCGTCACCCTACAAACCAGCGTCGGTCGTTTTGGTCGGCCAGGGTGCGGCCGGGGTCAGATGATGCCGAAAAGCATCCCTGCCGCGAGGACGACGAGCGAGGTGAGGGCCGCCCACTTCACGGTGAATCGGGTGTGGTCGCCGAACTCGACCCCGGCCATGCCGACCAGGACGTAGACGGCCGGAACCAACGGGCTCGACATGTGCAGCGCCTGGCCGACGAGGGAGGCGCGGGCGATCTCGAGCGGGGACACGCCGTGGGCGGCGCCGGCCTCCGCCAGGACGGGCAGGACACCGAAGTAGAAGCCGTCGTTGGACATGAAGTAGGTGAGCGGCAGGCTGAGCAGGCCGGTGACGAGTGCCATGTGCGGGCCCATGCCCTCGGGGATGGCTCCGACCAGCCAGTCGGCCATGTGCTTGACCATGCCGGTGCCGGTGAGGACGCCGGTGAAGACTGCGGCGGCGAAGACCATGCCGGCGACGTTGAGGACGTTGTCGGCGTGCGCGGCGAGCCTGGCCTTCTGGTCGGGCATGTGCGGGAAGTTGACGGTGAGCGCGAGGGCCGCGCCGAGCAGGAACAGCACCGGGATGGGCAGCAACTGCGTGATCATCGCAGCGAGGAGGGCGACGGTGAGACCGGCGTTGAACCAGTAGAGGCGGGGGCGCAGGGTGGCCCGGTCGGGGTCGAGGCCCTGGAACCCGTCTTCGTGGGCGGCCCCTGCCGCGGAGCCGGGGGCGGCGGTGGGGGTGGGGGGCGCGGCGGGCGCCGCCCCGGTGGACGCGCCCGAAGCCGCCGAACCTGCGGAACCGCTCCGGGCGGTGCTCCCGGCGGCTGCTGCGACCAGGTCCTCCTCGACGCCCTCGCCCGCCTCCGCTTCCTCGACCCCGTCGGCCTCCTCGACGCCCTCGGCCTCCTCGGCCTCCCCGGCCTCCCCGGGCGCCTTCTGCCCGGGAAGCGCCAGCACTCCGACGCGACGGCGCTCCCTCAGGCCGAGGACGTACGCCAGGGCGAACACGAAGAGCAGGCCGACCGCGAGGGCCGGGATCATCGGGACGAAGATGTCGGCGGCGTCGAGCTTGAGGGCGGTCGCGGCACGGGCCGTGGGACCGCCCCAGGGCAGGGTGTTCATAACGCCGTTGGCCGTGGCCGCGACACCCGTCATGACCACAAGGCTGAGGCCGAGCCGCTTGTAGAGCGGGTACATGGCCGAGACCGTGATCATGAAGGTGGTCGATCCGTCACCGTCGAGCGAGACGATCGCGGCGAGGACGGCCGTGCCCACGACGACGCGCATCGGGTCGGCCTTGCAGAAGCGCAGGATGCCCCGGACGATCGGGTCGAAGAGGCCGACGTCGATCATCAGGCCGAAATAGACGATGGCGAACATCAGCATGGCGGCGGTCGGTGCGAGCTTGCCGACGCCTTCGATGACGTAGTCGCCGAGGTGCGCGCCCTTGCCTGCGAACACGCAGAACAGCGCGGGGATCAGGACGAGCGCCGCGATGGGCGACATTTTCTTCATCATGATCAAAACCAGGAAGGTCGCGATCATGGCGAAGCCGAGGAAGGTCAGCATGGGGGGAAGGTAGGCGCCGCCTCCTTTCGCCAACAAGACGTGGAAGCGTGAGCAATACGAGCAAAACCCCAGCTCAGGGCAGGGGTGTCAGCTCGACGGGGAAGGCGTTGAGCACAGCCGTGCCCGAGAGCCGGTCGAGCCGCGTGCCGTCGAGGAGCTGGTTGACGTTGGCTCCGGGCGCGGCGGACGCCACGCCCAGGCGGGTACCGGTGCGGTCGTGGCCCCAGCCGTGCGGAAGGCTCACCACTCCCGCACGGACGGCGTCGGTGACCTCGACGGGGACCTCCACGCTGCCGCCGTCGGCGGCGACCCTGGCCCGCCCGCCGTCGGTGAGCCCCAGCCGGGCTGCGTCCTGCGGGTGGACGTGCAGGGTGCAGCGGTTGGAACCTCCGGTGAGGGCCGGGACGTTGTGCAACCAGCTGTTGTTGGACCGCAGGTGGCGGCGGCCCACGAGCACCAGGGCGGCGGGACGGTCGGCGAGCGCCGCGCGCAGCCCGGGGAGTTCGGCCGCGATCGGGGCCGGGAGCAGCTCGATCCTTCCGCTGCGGGTCCTCAGTACTTCCGGGAGCCGGGGCCGCAGTGGGCCCAGGTCGATGCCGTGCGGCGTCTTCAGCAGGTCCTCCAGGCCCAGCTCGTACGGCCCGAGGCGCAGCATCATGTCCAGTCGCCGCTCCGGGCCGGTGCGACCGGTCAGCAGGCGCGCCTGCGCGGCCGGGTCGGCACCGTGGAACGGCGAGTGGACGTCGGCGACGGCCCGGGCGAGCGTGTCGTCGACGACCCGTTCGTCGACGGCCTCCGGCGGGGCTCCGTGCAGCCCTGACACGGCGAGGATCAGGCGCGCGTGGATCTCGCACTCGTCCATCCGTCCCTCTTCCAGGGGGACGGCGGGCGGCGAGTAACGGGCCTGGTTGCGTACCGCGAAGGCGTTGAAGGCGAAGTCGAAGTGCGCGCTCTGCGCGGGCGGTGGCGGGGGCAGCACGACATGGGCGTGGCGGGAGGTCTCGTTCAGGTACGGGTCGACCGAGACCATGAAGTCGAGGGCGGCCAGCGCCCGGTCGAGGCGGTCGCCGTCGGGTGCGGAGAGGACGGGATTGGCGGCGATGGCGATCAGGGTCCGGATCCGCCCCTCCCCCGGCGTCTCGATCTCCTCGGCCAGGGCCGCGATGGGCAGTTCGCTCTTCGCTTCGGGGTGGCCGCTGACCCGGCTGTGCCAGCGGCCGACCGCGAACCCCTTGCCGGGACCGGCCGGCCTGGGGGCGCGGTCCGTGGCGGAGAGCGGGAATAGGGCTCCGCCGGGCCGGTCGAGGTTGCCGGTGAGGATGTTCAGTACGTCGACGAGCCAGCTGGCGAGCGTGCCGTGCTCGACGGTGCAGCTGCCGATCCGTCCGTAGACGGCGGCGGTGGGTGCGGCGGCGAGTTCGCGGGCGAGGCCACGTATCTCGTCGGCCATGAGGTCGCAGGCGGGGGCGACGGCCTCAGGAGTGAAACTCCCGAGGGCTGCGGCGAGTTCCCCGAGCCCGTCGAGATGTTCCTCCGGCATCCCGGGAGCGGCGAGTTTCTCGGCGATCAGAGTGTGCGCGAGGGCGGCGAGCAGGAACACGTCGGTGCCGGGACGCGGCGCGAGGTGCCGGTCGGCGAGGGCCGCGGTCCGGGTGCGGCGCGGGTCGACGACGACGAGGGTGCCGCCCCGGGCACGCAGGGCCTTCAGCCGGCCGGGGAAGTCCGGGGCGGTGCAGAGGGAGCCGTTGGACTCGACCGGGTTCGCGCCGAGGAGCAGCAGGAAACCGGTGCGGTCGAGGTCGGGAACCGGGATGGCCAGGGGGTCCCCGAAGAGGAGTCCGCTGGAGACGTGCTTGGGCATCTGGTCGAGCGTGCTGGCGGTGAAGAGGTTGCGGGTGCCGAGGGACTTGACGAGCAGCGGCGGGTAGAGCGCCCCTGCCATGGTGTGCACGTTCGGGTTGCCGAGCACCACGCCGGCGGACTGGGGGCCGTGCTCTCGGACGAGGTCGGGCACGACGGCGGCGATGGCGTCGAAGGCCTCCTCCCAGGTGGCTTCCCGGAGTCGGCCGGCCCGGCGGACGAGCGGGGTGCGCAGGCGGTCGGGATCGGCGTCGATCTGGCCGAAGGCAGCGCCCTTGGGGCAGATGAAGCCGCGGCTGAAGACGTCGTCCCGGTCACCGCGGGCACCCGTGACCGTGGTGCCTTCGATGGTGAGGGTGAGGCCGCAGGTGGCTTCGCACAGGGGGCAGATGCGCAGGGCGGTGCGGGGCATGGGCCCTCCAGGGCTGCAGGCTGCGGCGCGGACACGCGGGGAACCTGAGCATACCGACCGGTAGGCACGGTGGCGAGGGAGTGGACGAGGGCGGTCCGCGGGATGCGCAGCGCGGCAGGAGTGCGCGAGGGCCTGGGACGGGTACGGGCGGGGTCGAACAGGCGCGGCGGGGGCGGCAGAGGCGGCGGGGTCGAACGGGTGCGGTGGGGGTGGCGGGTGGGGTGGGGGTGACGGGGTCGAACGGGTGCGGCAGGAATGGCGGGTGCGGTGGGGGTGGCGGGGGCCGTCGGCTGGGCAGCGGGCACCGGGGGCGGACGGCTTGCTCGGCGGGGGCCAAGGGACGTAACCGCAGCCTCGGCAGCGGGCACCGAAGGGCGGACGCCGGCTCGGCGGGGGCACCGAGAGGCGTGCAGCGACTCGGCAGCGGGCACCGAGGGGGTGACCTCAGTCCAGTACGCGGGCCAGGTAGGCGTGCATCATCGCGCGGGTTTCGGCGACGATGCCGGGATCCCCGGCCGGATCGGTCCGAAAGGCCAGCTGGATCAGCGCGTCGGTGGCCTCGACGGCGACGAGGACCGCCCGCTCCAGGGTGGCGTCGGGGGTCAGGCCCAGGTGGACGGAGAGGAGTTCGGTCAGGCGGGCGGCGACCTGGCGGTTGGGATCGCCCTCGGGGTCCCCGGCCGGCGGCGCGGGCACGCCGAAGTCGACGAGCGCGAAGCCCGGCACACCCCGTTTCATCGCCAGGTACTCGTCCAGCACGGCGTCCACCACCGGTCGCCAGTGGGTGGCGGGGAGGTCGGCGAGGCGGTCCGCGATGCCGTCGACGTACCGGTCCAGGTTGCGGTGGGCGAGGGCGATCGCCATGGCCCGCTTGTTGCCGAAGAAACGGTAGACGGAGCCGATCGGCACGCCGGCCCGCAGGGCGACGGCGCGGGTGGTGAGGTTCTCGTACCCGGTCTCGTCGAGCAGTTCGGCGCAGGCGTCGAGGATCCGGGCGAGCCGGTCGGCGCTGCGCTGCTGGATCGGCGTACGGCGCAGGGAGTGGGCGGGAGGCACGGGGTCCATCATGCCGCTCCTCGGATCCGGGTCCGGCGGGGGCCTCGGTTCTCAGTTCAGCAGGAGACTGAGGCCCCCGATCGTGTAAACGATCATCAGGGTGAGCAGCGGCAGCTGGCCGGCCACCGCTTTCGCGGGCGGGAAGAGACGTACGGAGCGGTCGTGGGCGGCGACGACGCCGAGCACGTGGCCGGCGACGACGGCGATGACCTGGAGGGCCGCGAGGCCGCCGGGACCCAGTGGTGGAGCGGGTTCGAGGGCGTTGTCAGTACCGAGTGCCATGCTTACCGTACGTGGTCCTTCGACTACCAGGAGGGAGAAGTAGTGGGCGATCAGATAGCCGAGGGCGATGGGGACGAGTGAGTGCGCGAAGGCGGTCAGCGGGCCGGGGTGCGGGCCGCTGACCAGGCGGGTGGCTGCGGCGCACAGGCAGTAGAGGGTGGCGACGAGGGCGACGGAGCCGAGTAGTCCGAGCGTGGCCGTGGGGGTGCGGCCCAGGGGGGAGGTCTGAAGGGTGTTGATCCACGAGGGGTTGTCGGAGAAGCCGTCGTAGGCGGTGGAGCCGAGGAGGACACAGACGGTGGCGACGAGTCCGGGCCGCTCGGGCGTCGCGTCGAGTCCGTGGAAGGGGTTGCGCAGGACGAGACGGCCGTCGCTGCGGCGACCGAGAGGGGAGAGGCGGGCGAGCAGGGCGGAGTACGCCTCGAAGGCGTCCCCGTCCGCGAACCAGCTCTCGCCGTAGCGGGCGGCGAGCAGCAGTTGGACGGTGGTGTAGGCGGCGAGTGCGATCAGGAGGGTGGTGGTCGATGCGGAGTCGGGGGATACGAGTTCGAGCCATGTGAAGCCGAGCAGTCCGGCGGCGGCGGGCCACAGCCCCAGCCGGGCGGGAAGGGGGTGGTTGCCGGTACGGGGGCGGTGCAGGGCCCGGGAAAGCAGGCGGTGCAGGGTGCGCAGCGGGTTGAGCAGGCGCCAGACGGGGCCGAGGAGGAGGGAGGCGGGCACGAGTCCGACCCAGAGGAGGACGTAGACGGCGCCGGGAGCGGGGTTGCGCGCGGAGTCGTCGGGACCGAGGAGGAGGTGGAGCAGGACGACGAGCGCGGCGGCGAGTCCCAGCCCGCGCAGGGTGGTTCGGGTGGCCGGCGCGTCGGCCACCTGCCGGAGGGCGGCGGGCAGGGCGAGGCCCGCGTCCTCTCCGCGGAAGCGGGAGGTGGACCAGAGCAGGCCGAGTGCGAGGAAGGAGACGAACAACGCGGCGAAGGCTCCGGCGAACGCGTAGAAGGGAGAGATCGGCAGATCGTGCTGGGAGCCGATTCCGTGCGCGAGGGAGGTGAACGGTTCGGCCGGGTGAACGACCACGCCCTGGCCGTTGCCGCCACCGTCGGCGACCGGGAGGGCTCCGGGCGCGATCGGGTACAGGCTCACCACCGGGCCGCCGTGCTCGGCGTGCCGCCACCGGCGGATCGACCGTACGTCCCGGGCGTGGGCCCGCGCCGGGGCAGCCGGGCGGGCCCGCCGACGGGGTACGCGGACGCCGGTACGGTCCGCTGCCCGGCCCCGGGCGGCGGACCGGGCTCGCCCCACCGGTACCCGCCCACCCGGTATCCACCCCACCTGTGCCCGCACCGGCCGGACGCGGGCATGGGGTGGGGGGTGGGTGCTGCGCCTCGGCCCGGCATCCGGGCCGGTACCGGCAGCTGCGGCGGCTGCGGCAGGACCGGCGTCGGGAGGCGTCGGAGGTCGGGGTCGGCGTCGGGTGCGGTCATCGGACGAGGAGTTGGGTCAGGACGAGGCTGGACTCGTGGGTCTCGACCTCGAAGAGGCCGGTGCGGTCGGCCGTCAGGATCAGGGTGGCCTCCTGACCTGCCGGCAGGGCGAGTTCCTTGTCGTAGCCGTGGACGTGCAGGGTGTCCGCGCGATCGCTGGTGACGCGCAGGGCGACGCGTTCGCCGCGCCGCAGCTCGGTGCGGGCCGGGGCGGGACTGACCTTGCCGTCCCGGACGGTGATGGTGACCGTCCGGTCCGCGTGCGCCAGCGCCTGGTCCGGCGGCTGCGGCTGCGGCTGCGGCTGCGGCTGCGGCGACTGCGCCGGGGTTCCGCCGTGGCTGTGGCCGCCGGACGCCCCCGGGGCGGGGGCGGTGAGCTGCGCCGTTCCCTCGACGGGTTCTCCGGAGACCGCCCAGGCGGTGTGGTCGTCCGCGTAGAGGCGGACGGTCAGGGTGTGCGCGCCGTCCGGGACCTGCGCCGCCGGCAGGTGGAACCAGGGGCCGTACAGCCTGGCGATCTTGCGTCCGTCGAGTTCCAGGTGGGCGTGGCCGGCGCCCGGGAGGGCGGCGCCGCCGGTGCTGTCGGGTGTGAAGCGGAAGTTCTTCACGCTCAGCTGGAGGTTCCAGCCGTCCTCGGAGTCCGGGCGGAGGGACAGTTGGACCTCCGGGGCACCCTGGGACGGTACCTCGCGGAGCTTGTGGCCGGCCGCGTCACCCGTGGTGAGCAGGGTGCCGACGCTGCCGGAGGCCTGCTCGTGGCTGGTGCCGGGCTTGTGGTGGGTGGTGGCCCGCCCGCCGCAGCCCGTCGCCGCGCCGCCCGCGAGGAGCAGGGCGAGGGCGAGCAGGGTCGCGGTGCGGGCGGTCCGGCGGTGCCCGCCGGCCACGGTGGGCGGCGGATCGCAGGCGTCGTTCCGGATCCGGCCGTCGGGCCCGGCAGACCAGGCGTCGGGTCGGCTGGGCCGGGCGTCAGGCCCGGCAGGCCGGGCGTCGGGCCCAGCAGACCGGGTGGGCCGGGCCTCGGGTC
Source organism: Streptomyces sp. NPDC090021 (assembly GCF_044748225.1). Classification (NCBI taxonomy): domain Bacteria; kingdom Bacillati; phylum Actinomycetota; class Actinomycetes; order Kitasatosporales; family Streptomycetaceae; genus Streptomyces; species Streptomyces sp. NPDC090021. Next base: position 16,121 of record NZ_JBIVFO010000055.1, on the reverse strand, counting down.
GGGCGGGCCGGGCGTCAGGCCGGGCAGGCCGGGCGTCGGGCCCAGCAGACCGGGTGGGCCGGGCCTCGGGTCGGGCGGGCCGGGCGTCAGGGCGGGCGGGGCGGGCGTCGGGTCGGCTGGGCCGGGCATCGGGCCGGGGGGTCATGCCTGGCCTCCCGTCGCCCCGGAGGCCGGGGCCGGGGCTTGCCGGGTGGCTTCGGGGGCGGCGTCGGCCGGGGCGGTGCCCGGCCGGGCGGAGGCAACGACCGCCCACAGGACCCAGACCACGGCCACCAGGGCCCGCAGCCAGGCGGGACTCAGCGGGGTCCACGGAATCATCAGGACCGCCTTGTCGAAGGCGTCCAGCAGGGTGAGCCCGGCCAGCAGCAGGGTCAGGCGCGCCAACCAGGGGCGGGTGGGGCGCAGCGCCAGACCGGCTCCCGTCCACCACAGGCCGAGCAGGAGGAGGGCGAGGGCCGGGACGAACGTGGCGTTCAGTGCCATGGTGGAGCCGGCCACGTCGAGGGCCAGGCCGGCCAGGCCCAGCAGTGAGGCCGCCGTGCCCAGGCGGGAGCCGCGCAGGCGGCGCCACCAGAGCACCCCGCCCACCAGCAGCAGCACCGCGGCGACGGCCAGGGCGAGCTGGGTCTCCACCCGCTCCAGTCCGCGCGCGCCGTACCAGTCGCAGCCCGCCGGGAGTTTGCGCGCCTGGACGTTGTAGTCCGCGCACACGAGGAGCTGGACCAGCTTGACCGGCTCGCCGACCAGGCGGGCCGAGGCACCGGAGACGTCACCCCGTCGCTCGCCGCACTGCGGGACCGTGCCGGGGCTGGAGCCGTCGGGGCCCTGCTGCCAGCAGTTGCCGCTGCCCTGGCCGTCCCACCAGACGTCCATGCCGTTGGGGCGGGAGGCGCCGGACTTGTCCTTGCCGAGGACGTTGCCGGCGTAGCGGTTGTGGTGGGAGGTGTCGGTCTGCTTCGACCAGGCCTCCTCACCGCGGATGAAGGCGGGGACGGCGCTGAGGAAGAAGCCCGCCCGCTGGTGCCCGTAGACCCAGTTGCCCTCGTACAGGTTCCAGTTGCCGCCCGCGGTGATGATGCCGGTGCCCGGCGGCATGGAGATCTGGGGGCAGACGACACCGTGCTCGTAGCCGCGCTCGATCGGGGGCTTGGCGCAGGTCCCGTCGGCGACGTGGCGGTAGTAGTCCTGGTTGTTGTCGTGGATGAGGTTCCGCTCGAACTTGGCGTGGTTCTGCGGGAGTCCGGGGTGGCCGGGGAAGGCGCTGTCCATCGAGGCGCCGCCCATGTTCTGGTCGAACTCGTTGTCGTGCACCCACACCGAGTCGCCCGCGGTGCCGGAGTAGCCGACCATGTTGTGGTGGCTGCGGCAGCCGGTGATCTCGATGGAGTAGCGGGGGACCTCGTAGCCGCGGCCGTCGTTGATGTTGGAGGCACTGCCGGGGTAGATGCCGGAGTCGCCGTTGCCGTAGGACTCGCAGTTCTTGTAGAGCCCGTGGTCGCTGGCGAAGGTCAGGAAGCCGTACTCGTCGTTCCAGCGGGTCAGCACGTCGTCGATGACGAAGCCGTCGGCGGCGAGCACGTACAGCGAGTTGAAGGTGGTGCGCTGGGCGGTGAAGTTACGGAAGTAGACGCCGTCGGACTTGTCGGCGCGGATGGCGTTCAGCTTCTGGTACTTGGCGTCGATCACCACGTCGAGCCGTGACGCGCCGGTGCCCTCGATCTGCAGGTTCTTCTTGCCGAGGATGGCGACGAGGTTCTGGTTGTGCCGACACCGCACCTGCTGCTCGTAGGACAGGATCTGGTAGCCGAGTGCGGAGTCGGGCGCCTTGAGCGCGGCGCACTCCCCCGTCGGCTTGGGCAGCGAGGGCTCCTCCTCGTAGAGGCCGGGCAGGATCGCGATGTTCATCCCGGGCCGGTCCACGGCGTCGACGGCTTCCTGGAGGTGCCGGTATCCGCTCGCCTCGCACCGCTCGTACAGGGCGAGGTTGCGGGCCTTGAGCTCCTCGGGGAAGGCGGATATCCGGCGTTCGAAGGCCGGCCGGTCAGCCTTGCAGACGATGAGGTCGGGGTCGGTTCTGCGGTACTCCGGGACGGAGCCGGAGCCGTCCGGGAAGGTGACCGGGCGCTCTTCGTGCGCGCGGGCGGCGGGCGCGGCGGCGAAGAGGGACAGGAGCGCGAGAAGGGCGGCGAGGAGCGCCGCCGGCACGGCAGGAAACCTGCGGGTCCACGACATGCGCGTGAGAGTAGAGCAATGTTCATCTTTTGTGATCCCCCCGGGAGTGAATCCGCGGGCCTTCCTCCCGGATCCTGCCGTTTACTGCCGTTTCCTCCCTCCCCGCCCCCGGCCTCACGACGGACGCCGCCGGGACGCCACCCGGGACGCCGCCAGGACGCCGTTGACGCACGGGCCGCGGAATCCTACTGTCGACCATAGGATTCCTTCGACGGAGTGGGAGCAGCACATGAGCGAGCAGGCGGGCAGCGAGCGGGCCAGGAAGACGGCCGAGGCACTGGAGTACCTCACCGGCTTCGGCAACGAACACAGCTCCGAGGCCGTCCCCGGCGCACTGCCGCTCGGCCGGAACTCGCCCCAGCGCGCCCCTCTCGGCCTCTACGCCGAGCAGCTCAGCGGCAGCGCCTTCACCGAGCCCCGCAGCCACAACCGCCGCTCCTGGCTCTACCGGATCCGCCCCTCGGCCGCCCACCCGCCCTTCACCCGGATCGACAGCGGGGCCCTGCGCACCGCCCCCTTCACCGAGGCACCCGCGGACCCGAACCGGCTGCGCTGGAACCCGCTGCCCGACCCGGCCCCCGGAACGGACTTCCTGGCCGGCCTGTGGACCCTCGGCGGCAACGGCGACGCGACCCAGCGCACCGGCATGGCCGTCCACCTCTACGCCGCCAACGCGTCCATGACGGACCGGGTGTTCAGCGACTCCGACGGCGAGCTGCTGATCGTCCCCGAGCGCGGCGGCCTGCTCCTGCGCACCGAGCTGGGCCTGCTCGCCGCCCGTCCGGGCGAGGTGGCGCTCATCCCGCGCGGCGTCCGCTTCCGCGTCGAGCTGCTGGACGCCGACGCCCGCGGCTACGTCTGCGAGAACTACGGCCAGCCCTTCGTCCTGCCGGACCTCGGCCCGATCGGCGCCAACGGCCTGGCCGCCGCCCGCGACTTCCGGGCCCCGGTGGCCGCGTACGAGGACGTCGAGCGTCCCACCGAGGTGATCAACAAGTTCTGCGGCAACCTCTGGTCGGCCACCTACGGCCACTCCCCGCTCGACGTGGTCGCCTGGTACGGCACGCACGTCCCGTACGTCTACGACCTGCGCCGGTTCAACGTCCTGGGCACGATCAGCTACGACCACCCGGACCCGTCGATCTTCACCGTCCTGACCTCGCCCTCGGACACTCCGGGCCTGGCGGGCGTGGACTTCGTGGTCTTCGCACCCCGCTGGCTGGTCGGCGAGGACACCTTCCGCCCGCCGTACTTCCACCGCAACGTGATGAGCGAGTACATGGGCCTGATCGAGGGCGCCTACGATGCCAAGGCGGAGGGCTTCGTCCCCGGCGGCGGCTCGCTCCACAACATGATGTCCGCGCACGGCCCCGACCACGAGACCTTCGACAGGGCCAGCGCCGCCGACCTGAAGCCGCAGAAGATCGACGACGGTCTGGCCTTCATGTTCGAAACCCGCTGGCCGATCACCGCCACCGCCCAGGCAGCCGGCGCGGACCACCTCCAGCGCGGTTACGACGACGTGTGGCAGGGTCTGCAGCGCCACTTCCGCGCCTGACCCGCACTGCATACCCTGCATGCGCCCGCCCCGCGTGCGCATGCAGGTCAGCACCGTCAGCCGCCGCGAGCAGCAAACCGTAAGCCTCAAGCCGTCAGCCGTCGCCCGTCAGCCGTTCGGAGATCCACCCGTGACCGCCTTCGCCCCCGACTCGCTGGTCCTGAACCGGAAGCTGCCGCTCTGGTACCAGGTCTCGCAGTCGCTCCGCGCCTCGATACTGGGGCGCACCCCGGACGCGTCGCTGCGCCTGCCCACCGAGGAGCAGCTGGCCGAGCACTACGGGGTGAGCGTGCTGACCATGCGGCAGGCGCTCAAGGAGCTGGAGGGCGAGGGACTGATCAGCCGGCACCGGCGGCGCGGCACCTTCATCGAGCCGGGTGCGCTGCGCAGCACCCCGGTCCGGCTGCTGGGTTCGGTCGACGCGATCGTGGCCCAGCAGTCGGGCGAGCGCACCACCGTCCTCGGGCACGCGCGCACGGCCGTGGCCGGGGAGCTGCTGGACCACTTCCCGGACACGCCCGAGGTGGTCACGTACCGGCGTCTGCGGCGCGACCGCGAGAGCGGCGAGCCGACCAACTGGGCGGAGAACGCGGTCCTGCCGGAGTTCGCCGAGGCCGTCGACGTCGTCGATCTGGAGCGCTGGCCGATGACGAAGGTGCTGCGGGACGTCGTGGGGGTGCGCATCAGCCGGATCACGGACACCGTGGAGGCCCGGCTCGCGGACCCGGAGACCGCCGAACTGCTCCAGGTCCCGCTGCTCAGCCCGATCCTGCACTACACGGGCGTGACCTACGACGAGGACGGCCGGGTGGTGGACGTCGCACGGATCCGCTACCGGGGCGACCGGTTCTCCTTCACGGTGACGGTCGACGCCCACTGACAGGGACGGAGGGACCGACGGACGGACCCACGGGCGGACCCTCGGACGGACTGACGGGCGGACCGACCGACCGGCGCCGCCGCAGCCGCGCAGGCGCGGACGTCGTCACTGCTTGTCGTCGTCGGCGGTGCGCTCGCCCTCCGCCTGGGACGGCGTGGTCCGCATCGTCTGGGGGTGGCGCTCCTTGCGCTGCGCCTCGTCCATGTCCTCGTCGAGGCGTTCGCCCTCGGCCTGCGACGGAGTCGAGTATTCGTCGTACTGGCTCATGACCGCCTCCTCGGTCGATACCGAACGTATGCATACATAAGGAGCGTAGCTCTTCGGCCTGGACACAGCCCGGCCATCGGAGCCCGTCGCTACCATCGGCGGCGTGAGCGCTGACACACCGCAGCCGGACCCGCTGCTGGACGATCTGATGCCCTGGGCCGTGGGCGGCCTGCGCCTGGGCCGGGACTGGGTGGCCGCGCCCGATCCGGCGGCCCTGCGCACCCGCTGGGCGGCCCTGGCGGGCGCCGAAGGGGCCGAGCGGGACCGGCTGTTCCGCCCGAGCCGCAGCCGCACGCCCACCGCTTCGGCGGCCGCCCTGCCGGGGCAGCGCTCGGCGGCGACGGCCCGTTTCGCCGACGCTCCCGGCCCGTGCCCCGACCCCGTACGGGTGCTGCGCGAGCCCTTCGACGAGCAGTGGCTCCTGCCCGACCAGCGGCTCATCGACACCGCCCGCCCCGAGCTCTGGCGGGTCCTCGACGAGCACCAGCTGTTCCTCGTCGAGACGCCGGAGCCGCTGGTCACCGCGCACCTGCCGGCGGGCCGGCTCGGCCGGATCCGCCCCCTGCACCGGCGTCCGGGCGGCGCCGAGCCGAACCTCGCCCCCGGCCTGCTGCCGCTGCTGGGCGAGCGCCACGGCGGCTGGGTGGCCCCCGAGGACGTCCTGTGCTGGATCATGGCGGCCGGCCGGCCCGGTCCGCGCGGGTACGAGGTGCCGCTCGCCACCGACCCGGGACGCTGGCGGGCCGGGCTGGAGCTCGGCCACCGGCTGCTCACCGTGCAACTGCGCGGGGCGCGCGGCGGCGAGGCGCCGCGACTGCCCGGCGGGCGCCGCCCGTACGTGCGCTCCGCGGTCGGGGGATGGCCGCAGGGGCTCGCGTACGACGCGGAGAGCGAGACGCTGGCGCTGGGGAGCGGGACGGTCTCGCCCGTGCCGGCCGGGGCGTGGGAGTACGAGGTGCAGGGTGTGCGCGTACTGGAGAGCTGGTTCGCCGCGCGCACGGCGCACCGCGGGCCGGAGGCCGACGGTCTGGCGGCGCTGGGCCCCGCCGAGTGGCCGCAGAGCTGGACCTCGGAGCTGCTCGCTCTGGTGACGACGCTGGCGCTGCTGGCCGAACTGGCGCCTGAGCGGGCCGCGTTCGACCCCGGCCCGGGCCTGTCGGCAGCGGAGCTGCGGGCGGCGGGGGTGCTGCCGCCGCCACCCTGGAGCCGCCGACCGGCCTCGGTACTGGACCACCAGGAGGAGGGCCCGGGCGGCCAGTTCGCGCTGCTGTGACCGGCCGCCGGCAAGGTCGCGCCGGGGCTGCGTCCGATGCGGCGCGCCGGACCGCGCCGGGCCGGGGCGCTCGCCGGGCGCGCCCGGCGGCCACGCGTCGAGGCACCGTGCCGCGCGCCGAGGCCCCGCCGGTCTGCGGCACACCGCACCGACCCGCGGGTCCGCACCGACGCCCCGACGCCCCGGGCCACCGGGCCACCGGGCCACCGGGCCACCGGGCTGCCGGGCCGCCGCAGCATCGGGCCACCGGACCGCCGCACCGCCGGGCCACCGCAGCACCGGGCCACCGGACCACCGCGCCGCCGGGCCGCCGCCCGCAACGGGCCCGGCCGACGGACCTCACCCGGGGCCCGGCCGCTACACCCCCAGGCCCCCAGGAGGCGGGTCACCGAGCGGTCGAAGACCGCGGCCATGTCCAGGCCCGCCCCGGGGACCGGGCCGGTGCCCGGGACGGGCGCAGGGACGGGCGGACGGGCGGACGGGCGGGTGGGCGGGCGGGAACGGGGACGGGCCGGAGACGGGTGACGGAGGGGGATGGACAGGGACGGACGGGCGGGCGGATCACGGCGGTCAACACCGGCCGAATCACCCGGGAGTGGTGACAGACACCCTCCCGAACAGGTAGGCAGGGCCCATGACCAGCCCCATGACCACCGAACCGCTGCCCCTGGAGGGCATCACCGTCGTCGCCGTCGAGCAGGCCGTCTCGGCCCCCTTCGCCACCCGCCAGCTCGCCGACCTCGGCGCCAGGGTGATCAAGGTGGAGCGTCCCGACGGCGGCGACTTCGCCCGTGGCTACGACACCGCCGCACACGGTCTCGCCTCGCACTTCGTGTGGGCCAACCGGGGCAAGGAGTCGATCGCGCTCGACCTGAAGGACCCGCGCGGCCGTGACGTGCTGCACGGCCTGCTGGCCGACGCGGACGTCTTCGTGCAGAACCTCGCCCAGGGAGCCGCCGCCCGCCTCGGGCTCGACTCGGCCGCACTGTGCGCCCGCCACCCGCGGCTGGTCGCCGTGGACGTGTCCGGCTACGGCGCGGAGGGCCCGTACGCCCACAAGCGCGCCTACGACATGCTCGTGCAGTGCGAGGCGGGCCTGGTGTCGGTGACCGGCACCCCGGAACAGCCCGTCAAGGCGGGAATCCCGGCGGCCGACATCGCGGCGGCCATGTACGCCTTCTCCGGGGTGCTGGCCGCGCTGCTGCGGCGCGGGGTCACCGGGCGCGGCGGACGGGTGGAGGTGTCCATGCTGGACGCGCTCGCCGAATGGATGGGGCACCCGCTGCACCACACCATGCACGGCGGGGAGCAGCCGGTGCGCACCGGGCTCGCGCACGCCGTGATCGCCCCCTACGACGCCTATCCGACGGCGGACGGGGACCGGGTGCTGCTGTCGGTGCAGAACGACCGCGAGTGGCGGCGTCTCGCCCGACTGGTCCTGGAGCGACCCGAGTTGGCGGAGGATCCGGCGTACGCGACGAACACGGCGCGCACCGGGAACCGGGAGAAGACCGACGCGGCCGTGGCGGAGGCACTGGGCCGGCTGGGCGCGGACGAGGCGATCGGGCGGCTGGAGGCGGCGGGCATCGCCTGCGCGCGGCTGAACTCCGTCGCCCAACTGGCCGGGCATCCGCAGCTCGCGGCCCGGGACCGGTGGCGGGAGGTGGGTTCGCCGGTCGGTCCGCTGCGGGCGCTGCTGCCGCCGATCGGGCTGCCGGGCGGCGCGGCACCGCACATGGGTGCGGTGCCCGCGCTGGGTGAGCACACCGATGACCTCCTGCGCGCCCTGGGGATGGCGGGCGCACAGATCTCGGAACTGCGCCGGGACGGTGTGATCGCGTAGGGCCGGGTGGCTGGACGCCGCCGGAAGGGCGAACGGCCTTGGGGGCGGAGTCTGTTACGAGCGGCGGCTGCCGAAGAGCGAACGACGCAGACGGCGCAGCGGCGCGAAGAGCGAAACGCGCGCACTCCGGCTCCGCAGACGGTGCGTATGGTCGCGGGAGGTGAGCTCGCGCATCAGCAGGGTCGCCTCCGCGGCCTCCCGGTGCGGGACGGCGGGCCCGCCCAGCACGGCGAGATGGCGGTCGAGGCGCGAGCTGGTCGCACTGCTGCCGCAGGTGATGGCAGGCACGCGAGGCGGCCTGCTGCGCATTGCTATCTGTTCCATGATCTCTCCCCACCCGTACGAGGGCACCCGGCCCGGGCAGGTTAACCCTATCGTCCCCGCATCGCGCGCGGGTATCCCGGTGGTGTGAATTGCCCCTGCGACGACGGGGAGTTGACGATTACTCAGCGGAGTTGCCCGTTACTCTCCGCACAGAACGCGGTGTGGACATCACGCTCCGGAAGACCTCTGCGCGAGTCCCGTCACGACTGGGGTCACTCGGCGCACACTGCGCTAACTTGGAGTGACCGGTCGATGACACATGGGCGCACAGAAGCATTCGGGGGGCTCGCGTGAGTGAGGAATACAACTCCGATCGTGTCGTCTCGGGCCGCTATCGGCTGCTGGAGCAGATCGGTCGCGGCGGGATGGGTGTGGTGTGGCGGGCCCGCGACGAGGTGCTGGCCCGCGACGTCGCCGTCAAGGAGGTACGCGCACCGGCCGGGCTGGACACCGCCGAACTGGAGCGCATGTACCGGAGGCTGGAGCGCGAGGCCTGGGCCGCCGCGAGGGTCTCGCACCGCGGGGTGGTCACGGTCTACGACGTGGCTTCCGAGGACGGCCGGCCCTGGATCGTGATGGAGCTGGTGCGCGGGCTCTCGCTGGCCGACGTGCTGGAGGCGGAGGGGCCGATGACCCCGCAGCGCGCCGCGCACATCGGCGGACAGGTCCTGGCGGCGCTGCGCTGCGCGCACGAGTCGGGGGTGCTGCACCGGGACGTGAAGCCGGCCAACGTACTGATCGCCAACGACGGCCGGGTGGTGCTCAGCGACTTCGGCATCGCGCGCCTGGAGGGCTCCTCCGCCATCACCATGACCGGAGAGGTGGTGGGCTCCCCAGAATTCCTGGCACCGGAAAGGGCGTTGGGAAACGACCCCGGCCCCGGATCGGACCTGTGGTCGCTCGGTGTCATGCTCTACGCCTGCGTCGAGGGGGTCTCTCCGTTCCGCCGGGCCACTGCGCTGGACACACTGCGGGCCGTGGTGGACGAGGAGCCTCCCCCGGCGCGCCGGGCCGGACCGCTGGAGCCCGTACTGGCGGGGCTGCTCCGCAAGGACCCGGCCGAGCGGCTGGACGCGGCGGAGGCGGACCCGATGCTCCGGGTGGTGGGCGCGGGCGGGGCCGTACGGGCATCCGGCGGGCCGGCGTCGGGGCCGGGCGCCCCGCTGTCCACGGCCCGCCACGGGCATGAGCCGCGGGGCGGCGCGGGACCGTACGGACCGGCCGCGCCCCGGACTCCCGCCCTCGGACAGCCGCCGGTGCCGGCGGCCGGGCCCGGGGCGCGCCGGGGCGCGGCCGGGCCGGTGCTCGCCGTCGGGATCGTCCTGCTGCTGCTCGCCCTGGCCGCGTTGGGCTGGATCCTGCTCAGGGACCTCGGGGACCTCGGGGACGAGGGCGGTCACGCCGGGAACCGGGGCGCGCCCACGAAACCGGTGACCACCGCTCCGGCCGCCACCACCGCTCCCGCGGACACCGCTCCGGCGTCCGCGCCCGCGTCCCCCTCGGCCTCCGCGGGGCAGCACGTCTCGGTGTACGTCGACGCGGTGCGCACCACGTATACCGGGAGCTGTCCGCCGCCCACCGGGCACGCGCCCGCCTTCAGCGCGACCGTCGAGGTGGAGCGCGTCCCGGTGGTGCTGGAGTACCGCTGGGCCACGCGGAGCGGGCGGTCCTCCGGGCCCGGCTGGCAGTCCGTCACGTACGAGGCCGCAGGGCCCAGGAGCCGGCGGCTGGAGCACGACGAGCTGACGCACGACCCGGGGGCGCTCTTCGAGGACGCCGTCCGGCTGGAGGTGCGGGGACCGGCGGAGGTCGCCACCGCATGGGTGGCGACCTCCGTGACGTGCGAGGAGGCGACCCCGACGGGCGGGGCCGCCTCCCCCGGTACGAGCCCCTCCCCGGCATCGCCGACGGCGAGTCCCGGGACGACCCCGGACGCCGGGGAGTCCGGGGTCGCGGATCAGGCCGCGCCGGTGAGGACGGGCAGGTAGCCGCCGGACTGTCCGGCGGCGGTCGGGTGGTAGGACTCGGCGATGTTCAGCCAGTTGACGCTGTGCAGCCACGGGCTGCCGGAGCAGATCTCGTGGCCCGTGAACGTGCCGACGACCGAAGCGAAGGTGAAGCCGTGGTCCGCGGCGCGTTTGGCGATGGCGGCGTTGAGGTGGTCGGCGGCGCCGTTGATGGCGGCGCGCTCGCCCTCGGTCAGGCCGGTGGTGCAGGTGCCGTTCAGCTTGTAGAAGCGGGGATAGCCGAGGACGACCACGCGGGCGGCGGGTGCCCGGCTGTCGATGGCGTTGTAGACCTGGTCGAGCTGGGCGGGGAGGGTGGAGTCCACGTAGGCCTTGGCCCGGTTCACTCGGCTGACGCAGGTGGACTCGGACTGGAGCACACAGGTCGTCATGACGTCGGAGAATCCGGCGTCGTTGCCGCCGATGGTGATGCTGACCAGGTCGGTCCCGGAGTTGAGGGGGCCGAGCTGGCCCGAGAGCACATCACCCGTACGGGCACCGGAGCAGGCGGTGAAGGCGAAGGTCTGCGGGGAGTGGGCCGCGGCCCAGAGGGCGGGGTAGGCGCGGCTGGTGCGCTTGCAGTTGCCGCTCGCACCGTCGTAGTTGCCGGCGCCGAGGCCGGAGGAGTACGAGTCGCCGAGGGCGACGTAGCCGAAGTCCGCCTGGGCGGCGGCGGCCTGGCCGGCGCCGAACAGTGCGGCGCCGGCAGCGAGGAGGAGGGAGGAGGTCAGGGCAGCGAAGCGCGACATTCTCATGCTCATGTATGCGGCTCCTTGTGGGGGTTACTCCTGAGTCCGTGGTACAAGCAGCCGGGGGTTGCCGGAAGTGTCCATGCCAAGAATGTTCGGAGCAGAGTCGCGGCCCGAATCTTCACCCGCCCTGCGTTTGAAGGGGGAACTCGGCACCCGATCCGGCGAAACACGGGTGCACGACCGCACCTCGTGCCGGATCATGGACGCCATGCCAGCCAACCCTCATGACGCGCTGCCGATCCGGCTCAACGTCGACGACAGCGACTCGCCGTCGGACGTCGTCGACGCGCTGTTCCTCGGCCGGTTCGCCTCGGGAGAGCAGCCCTACTCGCGCAGCGTGTCGATCGAGCGGGTCAAGGCGGAGGCGACGCTCCTGCCGCCGGAGGCCACGGTGTTGCGCTCGGCACGCGACAGCGACCGCAGCGCCACCCTCGCCGAGGGCGAGGGCTGGACCATGCTCGTCTCCCGGTGGAGCCGGGGCGCGGACGTCACCGTGACGGCGGTCAGCGACGAACTCGCCGCCGGCGTGCTCGGCGAGGCCACCGACGGGGTGCAGGACGAGCCGGAACCGCAGCCGGAGAACGTCACGATGGGCTTCTGGTACGTCTCCCCGCGCCGCGGCCCGTACCGCACGACCCGCCAGATCGCGGCCGGTACCTGGGCGGAGGTACGGCCCAACTACACCGCGCCGGTCGCCGGGGCGATGGACCGGCTGATGAAGGTGACCCCGGACGACATCGCGGGCAGGCTGCTCCTGCTGCACGGCCCGCCGGGCACCGGCAAGACCTCGGCCCTGCGCACCCTGGCCCGGTCGTGGCGGGACTGGTGCCAGGTGGACTGCGTCCTGGACCCGGAGCGGCTGTTCAACGACGTCGGCTACCTCATGGACATCGCGATCGGCGAGGACGAGGGCACGGCGAAGGGCCGCTGGCGGCTCCTGCTGCTGGAGGACTGCGACGAGCTGATCCGCGGCGAGGCCCGGCACACGGCCGGCCAGGCACTGTCACGGCTGCTGAACCTGACGGACGGTCTGCTGGGGCAGGGCCGCAACGTCCTGGTGGGCGTGACGACCAACGAGGACCTGGAACGGCTCCACCCCGCGGTGGTCCGCCCCGGACGCTGCCTCGCCCGTATCGAGGTCGGCCGGCTGACCCACCGTGAGGCGGTGGACTGGCTGGGCAGCGAGGAGGGCGTCTCCCGTGAGGGCGCCACCCTGGCGGAACTCTTCGCCCTCCGCCGCGGCACGGGCCCTGCGGCGGTCCTGCCGCCGCAGCCGCACTCAGAGGCCGGTCTCTACCTCTAGCCTCCGGCGGCGGACGGACGCAGACCGAGGTCCGGCCCCACCCGTGCTCAAGGCACGAGGCGCGGCCCGGCCCACCGGCGGCGAACGGACGCAGACCGAGGTGCAGCCCCACCCGTGCTCAAGGCACGAGGCGCGGCCCGGCCCACCGGCGGCGAACGGACGCAGACCGAGGTGCAGCCCCACCCGTGCTCAAGGCACGAGG
>NZ_JBIVFO010000055.1:0-3384 GCF_044748225.1 Streptomyces sp. NPDC090021 | reverse complement strand
AGGCGCGGCCCGGCCCACCGGCGGCGGACGGACGCAGACCGAGGTGCAGCCCCACCCGTGCTCAAGGCACGAGGCGCGGCCCGGCCCACCGGCGGCGGAGCCCCCGGCGGCCGGGCCGCGGCTACGTGGCGGCGTACCGGGCCCGGAGGGCTTCGGTGGCGGCGGCGATCGCCTCGGCCTCCGTCAGCCCCAGCCGGTGCACCCGCTCCGCGTACGCCTGCGCGGCCGACGCGGCCTCGCGCGCCGCGCCCTCCCCCGCCGCCGCGACGAAGGTCCCGTTGCGGCCCCGCGTCTCGATCACCCCGTCCGCCTCCAGCGCCCGGTAGGCCTTCGCGACGGTGTTGGCGGCCAGCCCCAGGTCCTCCGCCAGTCCCCGTACCGTCGGCAGCTTGAAGCCGGCCGGCAGCTTCCCGGACCGGGCCCGGGCCGCGATCTGCGCGCGCAACTGTTCGTACGGGGCGGCCGACCCGGCCGAGCCGTCGATGGTGATCTTCAGGTTCGTCGAGCTCACGCGGCTGATTGTCCACCATCGGCGGTTAATTGGGAGGCGCCGGGCGCGAGCGCGCACGTAGCGTCCGGCGCATGACCGTTCTGATCCGTGATCTCCGTCCGGACGACCTCCCGGACGTGGAGTCGGTGGTCCGGGTGCGCCGCGCGGCCCTGCCCTTCCTGATCACCAGCGCCGGGGACGTGACCTTCGAGCTCTCCTCGGCCCATCCCGCGAAGCACCACCGCGTCCTCGTCGCCGAGACCCCGGCCGGAGAGGTCCTCGGCACCGCCAGGGTCGGCATCGCCCACGACAGCCCGCAGCCCGGCCAGGGCTACGTCAACGCCTACGTCGACCCCGCCCGCCGCGGCCTCGGTGCCGGCCGGCTGCTGCTCCGCGCGGCCGAGGAGCACCTCGCCGCGCGGGGTGCGGTGGACTCGTACGCCTGGGTCCTCGACGAGCCCGCGCACCGCGCCTTCGCCGAGCGGCACGGGTACCGCCCCGGCCGCTCCGCGCACTTCCTGCGCCTGGACCTGGCCGCGGCCGAGCTGCCCGCCCTCCCCGACGCCCTCCCGGCCGGGGTGGAGCTGCTGCCCGCCGAAGCCTTCGCCGCGGACCCTCGTCCCCTCTTCGCGATCGACGCCGAGGCGACGGCGGACGAACCGGGTGACGTGGGCGCCGACCTCGACGACTACCAGGACTGGCTGAACCACACCTGGCACGCCCCCTCCCTCGACAGGACGCTGACCACCGTCGCTCTCGTCGACGGGCAGGCGGTGGCCTTCAGTGCCGCCCGGACCGACGGCGCCACCCGCTACGGCTCGGCGATGACCGGCACGCTGCGCGCCTTCCGGGGGCGCGGCCTGGCCAAACTCGCCAAGAACGCCTCCCTGCACCGGGCCCGCGCGGCCGGGTACACCGAGGCGTTCACCGGCAACGACAGCGGCAACGAGCCGATGCTCGCCATCAACAGATGGTTCGGGTACGAGATCTGCGCGACCGAGACGCGCTTCACGAGGAGGCTGGGGACCCCGTGGCCGAGCAACTGACCGTCGTCCTGACCAAGGCGGGCCGGACCAAGATCCGCTATCCGGCGACGCAGGTCGCCGACGACGGCGACCGCATCTCCGTACGGGCCCCGTGGGCCGCGGAGGGCGTGAGGGACTTCGGCTTCGTCCGCTTCGAGCCGGGCGACGTGTTCGTCGAACACTTCTGGCGGACGCGGTGGTACGCGGTCAAGGAGGTGTGGACGGGCGACGGCGTCCTGAAGGGCTGGTACTGCGACGTGACGCGCCCGGCCCTGGTCCGACGCGGGGAGATCCTGGTGGAGGACCTGGACCTCGACCTGTGGGTCTCGGCGGACGGGACGTCGGTGCTGCGGCTGGACGAGGACGAGTTCGCCGGGAGCGGGCTGGCGACGAGCGACCCGGAGGCGGCGGCCCAGGCGGTCCGCGCCCTCGACGCCCTGGACGACCAGGCCCGCTCCGGGCCCGGACTGGCCGCGCTCCTCCCCCGAAGCACCGGTTCCGCAGGGGCCGGGGCCGGTTCCTGAGGCGGTGCTTGTCCCAGCCTTAAGCGGATCCTAAGGATCCTCTCCCAGGCGGTCGGGGCGGCGAAAGGACGTGGTCCGGGGGCTAGCTTGGCGGGGCCAGGACAGGAAGGGCCGGTCGTGGCGCCGCCGGGGGCGGCGCCCCCGAGCCCGATTCCGTCGGCACGCCCCTGCCTCTGCCCGAAGGAGAGCCCTCATGTCCGCACGCCGCCGCACCGTGACGCCGACCCGTATCGCCGCCGCCGGTCTCGCCCCGCTCGCGCTGGTCGCGTACGCCGCCGTGCCCGCGGCCGCACACGGCTCGATGACGGACCCGGTCAGCCGGGTCGCGGCGTGCTACGCGGAGGGACCGGAGTCGCCGAAGTCGGCGGCGTGCAAGGCGGCCGTGGCCGCGAGCGGGACGCAGGCGTTCTACGACTGGAACGCCGTGAACATCGCCAACGCGGCCGGGAACCACCAGGCACTGATCCCCAACGGCCAGCTCTGCTCGGCCGGCAACGACAAGTACCGGGGCCTGGACCTCGCCCGCGGCGACTGGCCGGCCGGCCCGATGTCCGCCGGCCCGCACACCTTCCGCTACAAGGGGACCGCCCCGCACAAGGGCTCCTTCGAGCTGTACGTGACGAAGGACGGCTACGACCCGTCGAAGCCGCTGAAGTGGTCCGACCTGGAGCCCGCGCCGTTCGCGAAGGTCACCGACCCGGGCATGCAGAACGGCGACTACGTCTTCTCCGGGACCGTCCCGAACAAGTCCGGCCGCCACCTGATCTACAGCATCTGGCAGCGCTCCGACAGCCCGGAGGCCTTCTACACCTGCTCGGACGTGGTCTTCGGCAAGGACAACGGGGGCAGTGGGGGCAACGGCGGTACGGGAGCCTCCCCCGGCACCAGGCCCAGCATCGGCACCGGCACCGGCACCGGGTCCAAGCCGGCCGACAAGCCCTCCGCCCCGACCGACCGGCAGATCGCCGACGGCGCCGGCAAGTCCTCGGTGGAGCACAACGGCCACGGCGACAACGACCCGAAGACGAACGGCGCGGCCGGCGCCTCCCTCCCGTCCCCGTCCTCGTCCTCGCCCGCCTCCGCGGACCCGGCGGACCCGGGCACGCCGGCGAGCGGCAACCTGGCGGAGACCGGCGGCAACAGCGCCACTCCGTCCATCGCCGTCGCCGGGGCCGGGGCCCTGGCCGTCGGCGCCGCCGTGCTGTTCGCGATGGCCCGCCGTCGTGCGACGACGGCGGGCCGGCGCGGCCGCTAGGGCGTGTTTCGAAAGTCCCGCCTGCCCCACGACGCCTGGTACGCACGCTCGCCGCGTTGTCGGGATCGTCCAAGTACGCCCAGTACGAGG
>NZ_JBIVFO010000054.1:0-43837 GCF_044748225.1 Streptomyces sp. NPDC090021 | reverse complement strand
GCCGGCGCCCCCGCCCCGGGGGGGGGGGGGGCCCCCCCGCCCGGGGGGGGGGGGGGGGGGGGGGGCGGGGGGCCCCCCCCCCCCCCCGCCCCGAGATCAGCTCTCGTCGTTGTCGACCCAGCTCATCAGCTTGCGCAGCTTCTTGCCGGTGGTCTCCAGCAGGTGCTCCGAGTCGGCCTTCTTGTACTCGTTGTACTTCGGCAGACCGGCCTTGTACTCGGCCATCCACTCCTCGGCGAACTTGCCGCTCTGGATCTCCTCCAGGACCTTCTTCATCTCGGCCTTGGTGGCGTCGGTGATGACGCGCGGGCCGGTGATGTAGTCGCCCCACTCGGCGGTCTCGGAGACCGACCAGCGCATCTTCTCCAGGCCGCCCTCGTACATGAGGTCGACGATGAGCTTCAGCTCGTGCAGGCACTCGAAGTAGGCGATCTCCGGCTGGTAGCCGGCCTCGGTCAGGGTCTCGAAACCGGCCTTGACCAGCGCGGACGCGCCACCGCAGAGGACGGCCTGCTCACCGAACAGGTCGGTCTCGGTCTCTTCGGTGAAGGTGGTCTTGATGACGCCGGCGCGGGTGCCGCCGATGCCGGCCGCGTAGGAGAGCGCCAGGTCGAAGGCCTTGCCGGTGGCGTCCTGCTCGACGGCAGCGATGCACGGAACGCCGCGGCCCTCCTCGTACTGGCGGCGGACCAGGTGGCCGGGGCCCTTCGGGGCGACCAGGGCGACGTCCACGTTGGTGGGGGGCTTGATGAAGCCGTAGCGGACGTTGAAGCCGTGGCCGAAGAAGAGCGCGTCGCCCTCCTTGAGGTGGTCCTTGATGGACTCCTCGTAGATCTCGGCCTGCAGCGGGTCCGGGGTGAGGATCATGATGACGTTCGCCCACTCGGCGGCCTCGGCCACGGGGACGACCTTCAGGCCCTGCTCCTCGGCCTTCGCCTTGGACTTCGAGCCCTCCTTCAGGCCGACGACGACGTCGACGCCGGAGTCACGCAGCGACAGCGCGTGGGCGTGGCCCTGGCTGCCGTAGCCGATGACCGCGACCTTGCGGCCCTGGATGATGGACAGGTCGGCGTCGTTCTCGTAGAACAGCTCGGCCACTGGGATATCTCCTTGGTGCGCTGGTGTTGCTCCCACCGTACGGCGGGGAACGGAATCTGAGTTTGTCGGTCTCGCTATGCGGGCCGAGCGCGTCTGCCGCGGCTCGGGCGGGCGTCGTGGCGCGGGCGCCGGGCCTCGGCCGCCGCGCCGGGACGGGTCAGGCGCTGCGGTCGAGTGCGCGCAGGCTGCGGTCCGTGATGGACCGTCCGCCACGCCCTATGGCGATCGTGCCGGACTGCACGAGTTCCTTGATGCCGAAGGGCTCCAGCATCTTGAGCATGGCGCCGAGCTTGTCGGAGCCGCCGGTCGCCTCGATGGTGACGGCCTCCGGGGAGACGTCGACCGTCTTGGCGCGGAACAGCTGGACGATCTCGACGATCTGCGAACGGGTCTCGTTGTCGGCGCGGACCTTCACCAGGACGAGTTCGCGCTCGATGGCATTGTGCGGCTCCAGCTCGACGATCTTGAGCACGTTGACCAGCTTGTTCAGCTGCTTGGTCACCTGCTCCAGCGGGAGATCCTCGACGTTGACGACGATGGTGATGCGGGAGATGTCGGGGTGCTCGGTGACGCCGACCGCGAGGGAGTCGATGTTGAACCCGCGGCGGGAGAACAGGGCGGCGATCCGGGCGAGGATGCCGGGCGTGTTCTCGACCAGGACGGAGAGCGTGTGCTTGGACATGTGAGGCGTTCTCTCTCTCGGCTCTCTCGGCTCAGTCGTCTTCGTTGTCGCCGAAGTCGGGACGGACGCCCCGGGCTGCCATGACCTCGTCGTTGGAGGTGCCGGCGGCGACCATCGGCCACACCATGGCGTCCTCGTGGACGATGAAGTCGATGACGACGGTACGGTCGTTGATGGCGTTGGCCTCGGCGATGACCTTGTCCAGGTCGGCCGGGTCCTCACAGCGCAGCGCCACGCAGCCCATGGCCTCGGACAGCTTGACGAAGTCCGGGACGCGCGTGCCCTTGCGGGGCGCGATGGACTCGCCGAGCTGGGAGCCGACCGTGTCGTGACCGGTCTCGTCGGCGTGCAGGACGGTGTTGGAGTACCGCTGGTTGTAGAACAGCGTCTGCCACTGGCGGACCATGCCCAGTGCGCCGTTGTTGATGATCGCGACCTTGATCGGGATGTTGTTCAGGGCGCAGGTGACCAGTTCCTGATTGGTCATCTGGAAGCAGCCGTCGCCGTCGATCGCCCAGACGGTGCGCTCGGGCATGCCGACCTTGGCACCCATCGCGGCCGGGACCGCGTAGCCCATGGTTCCGGCGCCGCCGGAGTTCAGCCAGGTGCGGGGCTCCTCGTACTTGACGAAGTGCGAGGCCCACATCTGGTGCTGGCCGACGCCGGCCGCGAAGACCGTGCCCTTCGGCGCGAGCGCGCCGATCCGCTCGATGACCTGCTGCGGCGAGAGGCTGCCGTCCTCGGGCAGGTCGTAGCCCAGCGGGTAGGTCTCGCGCCAGCGGTTGAGGTCGTTCCACCAGGCGGTGTAGTCGCCGGCGCTCCCCTCGGTGTGCTCGGCCTGGACCGCATGGATCAGGTCGGCGATGACCTCGCGGGCGTCACCGACGATCGGGACGTCGACGGCGCGGTTCTTGCCGATCTCGGCCGGGTCGATGTCCGCGTGGATGATCTTGGCGAAGGGGGCGAAGCTGTCCAGCTTGCCGGTGACGCGGTCGTCGAAGCGGGTGCCGAGCGCGATCAGCAGGTCCGACTTCTGCAGCGCGGTGACACCGGTGACGCTGCCGTGCATGCCGGGCATGCCGACGTGCAGCGGGTGGCTGTCGGGGAAGGAGCCCAGCGCCATCAGGGTGGTGCAGACCGGGACGCCGGTCAGCTCGGCGAGGACCTTCAGCTCCGCGGTGGCGCCGGACTTCATGACGCCGCCGCCGACGTACAGCACCGGGCGCTTGGCCTGGCAGATGAGCTTGGCGGCCTCGCGGATCTGCTTGGCGTGCGGCTTGGTGACCGGCCGGTAGCCGGGGAGGTCCTGGGAGGGCGGCCACGCGAAGGTGGTCTTCGCCTGCAGGGCGTCCTTGGCGATGTCGACGAGGACCGGGCCGGGACGGCCGGTGGCGGCGATGTGGAACGCCTCGGCGATCGTCTTCGGGATGTCCTCGGCCTTGGTGACCAGGAAGTTGTGCTTCGTGATCGGCATGGTGATGCCGACGATGTCCGCCTCCTGGAAGGCGTCGGTGCCGATCGCCTTGGAGGAGACCTGGCCGGTGATCGCGACGAGCGGGACGGAGTCCATGTGCGCGTCGGCGATCGGGGTGACCAGGTTGGTGGCGCCCGGGCCGGACGTGGCCATGCAGACGCCGACCTTGCCGGTGGCCTGGGCGTAGCCGGTGGCGGCGTGGCCCGCCCCCTGCTCGTGGCGGACCAGGATGTGACGGACCTTCTTGGAGTCCATCATCGGGTCGTACGCGGGGAGGATGGCGCCTCCCGGGATCCCGAAGACGGTGTCGCACCCCACCTCTTCGAGAGAGCGGATGAGGGACTGCGCACCCGTGACGTGCTCAACTGCGGCGGACTGCTGTCCGCCGGAACGGGGCCGCGGCTGCGGATGGTGGGCCCCGGTGGCCTGCTCGGTCATCGGCATTCTCTTCTCGAAGCTGAGGGTTTTACGCGGATTCGACTCTGTGCCAGTGCAACAAAAAACCCCTCGTGCCAGGAGGCAAGCGAGGGGAGCGCGTCGGGTGTGTTGAGCGGGGACATGCAGGTCCCAGCTTCAGCCGACGCGCTTTCCAAGTACGAGAATTCGGGTGCGCATGGCACTGACCCTCCCTCTGGCGGGAGGGTGATGTCAAGTAGGTGGGACGGGCGTCTCATTATGTGAGCCTCTGCGGATGACCATGGAGCCCCCGGAGGAGCCGCCCGCCAGTGCGGGCTGGGCCGCTCCGCCCGGTACTGGGAACGTACCGCGCACCAGCGCGCGCCGCAGCCTGTACTCGTCGAGGGGGCCGGAAAAGGCCATCCCCTGGCCGTGCGTGCACCCCATGGCACGCAGCGCGGCCACCTGCTCCGGCAGGTCCACACCATCGGCCACCGACCGCATGCCGAGGTCGTTTGCGATGCGCAAGAGGCCGGCTGTGATCTTGTGCAGGCGGGCCGACTCGACCACCCCTTCGACCAGGCCCCGGTCGAGCTTGAGCATGTCCACGGGGAGCCGGCGCAGGGCGCTGATGGCGGCGTAACCGCTACCGAAGCCGTCCAGGGCGATCCCCACCCCGAGCCGGTGCAGGGCGGCGAGGCGGCGTTCGAGGTCGTCGAAGGGGACCCTGGGGTCGGACACCGCGAGCTCCAGCACCAGGGCCCCGGAGGGCAGGCCGTGCCGGGTCAGGAGGGCCTCCACGGAGCCGAGCGGCATGGCGCTGTCCAGGAGCCGCTGGGCGGTCATCCGCACGGCCACCGGCACGTCGTGTCCGGCCCGGTGCCGGTCGGCGGCCTGCTCGACGGCCTCCTCCAGCAGCCAGCGCCCCAGCTCGGCGGCGCGCGAGGCGTCCG
Source organism: Streptomyces sp. NPDC090021 (assembly GCF_044748225.1). Classification (NCBI taxonomy): domain Bacteria; kingdom Bacillati; phylum Actinomycetota; class Actinomycetes; order Kitasatosporales; family Streptomycetaceae; genus Streptomyces; species Streptomyces sp. NPDC090021. The sequence continues at coordinate 39,234 of NZ_JBIVFO010000054.1, read as the reverse complement.
GGCCGGAGCCGGCCGCGCCGCTCGCCGCGCCCTCGCTGTACTCGGCCACCCGCAGGAACTCCGCCGGGGTGAAGAGGATCCCCTGGGCCGACCGCCACCGCGCCTGCGCGGCGACGGACGCGATCTCGCCGGTGGCCAGCGAGACCACGGGCTGGTGGAGCAGGGCGAACTCGCCCTCGTGCAGTGCGGTGCGCAGCCGGCCCGCGAGCTCGGCCTTGCGCACCACCTCGGCCTGCATCTGGGGGGCGTACACCTCGACCCGGTCCTTGCCTCCGGCCTTGGCCCGGTACATCGCGAGGTCCGCGTTGCGCATCAGGTCCGAAGGGGTGACTCCGGGGTCGGCGAAGGCCACGCCGATGCTGGCGGCCACCCGTACCTCGTTGCCTCCGATCCGGTACGGCTGGGAGAGCCTGGTGCGCAGCCGGTCGGCGATCTCGCGGGCCTGGTACTCACGGGCGCTGCGGTCGCGGCTGCCGTCGCCGAGGATCAGCGCGGCGAACTCGTCGCCGCCGAGCCGGGCGGCGGTGTCCCCGGCCCGGACCGAGTCCTGGAGCCTGCGGGCGGCCTCCACGAGCAGTTCGTCGCCGGCCTGGTGGCCGATGGTGTCGTTGACCGCTTTGAAGCCGTCGAGGTCGATGAAGAGGACGGCGGTGCTGTGGTCGCCGGCGCGGCGGCCCGTCAGCGCCTGGCGCACGCGCCGGGTGAAGAGGGCCCGGTTGGGCAGGTCGGTCAGGGGGTCGTGCTCGGCGCTGTGCTGGAGCTGTGCCTGGAGCCGGACGCGCTCGGTGACGTCCCGGCTGTTGAGGATGAGTCCGCCCTGGTGTCGGTTGACGGTGGACTCCACGTTCAGCCACTCGCCGCCGCCCGACTTGAAGCGGCATTCGATGCGGGTGGTGGGTTCCTCGGCGGGCGGTGCGGCGAGGAAGCGGCGTACCTCGTGGACCACCCTGCCGAGGTCGTCGGGGTGGATCAGGGTGGCCAGTTCGGTACCGACCAGTTCCTCGGCCTCGCGGCCGTAGACACCGGCGGCGGCCGGGCTGACGTAGCGCAGGGTCCCGGTGGGCGCGGCGATCATGATCACGTCGCTGGAGCCCTGGACGAGGGAGCGGAAGTGGTTCTCCTTCTGGGCCAGCTCCTGGGTCAGCGCGATGTTGTCGAGGAGCATGATGCCCTGCCGGATGACGAGGGCGAGCACGACCGTGCAGCCGGTGAAGACGACCATCCGGTCGACCTTCCGGCCGTCCACGACGTTGTAGAGGATGCCGAGGGTGCACACGGCGGCCGCGAGATAGGGCGTGAGGGCGGGCAGCGACCCGGTGATCGGGCGGCTGTGCGGGCGGTCCCTGCGCGGAGGGCCGGCCGGCGCCGGGCCCTGGTGGATGCGTCGGGCACCCCAGGGCGCGTATGCGAGCAGGAGCGAGCCGGCGAACCAGCCGGCGTCGAGGAGCTGTCCGGACTGGTACTCGGCGCTCAGCAGGGGCGAGGTGAACAGGGCGTCGCTGAGGACGGTCAGGGCCAGCGCCGCGATGGCGGTGTTCACGGCGGAGCGGTTGGTCTCGCTCCGACGGAAGTGCAGGACGAGGACCATCGAGACGAGCGCGATGTCCAGCAGGGGGTAGGCGAGGGACAGCGCGGCGCGCGGGACGCTGCCCGGGGCACCGGACTGCGCGGTGCGCGCGGCGTGGGCCAGGGCGAGGCTCCAGGACAGCGTGAGCAGGGAGCCGCCGATGAGCCAGGAGTCGAGTCCGAGGCAGACCCAGCCGGCGCGGGTGACCGGGCGCTTGGCGAGGACGAGCAGGCCCACGATGGCGGGCGGGGCGAAGCAGAGGAAGGCGAAGTCGGCGAGCGAGGGCTTCGGCACGTCCTGGCCGAGGACCACTTCGTACCAGCCCCAGACGGCGTTGCCGCAGGCGCCCATGAGGGAGGAGAACGCGAAGAGCAGCCAGGCGGGGCGTTCCCGGCTGTCGATCGTCCGTGAGTAGGTGTAGCAGGAGACGGCGGCCAGCAGTCCGGCCGCGCTGAGTCCGAAGTCGCCCATGATTTCGGCGACTTCCTCGGAACCCCAGTTGAGGGCGGCGCCGACGGCGTACCCGCCGCTGACGACCGCGAGGATCACCTGCATCGCGAGGCACCTGCCCCCACCCGACACGGACGGCCGGTCCAGGAGCGCCTGCGGGGTGCTCACCGGTCCCCCTCGCCGGCTGGTTCCGGCGCGGCCCAGTCCCGGCAGCGTCGCCTTCTGCGGCTGTGCCGCATCGGATCCTTCGTCCATTGGCCGTGCATCGCCCGTCGCCCCCCAAAGTGTCCGATCACTCCCCAGCGCCAGACGTTCCCGGCGCAGCCCCTTCTTCCGGACGATACACCACTTTCGTCACTCAGGGACATAGTTGCTCTACGCTCCGTCACCAGACGGGGAGTTGTGGCGACCGCTTGCATTCGGACGACTGCGGAGCGTACACGTCACGGGTGTCCTTCCGTGGCTGTCATTCGGTGATCAGCACGGTGTGCTCCACAGACTCTCCGGCGGCGAAGCGGGTGAGCTGACGCGCCAGCAGGCGCTTGGCCCGCGGTTCGAACGCCGAGCTGCTGCCGCCGACATGAGGCGTGATCAGGACGTTCGGGGCGTGCCAGAGCGGGTGGCCGGCGGGCAGCGGTTCCGGGTCGGTGACGTCGAGCGCCGCGCGCAGCCGGCCCGACTCCACCTCCGCCAGCAGGGACCCGGTGTCGACGACGGGGCCGCGCGAGACGTTCACGAGCAGGGCCCCGTCCTTCATCCGGGCGAGGAACCCGGCGCCCACGAGCCCCCGGGTGGCGTCGGTCAGGGGCGTCACGAGGATCACCACGTCGGCCTGCGGCAGGAGCCGGGGCAGGTCGGCGATGGCGTGCACCGGCCCCCGTGCGGTGGTCCGCGCCGAGCGGGCCACCCGTTCGATCCGTGCGCACTCGAACGGCACGAGCCGGTCCTCGACTGCCGAGCCGATGGATCCGTAGCCGATGATCAGAACTGACTTGTCGGCGAGGGCGTCGTAGAAGCCGGAGCGCCATTCCTCGCGGTCCTGCCCGCGGACCATGCCGGGGACGCCCCGCAGGGAGGCGAGGGTCAGCGCGAGGGCCAGCTCGGCGGTGCTGGCCGTGTGGACCCCTGCGGCGTTGCACAGCCGTACGCCGGGACGCAGGTCTCCGAGGCGGCCCAGCACGTCGTCGATGCCGGCCGTCAGGGTCTGGACGACCCGGACGGCCGGCATCGCGGCGAGCGGGCGCACGGTGACCTCGGCGGACTTCATGTAAGGGGCCACGTAGAAGACGCAGTCGGCCGGATCGGCCGGGAAGGCGTCCTCGCCGTCCCACTGGCGGTACCGGAAGGAGTCGGGGAGGCCGGCGACCTCTTCGGCGGCGAAGGGGAGCCAGACGTCCAGGGGCGTTGAAGTCATGATCACGAGGCTATGCCAAGCCGTCTTGATCAAGCCGTTAGTTTGGTTGCCGGAGCGGAGGGGGACGCAGGGGTGGAGCGCAGGTCGATCGGGGCGGGGGCGCTGAGCGTGGGCGCCGTCGGCCTCGGCTGTATGCCGATGAGCTGGGCGTACACGCCTTCGCGTCGACGGGGGCACGAGTCGCTGGCCGCCGTGCACGCGGCGCTGGACCTGGGGTCGAACCTGCTGGACACGGCCGATGTGTACGGGCCGTTCACCAACGAGCTGCTGCTGGGGCGGGTGCTGCGGGAGCGGCGGTCCGACGCGTTCGTGTCGGCCAAGGTCGGGCTGCGGGCGGGCGACCAGCACGTGGTGGCGGACGGGCGGCCCGGCTACCTGCGGCGGGCCTGCGACGCCTCGCTGCGGAGGCTGCGGACCGACGTCATAGACCTCTACCAGCTGCACCGGGTGGATCCGGAGGTCCCGGTGGAGGAGACCTGGGGGGCCATGGCGGAGCTGGTGGGCGCCGGGAAGGTGCGGGCGCTCGGCTTCTGCGCGCTGGGGGCCGGGGCCGGGCCGGGGGCGGGGCGGCGCGGTGACCGCGGGTACCGGACGACGCTGCGGCACCTGGAGCGGATGCAGCAGGTCTTCCCGGTGAGCGCGGTGCAGGCGGAGCTGTCGGTGTGGTCGCCGGACGCGGCGCGGCAGCTGCTGCCGTGGTGTGCGGCGCGCGGGGTGGGGTTCCTGGCGGCGATGCCGCTGGGCAGCGGGTTCCTGACCGGGACCCTCAGGCCGGGCGAGGGCTTCGAGCCGGAGGACGTCCGGGCCCGGCACCCGCGGTTCACTGCGGAGGCGATGGCCTCGAACCAGGTGCTGGTGGCGGGGCTGCGGCGGGTGGCGCTGCGGCACGGGCCCGAGGTCACCGTCGCGCAGGTGGCGCTGGCCTGGGTGCTGGCGCAGGGGCCGCAGGTGGTGCCGGTGCCCGGCGCGGACCGTGCGCACTGGGCGGTGGAGAACGCGCGGGCGGCGCGGCTGCGGCTCACGGCCGCGGAGCTGGCCGAGATCGCGGACCTTCCGGTCGACGTGGGAGCCTGGGACTGACCGCCCAAACCCACTCGATCGGGTGTACGAGCGGTGGAACTTCGGGAACTGCCCCGGCTGTTGAGACGGGTGAAGGGCAGGATCGGAGGACCGGAAGGGAGCAGGGCGATGCGATACGGAAGTTCTCCCGGGCAGGTGGGGTACGAGGGGGCGGGCGGACGGCGCCGGAGCGTGCTGGCGGCGGTCGCACTGGCCGGGTGCGGTGCGCTGCTCGTGACGGGGTGCTCCCCGGAGGGCGCCCCCGACGCCGGGCGGGGCGGTTCCCCACCGGGAGCGGCATCGGCGGCGGCGGGGTCACCGGGCCCCTCCGGGAGCGGCGGCGCCTCGCCGTCGGCGTCCGGGCCGCCCGCGAAGGGGGCGGTGACGGTCACCGGTGAGGTCGCCAAGGGGCTGGAGTCGCCCTGGGGCGTGGCCCCTCTGCCGGGGGGTGACCTGCTGGTCGCCTCCCGGGACGAGGGGACGATCAGCCGGGTCGCCGCGGGGTCGGGCACGGTGACGCGGATCGGCGAGGTGCCGGGCGTGGATCCGGGCGGCGAGGGCGGACTGCTGGGCCTCGCGCTGTCGCCGGACTTCGCCTCGGACCGTCTGGTGTACGTCTACTTCACGACTGCTTCCGACAACCGGATAGCGCGGCTGCGCTATGACGAGCAGAGACCTCCCGGGCAGCAACTGGGCGCGCCGGACACCGTGTTCCGGGGGATCCCCAAGGGGCTGATCCACAACGGCGGACGGATCGCCTTCGGCCCCGACGGGATGCTGTATGCGGGGACGGGTGAGACCGGCGTCACCGGTCTCGCGCAGGACCTGAAGTCGCTCGGCGGCAAGATCCTGCGGATGACTCCGGACGGGGATCCGGTGCACGGCAATCCGGAGGCGGATTCGGTCGTCTATTCCCACGGGCACCGCAATGTGCAGGGCCTCGCCTGGGACAAGGACAAACGGCTGTGGGCGGCCGAGTTCGGCCAGAACACCTGGGACGAGCTGAATCTGATCGAGCCCGGTGCGAACTACGGCTGGCCCGAGGCCGAGGGGAAGGCCGGCAGACCGGGCATGCGGGATCCGGTGGCGGTGTGGAAGACGGACGAGGCCTCGCCGAGCGGCATCGCCTGGGCGGAGGGGTCGATATGGATGGCCGGGCTGAGGGGCGCGCGGCTGTGGCGGATCCCGCTGTCCGGGACGGCGCCGGTGGCCGAGCCCGAGGCCTTCCTGACGGACAAGTACGGCCGGCTGCGGTCGGTGATCGCTCTCGGGGGTGAGCGGCTGCTGCTGGTCACGAGCGAAACGGACGGGCGCGGGTCGCCGGAGGCGGGCGACGACAGGATCCTGACACTGACGGTGCGGTGACGGTTCAGCTGCTCGGAGTAGGCATGGCGGCGGCGGGCGGCGACGGAGGCGGCCAGTACGGCGGGCAGCGCCTTGGCGGGGTCGTTCGCGTGGTACCAGTGGCTGGCCGGCCGGATGACCCGCTCCTGGGCGCGGATCAGGTGGGCGTCGGCCTCCACCGCCTCGGCGTAGCGGCGGTTGACGCGGGCGCGTTCGCCGGGCAGCAGGTCGTCGCCGACGGCCTCACGGACCAGCGAGTGCCGGAAGCGGTAGCCGTCGCCTTCGGGGGTGGCGAGGGCGGAACCGGTGCCGGTTCCGGTCGCGGCGTCGAGTTCGGCCTCGGCCCCGGCCTCGGTCGCGGCTTCCCGGGCGGTCTCGGTCTTCTCGAGGCCGACCGGGGTGGTGTCCGCCTCGGCGGCGTTCGGGGCGGGGGTCTTCGTGGTGTCCATGCGGGGCACCGTAGGGGCCGTGTCTGAGAGTTCTCCGAGAGTCCGGTGGTCGTGGCCGTATCGGGCCCCGCGGCCGGCGGGACCCGGTCGGCGTGCCTCAGGAGGAGCGGGTGGCGGCCCACTCGTGGGAGAGGATCGACCAGACCTCGGTGTCCTGGCGGACGCCCCGGTGGAGGTAGTTCTCCCGCATGACGCCTTCGCGGGTCATGCCGAGGCGTTCGGCGACGGCGAGGCTCTTCTTGTTGCCGGTGGCGGCGTGCCATTCGACGCGGTGCATGCCGCGCTCGCCGAAGGCGTAGTCGATCAGGACCCGGCAGGCCTTGGTGACCAGGCCGCGGCCGGCCGCGGCGGGCTCCAGCCAGCAGCCGATCTCGCAGTTCCCGCCGTCGGCGTCGAAGTTGGGGAAGAGGACGCCGCCCACGAGGGTGCCGTCGAGGCGGATGCCGAAGAAACGGGCGCCGTCCTCACCGGCCTTCACGGCGTACTTGGCCAGGAAGGCCCTGGCGGAGTCGACGTCCGGGGACCGGTCGGGGAAGCCGACGTACTGGCCGATGTACTCGCGGCCGCGTTCGATGTGCGCGAAGAACTCCTCCGCGTGCCGGGCCTCCAGCGGGAACAGCTGGGCGCCTTCGGCGAGGTCTATCGAGAACATGCGGCTTCTTCCTTGGGTCTCGTGCGGCGGTTCGCCGGATCACCGGGAGGCTGTGGCGGGCTCGGCCTCGTCCTCGCTCGTGGTGGGGACGGTGTCGGACCGCTGTGCCGGAAGTTTCGCATGCGGACGGCGCTCGGGTGGCTCGATGCTGATCCGGGGGAGCCGCCGGTCGAGCCAGGCCGGCAGCCACCAGTTGGCGCCGCCGAGCATGTGCATCAGGGCCGGGACGAGGAGGGTACGCAGCACGAAGGCGTCGAGGGCCACGGCCGCGGCGAGTGCGATGCCGAACATCGCGATGATCCGGTCGCCACTGAGCACGAAGGCGAGGAAGACGGAGATCATGATGACGGCGGCCGAGTTGATGACCCGGCTGGTCTCGGCGAGGCCGACGCGCACGGCGCGCCTGTTGTCGCCGGTCTCCCGCCACTCCTCGTACATCCGGCTGACGAGGAAGACCTGGTAGTCCATCGACAGTCCGAAGAGGACGGACACCATGATCACGGGCAGGAAGGGCTCGATGGGGCCGGCGCTGCCCAGGCCCAGCCGTTCGCTGCCCCAGCCCCACTGGAAGATCGCGACCACGACGCCGAAGGAGGAGGCGACGGCGGCGACGTTCATGGCCGCCGCCTTCAGCGGGATGCCGATGGAGCGGAAGGCCAGCAGCAGCAGGACGCAGCCGAGGGCGATGACCACGCCCACGAAGAGCGGCAGCTTCCCGATGATGACCTCGGCGAAGTCGTCGTACGCGGCTGTCACACCGCCGACGTGGACCTCCAGGGAGTTGCCCTGGCCGGCGCGCGGGATGACGTCCTGCCGGAGCGTGTCGACGAGGTCGCTCGTGGCCCGGGACTGGGGGGTGGAGTCCGGTACGACGGTCAGGACGGCCGTGTCGCCGCTGCGGTTGAGGACGGCGGGGCCGGTGGAGGCGACGCCCGGCGTCGTCCGGAGGGCCTGCTCCAGCCGCTCCACGGCGAGCCGGTCTCCGGCGCCGTCCAGGCGGGCGACGACGGCGAGCGGGCCGTTCGCGCCGGGCCCGAAGCCGTCGGCGAGCAGGTCGTAGGCCTGCCGGGTGGTGGAGCCGGCGGGGTTGTTGCCCTGGTCGGAGGTGCCCAGGTGGAGGGAGAGGGTGGGCAGGGCCAGCACCACCATGACGGCGGTGGCGACGGCGCCGAGCAGTTTGGGGTGGCGCTCGACGAAGGCGGACCAGCGGGCGGCGAAGCCGGAGGTCCGCTCGGGCTGCGGTCCCTCGGCGGCCAGCCTGCGGCGTTCGCGGCCGGAGAGGGCGCGCATCCCGATGCAGGACAGCAGGGCCGGCAGCAGGGTCACCGAGGCGGCGACGGTCAGGACGACGGTCACGCACGCGGCTATCGCGACGCCGTTGAGGAAGTTCAGCCGCAGCACCAGCATGCCGAGCAGCGCGATGCACACGGTGAGGCCCGCGAAGACGACGGCCCGGCCGGTGGTGGCGACGGCCCCGGCGGCGGCCTCCTCCACGGGGAGGCCGCGCATGAGGCCCTTGCGGTGCCGGGTCACGATGAACAGCGCGTAGTCGATGCCGACGCCGAGGCCGATGAGGGTGCCGAGCATGGGGGCGAAGTCGGCGACCGGCATCGCGTGCCCGAGCAGGGTGATGCCGAAATAGGCCGTGCCGACGCTGACGAGGGCGGTCGCGAGGGGCAGCAGGCTCGCGGCGAGGGAGCCGAAGGCGAGGAAGAGGACGAGGGCCGCGACGGCCACGCCTATGACCTCGGCGAGGTGCGCGGTGGGGGCCTCGGTGAGCTGGATGGCGCGGCCGCCCAGTTCGACCTGGAGTCCGCCGGCCTCGGTGGTGGGGTTCTTCGCGGTGTCGACGACGGCCCTGGCCTGGGCCTTGGGTACGGAGTCGGCCGGCTGGTCGAAGGTCACGACGGCGTAGGCGGTGCGCCCGTCGGGACTGATGCGCGCGGCGCTCTCGGGGCCGGGACCGTACGGTCCGGCGACTGATCCGACACCGGGCAGTGCGGCGACGGCGTCGAGGGCCCGGGTCATGCGCTGCTCGATGTCCGGGGTGCGGACGCTGTGATGGTCCGGGGCCCGCCACACGATGGTGTCGGTGTCGCCGCCCCGGCCGTGGAAGCCTTCGCGCAGGAGGTCGTTCGCCTTCCCGGACTCGGTGCCGGGGACCTCGTAGTTGTTGGAGAACGCCGCTCCGGCGGTCACTGCGGCCGCCGCGGTCCCGCCGAGGGCGAGCAGCCAGAGCAGGACGGCGAGGAGACGGTGGCGCATGCACCACCGTGCGAGGACTGCCAACGGACGTGCTCCCTGGTGGGTTCGGATCTTTACCGGGAGACAGCCCGTCGCAAAGAACGCGTGAACTCGTGAAGGCCCGGGGGGTCGCCCCGCGGTTCGGCCCAGATGGTCTGCAACCCCCACGATCTCAGCGTTTCGTGATCGTTGGCCCTTTTCGTGTGCATCATCACAGCAGGACCGCGAGGGGTGCGGGAACTCAGGTGCCGGCCGGGGTCCCGGTCCCGCCGGAGGCCGCCGGGAAGAGGGCGGCCGCCCGGTCCCCCGGCTCGTCGACCCGGTAGCCGGGGATCGAGGGCCAGCGGACGGTGAGGACGACCGCGTCCTCCTCCGCGTACCAGGAGTGGTCGACGCCGCGCCCCCAGAGCACGTAGTCGCCCTGCTCGGCGAGGACGACGGTCCGCCCGGGGAACTCCAGCCGGAAGCGTCCGCTGATCAGGACCAGCAGCGCGGTGCGCTGCTCCGCGGTCGCCCAGCGCTCGCGTTCCTCGCCCTTGGGGTGGACACCCCACTTGATCTCCACGTCCTCGCTGTGACGGGGATCGGCCGGGTCCTTGAAGTGGCCGAGGAGCCAGCCGCGGTCGGCGGCGGCGTCGGGGGCGGCCTTGCCGGTGTAGATGGTGAGGTCGTCGTTCACGCTGGTGAGGCTAATGCAGTTGTGCGGGCCCGCCGGACGCTGGTGAGCTCGGCGGATGACGATGGATCGTGATGAACTGCTGAAGGTGCGAGCCCGGTTCGATGCCGAGGTGCGTGAGGGTGCGCAGGCGGACGGCGGCGACGCCCTCCTGGAACGGGTGGGCCCGGTCGTCCGGCAGAGCGTGCCCGGTCCCGGCTGGAACGGCGTGCTCTGGTCGGACCTCGGCGCCGGGACGGCGGACGCGCAGATCGCCGCGCAGGTGGCCTTCTTCGCGGGGCGCGGCTGTGCGGACTTCGAGTGGAAGCTGTACGGGCACGACCGGCCGGCGGACCTCGGGGACCGGCTGCGGGCCGCGGGCTTCGTACCGGAGCCGCCCGAGACACTGATGGTGGGGCTGGTGGCCGAACTCGCGCAGCTGCCGGTGGAGCCGCCGGAGGGGATCACCCTGCGGGTGGTGACGGACGAGGCCGGGGTGGACCTGATGATGGAGGTCCACGCGAGGGCCTTCGGCACGGAGCGGCCCCGGATCCGGGAGGCGCTGCTGAGCAGGCTGCGCGAGGAACCGGAGACCATCGCGGCGGCGGTCGCGATGGCGGGTGACGTCCCGGTGAGCGCCGCGCGGATGGAGATGCGGCCGGGGGCGGCCTTCGCCGGCCTGTGGGGCGGCGGCACGGTCCCGCAGTGGCGGGGCAGGGGCATCTACCGCCTTCTCGTCGCTCACCGTGCGCGCCTGGCGGCAAAGCTCGGGATCCCCTACCTCCAGGTGGACGCCTCGGAGGACAGCCGTCCGGTCCTGGAGCGGCTGGGCTTCGGGGTGATGGGCGTGACGGTGCCGTACATCTGGACGCGGCCCGGCCCGGACTCGGACTGAGGGCGTGCGGGCTGAGGCCGTGCGGACTGAGGCCACGTGCGGGCTGAGGCCGTGCGGGCCGCTCCGCAGGGCCGGCTCCGCAGGGCCGGCCCGACGCGGGAGGGGGTTCCGCGGCCCCGGGGCCGACGGGCAGGATCGTGGACATGGAACGCATCAGCCCGCCTCTGACCGGGGGCGAACGCGAGACCCTCCGGGCCTACCTCGACTACCACCGGGCCACCCTCGCCCTGAAGTGCGAGGGCCTGACCGACGAGCAGCTGCGCCGTGCCTCGATGCCCCCGTCCACCCTGTCGCTGCTGGGGCTGGTCCGGCACATGGCCGAGGTGGAGCGGCACTGGTTGCGCCGTGTCGTCGGCGGCGAGCAGCTCCCGCACCTGTGGTCGGACAGCCATGACTTCCAGGCCGCCTACGACGCCTCCGGCTCCAGCCGCGCCGAGGCGTTCACAGCCTGGGAGGCGGAGGTGGCGCACGCCCGCCGCATCGAGGCGGCCGCCGCGTCCCTGGAGGTGACGGCGTACGTGCCGCGGTGGGAGGAGGAGGCCTCGCTGCGCCTGGTCATGCTCCACCTGATCCACGAGTACGCCCGCCACAACGGCCACGCCGACTTCCTGCGCGAGGCGATCGACGGGGCGACCGGGGCGTAGCCCCCGACCCCGGCCCCGACCCGGCCCCAACCCCGGCCCCGGCCCCGGCCGGACACCCCCTAAGCGGCGCGCCAGTATCCCAGGCCGTTGACCCGCTGCTTCGGCAGACCGAGGTCCTTGCGCAGATAGGCGGTCAGGGTGCGGGTGGTGGCCGTGTCGCAGGCGAGCCAGACGTACGCCGATCCCGGGTCGCCGAGCAGCTCCGGCAGCTCGGCCCGGACCCGGTCGGCGAGCGCCGTGCCGTCCCGCGGCACCCGGCGCATGTCGTGCCGCTCCGTGTCCAGGCGTACGGGCAGGTCCGTGTCGCAGGCGTGCTGGGTCTCGAACCAGATGGTCGCGGGCAGCCCGGGGAAGGCGTCCAGCAGCGAGTTGATCGCCGGGAGGGACGCGGGGTCGCCGATGACCAGCAGGCGTTCGGGGGACGGCGCCGGGGCGGAGAACCCGGTGCCCTGGACGGTGGCCTCGATGGTGTCGCCCGGCTTCGCGGCGCGGGCCCAGGCGCTGGCGACCCCGTCGTGCAGGGCGAACTCGAAGCAGAAGGTGCCCGTTTCGGGGTCCGGGTCCACCAGGGTGTAGGCCCGCTGGTGCGGCTTGTCCGCGTTCTGGAACCAGACCCGCACCCACATCGTCGGGTGCAGCGATGCGCCGGCGGCGGCCAGCAGTCCGCCGTCGGTGAAGTACACCCGGCGGTAGTGCTCCGTGACGTCTTCCGCCCCGGTCACCGTGAACGTGAAGTCCTTGCCCCGCAGGAGCTTGAGGACCACACCCTCCCAACCCTTGCCGACCGCCATGTCCGACCCCTCCCCTGACACCTTTATAGTTAGGCCAGCCTAACCTAATGCGTCATCGGGGAGAGTGTGAGCAGCGTGAGCAGCAGTGTGAGCAGCGAGAGCGACCCGGCGTCGGACGCGGGCGCCCGGGGTAGGCCCCACGGACAGACCCCGGAATCCTACGACGTCTTCCGCGACCCCTGGGGCATCCCCCACCTGCGTGCATCGGACGAACTCGCACTCGCCCACGCCCAGGGCCGGGTCACCGCTTTCGACCGCGCCTGGCAGCTGGAGGTCGAACGGCACCGCGCCGAGGGCTCCAGCGCCTCCTTCCTCGGCCCGGACTCCGTCACGTGGGACCGCTTCGCCCGCCAGAGCCGCCTCGCCGACACCGCCCGCCTCTGCTTCACGGCGATGGAGAGCGACGACCCCGCGACCGCCGCCTGGGTGCGCGCGTACGTGGACGGCGTCAACGAGGGCCTGGCCGCCGGCGCCGCCCGCGACGAACGCTTCGCCCGCACCGGCCTCGCCCCCTCGCCCTGGGAACCGTGGGTGCCGCAGGCGATCTGGATCGCCACCCACATCCTGTTCGCGGGCTTCCCGACCAAACTGTGGCGCGAGCGCGTCGCCCGCGCCCTGGGCGACGACGCGCTCACCCTCTTCGCCACCGACGGTCCCCGCATCGCCGGCAGCAACGGCTGGATGGTGCCCGGCGACCGCACCACCACCGGTGCGGCGATCATCGCCGGCGACCCGCACCGCTTCATCGAGGACCCGGGCGTCTACCAGCAGATCCGTCTGTCCTGCCCGGACTACGACGTCCTGGGACTCGCCGTCCCCGGCGTCCCCGGCCTCGCCCACTTCGGGCACACCGGCAGCGCCGCCTGGGCCATCACCAACGCCATGTCCGACTACCAGGACCTGTACGTCGAGCGGTTGCGCCGCGGTGACGGCGCCGTCGTGGAGGCCCTCGGCCCGGACGGGGTCTGGGAGCCCGTCGCACGCCACACGGAGACCATCGCCGTGGCGGGCGGCGACGACGTCGAGGTGGAGATCCTGGAGACCGCCCGCGGCCCGGTGGTCGTCCACGCGGACGGCGACCCCGGCGCGGAGGCGGACGCCGCCGACACCGCGGGCCGTGCCGACGGCAGCACCCAGACCCTCTCCCTGCGCTACCCGCCCCGCGTCCGGCGCGACCTCGGCTTCGCCGTCCTCCCCGCCCTGCTGCGCGCCCGGACCGTCGCCGACATCGACCGCGCCCTCGACGGCTGGGCCGAGCCGGTCAACGTCGTCCACGCCGCCGACACCGAGGGCGGCCTGCTGCACCGCGTCGCGGGCGCCGTTCCGCTGCGCCACCCCGCCAACCGGCTGCGCCCCGTGCCCGCCTGGGATCCGGAGCACGCCTGGCAGGGCTGGGCGCCGAACCCGGCCGAACCGGTGCAGGGCTTCGCCGTGATGGCGAACGCGCGCGGCATCGCCTCCCCGCTGGGCGTGGAGTTCGCGCCCCCGCACCGCGCCGACCGCATCCGCGAGCTGCTCAGCGGTTCCGCGGACTGGTCGCCGAAGGCGATGGCCGACGTGCACCGCGACACCTACCTGGCCTCGGCCGAGCCGCTCCTCGCGCTGCTGCCCGGCTTCGACGGGCTGACCCCGGCCGCGCAGGGACTGCGCACCCGGCTGCTGGCCTGGGACCGGCGCATGGAGGCCGACAGCACCGACGCCACCGTCTTCTCGGCCTTCCGGACCGCGACCGTACGCCGCTTCGCCGCCGATCCCGTCTTCGCGGACCTGGCGGGGGCGCCCGCCGGACCCGCGGTGTTCCACCCCTGGCTGTACCTCGTACCCAAGATCGGTTACGCGCTCGAAGGCCTGCTCGCCACGTCCCTGGTGCCGGAGCTGGACCGTGCGGGGCACGTCCGGGCCGCCCTGGAGGAGACCGCCGCGGCGGACTCCCCCGACACCCCGTGGTCGGAGGTCCACCGACTGGCCCCCTGGCAGGCGGTACCCGACCCGGACGCCCCCGAGTGGCCCGGCCTCGGCGGCGACCACGACTGCGTGAACGCCACTTCCTCCGTACCCGGCTTCACCGATGTCACCGCCCGTGCGTCGGCCGCCCGCTACGTCTGGGACCTGGCCCGCCGCGAGGACAGCCTCTGGGCGGTCCCGCTGGGCGCGGACGGCGTCACCGGCAGCCCCCACCACCGCGACCAGCTCGCCCTGTGGGCACGCTGCGAACTCGTTCCCGTCGTCACCGACTGGGCCCGGCTCACCGAGGGGTCCGTATGACCGCCGCGGCCGCCGCCCGGCAGCCCGTCCACACCCACTTCGTGGAGGGCCTCGGCACCGTCACCGTCACCCCGGTCGATCCGGCCGCCGACGCCGGTCTGATCCACGGCTGGGTCACGCAGGAGCGGGCCCGTTTCTGGGGCATGGGCGGGGCCGGCCGGGAACTGGTCCGGGAGATCTACGAGGACATCGACCGCCGCACCACCCACCACGCCTTCCTCGTGGCCCTGGAGGGCGAGCCGGCAGCGCTGTTCCAGACGTACGACTGCGCAGCGGACCGGGTCGGTGAGTGCTACGACGCCCGGCCGGGCGACGTCGGCGTGCACCTGCTGATCGGCCCGTGCGAGGGCGCCCCACGGCCCGGCTTCACCGGGGGCCTGCTCACGGCCTTCCTCGCCTTCGTGTTCTCCGACCCCGCCACCCGGCGCGTGGTCGCCGAGCCGGACGCACGCAACACCAAGGCCGTCGCACGACTGGAACGCACCGGTTTCGTGCTCGGACCCGAGGTGGTACTGCCGGAGATCGACCTGCCCGAGGTCCACCTCCCGGCCAAACCGGCCCGCCTCGTCTTCCTCGACGCACCCGCGCCGCCCGCGCCGCCCGCGGGAAGCCGCTGACCTGCGCCGCCCGTCGGCGGGGCGCCCGGCGAACGGAGGCCGCCCGGTCGGCGGTTGCGCGAGCCGGGCGCCCCGCCGACGCGCACACCCGGACGGCCGCGGCAAACCGATCGTTCCGATTGACCGGGTGATTCCGGTCACGAAAGACTGATGGTCAATCACCAACCCGGCGCTGGGGGGAAATTGACCAGCCAGAATCTGCACATCGGGCCGGATGCGGCAGCGGACCGCTACCGGCTGCTCAGGTCGATCGGGCGCGGCGGGGAGGCCGTGCTCTACCTCGCCGAGATCGAGCTCGCCGGCGGGTCGGAGCCCGTCGTCGTCAAGGTGCTCGACTCCAAGACGACCATCACGCCCGAGGTCTTCGACCGCATCAGCCAGAAGTGGAACGAGCAGGCGGAACTGCTGAGATTCGTCCACCGGCCCGGCGTCGTGGGGGTGCGCGAGCACTTCGAGGGGCCGCCGATCCACCGGCCCGGGGAGTCGTCCACCCTGACCGGGCGGGCGCTCGTCCTGGTCATGAACCACATCGACGGGCTCGACCTGCGGGACTGGCGGGCCGAGCGGACGCTCGCCACCGCCGCCGAGCGGCGCGAGGTCATGCGGACCCTGGAACAGCTGGCCGAGGTGCTGGACTGGCTGCACTCGGGGAAGGCCACGCCCTCCGGGCGCCAGGTCGTCCACGGCGACCTCTCCCCCGGCAATGTGATGGTCGACGCGCACGGGCAGGCCACGCTGGTGGACTTCGGCCTCAGCAAGCTGACCGCCGACCACCGGACGGCCGAGGTCTGGTTCACCCCCGGCTACGCCGCCCCCGAGGTGTTCGAGGGCAAGCGGACACCGGGCACCGACCGGTACGCCTTCGGGGCGATCGCGTACTTCCTGCTCAGCGGGGAGTCGCCGCCCGCCTCCCCGCAGCAACTGGCGCGGGCCATGGCCGAACTGCCCCAGATCGCGGTGCTGGACGCCGAGCAGCGGGCCCGGATCACCGACCTCTACGCGGAGGAACCCTCCCGGCGGCCGGTGAACCTGGCCGGGTGGATGAAGGACGTACGCCGTGCCGTGGTGTCCACCACGACGACGTCCACGGCATCGCGGCGGGCGGCCCTCCAGGACTCCCCGCCCCAGCCCGCCGCGCCTCCCCTGCCCACGGCGGCCCCGGCGGTTGCCGCGGCGCCTCCACCGCCCGCCTACCGTCCGACCGCGCCCGACCCGGCCGCGCCCGACCCGAGCGCCGCGGAGCCGCCCACGGCGCCGCTGACCGCTCCCGAGCCGGCTCAGCAGGCGACGGAGCCCGCGGGGTACGGGCCCGCGTACGACCTGTCCCCGGCCCCACCCGCACAGGCGGCTCCGCCGAGGAAGAAGCGACGGACCGGCCTGGTCCTGGCCTCGGCGCTCACCGTGGTCGTACTCGCCGCGAGCGCGGTCGTCGGTGTGAAGCTCCTGGGCGACAAGGGCCAGGAGGACAACACGGCGAGCGGGAAGCCCGGCGGGGCGAGCGCGCCGCAGTCGCCGGAGCCCGCCCCCTCCGCGGCCTCGCCGACCCCGTCCGCGGATTCCACGACGGACGGTTCGGCCGCCGGGGCCCCGCCCACCCCGGAGGGCTCCGCCGGCCCGCACGCTCCGGGAGAGGTCAAGGACAGCAACATCGCCGACCTGACCGTACTGTCCTCCGTGGGCGGCGCCGACAACTTCGAGGTCGGCTCAGCGAAGCTGAACACCACGGAGTACGGAGCGGCGCTGCTCGGCAGCTGCTACTACGGCGCGGCGATCGAGTACGACGTCAACAGGGCCTGGTCCACACTGGAGTTCACCGCCGGCATCGACGACGGCTCGACGGTCGAGCAGGCACGGCTGACCATCTCGGTGGACGACAAGCCTGCGGTGTTCTCCGAGCTGGTCCACCTGGGCAAGCCGGTCACCAAGTCCCTGGACATCAAGGGCGCCCTGCGGCTGCGCATCAAGGTGGAGGAGGGCTGCAAGGGCCGCGGCAACGCCGTTCTGGCAGCGCCCCTCCTCAAGCGCTGACGGAGCCGGTCCCGTCCGACACCCCGAGGTCGGCCCGCATGGCCGCACGCATCTCCCGGAGCAGGCCCCAGATCTCCTGCTGGGCGGCGGAGACCGCGGCCATCGTCTCGCCCTCCTCGGGGGCGCCCCGTTCCAGGCGCTTGACCTGGCCGTAGACCCTGCTCAGGGCGTGGTTGACGGCGCTCGCGGGTCCGAGCACGGCGTCCGGGGCGATCATCTGCGCCTCGGAGTAGCGGTCGCGCTGGGCGTTCTTGGCCTCGTCGAGCACCTCCCGGTCCGCGTCCTCGACCGGGCGCTCCCGCAGGACGTGCAGATGCCGGTTGAGCGCGGTGGTGAACTGCCGGGCGTCCCGGTTGAGGTCCGCGTAGCAGCTCCGCCGCAGCGTCAGACGGTCGCGGATCTCCTGATGGCCGCGCAGGATCTCTATCTCCCGGCGTTTCGCCCGCTCCGCCCCGCGCTGGGTGAGCAGCGCCGCGCCCAGGGTGCCCACCACACCGACGACCGCGACCATCGCACCGATCTCCACGCGCAACTCCCCCGTTCCTCCGCCGGACGTGGTCGTCCAGTGTGCGGGAGACGACCGGGGCCCCGCACCTCTTCGGTGCGGGGCCCCGGGGCGTTCGGGCCGTCGGGCCCGAAAGGCTCAGCCCTCGGAGACGCCCAGGCGCTCCAGGATGAGCTCCTTGACGCGCGCCGCGTCGGCCTGGCCGCGGGTGGTCTTCATGACCGCGCCGACCAGGGCGCCGACCGCGGCGATCTTGCCGCCGCGGATCTTGTCGGCGATGGCCGCGTTGCCCGCGATGGCCTCGTCGACGGCCGCGCCGAGCGCTCCCTCGTCCGAGACGACCTTCAGGCCGCGCTTCTCGACGACCTCGTCCGGGGTGCCCTCGCCGGCGAGAACGCCCTCGATGACCTGACGGGCCAGCTTGTCGTTCAGGTCGCCCGCCGCCACCAGGGCCGCGACCCGGGCCACCTGTGCCGGGGTGATCGGCAGCTCGTCGACGACGACGCCCTGCTCGTTGGCGTTACGGGCCAGCTCGCCCATCCACCACTTGCGGGCGGCGGCCGAGTCCGCGCCCTCCTCGATGGTGGCGACGATGGAGTCCACCGCGCCCGCGTTGAGGATCGACTGCATGTCGTGCTCGCTGACGCCCCACTCCTCGCGGAGGCGGTTGCGGCGCACGCGCGGCATCTCGGGCAGACCGGAGCGCAGCTCCTCGACCCACTCACGGGCCGGCGCCACGGGCACCAGGTCGGGCTCCGGGAAGTACCGGTAGTCCTCGGCGTTGTCCTTGATGCGGCCGGCCGTGGTGGAGCCGTCCTCCTCGTGGAAGTGCCGGGTCTCCTGCACGATCGAGCCGCCGGAGGACAGCACGGCCGCGTGCCGCTGGATCTCGAAGCGCGCGGCGCGCTCGACGGAACGCAGCGAGTTGACGTTCTTGGTCTCCGAGCGGGTGCCGAATTCCTTCGTCCCGTGGGGGCGCAGCGACAGGTTCACGTCGCAGCGCATCTGGCCCTTGTCCATGCGGGCCTCGGAGACGCCGAGCGCCTTGATGACCTCGCGCAGCTCGGCCACGTACGCCTTGGCGACCTCGGGGGCCCGCTCGCCCGCGCCCTCGATGGGCTTGGTGACGATCTCGATGAGCGGGATGCCGGCGCGGTTGTAGTCCAGCAGGGAGTGGGACGCGCCGTGGATACGGCCGGTGGCGCCGCCGACGTGCAGCGACTTGCCGGTGTCCTCCTCCATATGGGCGCGCTCGATCTCCACGCGGAAGATCTCGCCGTCCTCCAGCTGGACGTCCAGGTAGCCGTTGAAGGCGATGGGCTCGTCGTACTGGGAGGTCTGGAAGTTCTTCGGCATGTCCGGATAGAAGTAGTTCTTCCGGGCGAAGCGGCACCACTCGGCGATCTCGCAGTTCAGCGCGAGACCGATCTTGACGGCGGACTCGACGCCGATCGCGTTGACGACCGGGAGGGAGCCGGGCAGGCCGAGGCAGGTCGGGCAGGTCTGCGAGTTGGGCTCGCCGCCGAGCTCGGTGGAGCAGCCGCAGAACATCTTGGTCCTGGTGCCGAGCTCGACATGGACCTCAAGGCCCATGACGGGGTCGTACGACGCCAGGGCGTCCTCGTACGACAGCAGTTCGGTGAAGGTGGTCACGGTGAAACTTTCCCTCTCAGCCCAGCAGGACGTCGTCGTCGCCCAGGCGCTTGAGCTCGCGGTACAGGATCGCGAGGCCGGTGACGATGGCGGCGGCGGACACGGCGGCGTCGACCAGCTTCAGCATGTCGTTCTCGCTGCGGGCCTTCTTGACCTGCTTGATCACGCTGACGGCGCCGAAGGCGGTGGTGCCGATCGACAGGTAGGTGCCGGTCTTGGACTTCTTGAAGCCCTTGGCCTTGGACAGTGCACTGGTGCTCACAGCGACGGTGCCTCCTCAAGCAGCGGGTGACCCCAGCGCGCGACGAAGGCGGCCTCGACGGCGGCACCGACCTTGTAGAGCCGGTCGTCCTTCATCGCCGGGGCGATGATCTGCAGCCCGACCGGGAGGCCGTCCTCCGGCGCCAGGCCGCAGGGGAGCGACATGGCGGAGTTGCCGGCCAGGTTGGTCGGGATGGTGCACAGGTCCGCGAGGTACATCGCCAGCGGGTCGTCGGTGCGCTCACCGATCGCGAAGGCGGTGGTCGGGGTCGTCGGGGAGACGATCACGTCGACCTGCTCGAAGGACTTCTCGAAGTCCTGCGAGATCAGCGTGCGGACCTTCTGGGCGGAGCCGTAGTACGCGTCGTAGTAGCCGGAGCTGAGCGCGTACGTGCCGAGGATGATGCGGCGCTTGACCTCGTCGCCGAAACCGGCTTCGCGGGTCAGGGCGGTGACGTCCTCGGCGGACTTCGTGCCGTCGTCGCCGACGCGCAGGCCGTAGCGCATGGCGTCGAAACGGGCCAGGTTCGAGGAGCACTCGGAGGGCGCGATCAGGTAGTACGCGGCCATCGCGAGGTCGAAGGACGGGCAGTCCAGCTCGACGATCTCGGCGCCGAGCTCCTTGAGGAGCTCCACCGACTCGTTGAAGCGCTGGACGACGCCGGCCTGGTAGCCCTCACCGGCGAACTGCTTGACGACACCGACGCGCATGCCGGCGACCGACCCGTTGCGGGCGGCTTCGACGACCGGCGGGACCGGGGCGTCGATGGAGGTGGAGTCGAGCGGGTCGTGCCCGGCGATCACCTCGTGCAGCAGGGCCGCGTCCAGGACCGTGCGGGCGCAGGGCCCGCCCTGGTCGAGGGAGGAGGAGAAGGCGACCATGCCGTAGCGGGAGACACCGCCGTAGGTGGGCTTCACACCGACGGTGCCGGTGACGGCCGCGGGCTGGCGGATGGAGCCGCCGGTGTCCGTGCCGATGGCGAGCGGGGCCTGGAACGCGGCGAGGGCCGCGGCGGAGCCGCCGCCGGAGCCGCCGGGGATCCGGGTGAGGTCCCAGGGGTTGCCGGTCGGGCCGTAGGCGCTGTTCTCGGTGGAGGACCCCATGGCGAACTCGTCCATGTTGGTCTTGCCGAGGATGACGACGTCGGCTTCCTTGAGCTTGCGCGTCAGGGTGGCGTCGTACGGCGGGATCCAGCCTTCGAGAATCTTCGAACCGACGGTGGTCGGGACCCCGACGGTGGTGAAGATGTCCTTGAGGGCGAGGGGCACGCCGGCCAGCGGGCCGAGCTTCTCGCCGGCCGCGCGCTTGGCGTCGACGGCGCGGGCCTGGGCGAGCGCACCCTCGCGGTCCACGTGCAGGAAGGCGTGGACCTTCTCGTCGGTGGCGTCGATACGGGCCAGGTGGGCCTCGGTCACCTCGACGGCCGTCAGCTCGCCGGAGGCGATCTTCTCGGCGGTCTCGGCGGCCGTGAGCTTGATGATGTCGACCATGGCTGTTAGTCCTCCCCCAGGATCTGCGGCACCTTGAAACGCTGCTGCTCCTGGGCGGGAGCACCGGAGAGCGCCTGCTCGGGGGTGAGCGACGGACGGACCTCGTCCGCGCGCATGACGTTCGTCAGCGGCAGCGGGTGGGAGGTCGGCGGGACGTCTTGGTCGGCGACCTCGGAGACACGGGCGACCGCGCCGATGATGTCGTCGAGCTGTCCGGCGAAGTGATCCAGCTCGTTGCTGGACAGCTCAAGGCGCGCCAGCCGAGCGAGGTGGACGACCTCCTCGCGCGTAATGCCAGGCATGCAGCGATCCTCTGGGGGTGGGTGGATGTTTCGTTTCGGACCCAATCCTATGGGTCCGGGCGCTCGGCCTGCGAAACGGTTTGGCCCGGTGCCCGGACCGGGCCGCCGCGTGCGGCTTCCCGGGCGCCGCACGGACCCGCGCCCCGGTCGTCGGGGGGCGCCGGGTCCGGGCGGCGCCCCGGCGGCTGCGGCGCGGGATCAGACCGCGTCGGCCTCGGCCGCCGCCAGCTCCGCCGTGATGTCCGCCGGGCGGCGCCAGCCGCGCTCGCCGCGGGCCAGCAGCCAGGCGGTGGCCTCCTGCGGCGGCATCGCGGCGGCCACCAGCCACCCCTGCACGGCGTCGCAGCCCAGGTCCCGCAGCCGCTCCCAGGTCTCGTCGTCCTCGACGCCCTCGGCGACGACGAGCAGGCCGAGCGAGTGCGCGAGGTCCACGGTGCAGCGGACGATCTCCGCGTCCTGTGTGTCGACCGCGAGCCGGCCCACGAACGAGCGGTCGATCTTCAGCTCACTGACCGGCAGGCGGCGCAGGTGGACGAGGGAGGAGTAGCCCGTGCCGAAGTCGTCCAGGGACATCTTCACGCCGTGCCCGGTGAGGCCGGCCATGGTGTCCGCCGCCCGCTGGGGGTCCTCCAGCAGGACGTGTTCCGTTATCTCCAGCTGCAGGCCGCTCGCCGGGACCCCGTGGCGGGCCAGTCGCGCGGCCACCGCTCCGGCGAAGCCGGGGGTGTGGACGTCGCGCGGTGAGACGTTGACGGCGACGGGGACCTTCAGGCCCTGGGCGCGCCAGCGGGCCACCTGGGCCAGGGCGGTCTCCAGCACGTACTCGGTCAGGTGCGGCATCAGCCCGGAGGTCTCGGCGATGGCGATGAACTCGTCCGGGGGGACCCGACCGCGTTCCGGGTGGACCCATCGGACCAGCGCCTCCAGCCCCGCCACCTGTCCGTCGAAGCGGACCTTCGGCTGGTAGTGGAGTTCCACCTCGCCGGCGTCGAGGGCCCTGCGCAGGTCGCCGAGGAGGCCCAGGCGGTCGGGGGTGTTGCTGTCGCGCTTGGACTCGTACACTTCCACGCCCGTACGGTCCCGCTTGGCCTGGTACATCGCCACGTCCGCGCGCCGCAGCAGCCCCTCCGCGTCCAGTGCGTGGTCGGGGAAGACGGCGAGGCCGGCGCTGGCCTCCAGGACGAGTGTGAGTCCGTCCAGGTCGAGCGGGGAGCTGAGCGCCGCGACCAGGTGGCGGGCGACGCGCTGGGCGCTGGTGGTGGAGTCGGCGACGGGGAGCAGTACGGCGAACTCGTCGCCGCCCAGGCGTGCGGCCTCGGCCTCCTCGGGCAGGGCCTGGCGCAGCCGGTCGGCGATCTGCAGGAGCAGCCGGTCGCCCGCCAGGTGCCCGAGGGTGTCGTTGACGGCCCGGAAGCGGTCCAGGTCGATGAGCACGAGCGCCGACCGGGTGCCCAAACGTTCAGCCTCGTCCAGGGCGGACCAGGCCCGTTCCAGCAGCCACTGCCGGTTCGGCAGGCCGGTCAGCGGGTCCCGCAGCTGCTCCTCGGCGCGTGCCCGGGCGATCCAGAGGGTGGAGTCAAGTGCGATCAGGGGTACGGCGAAGAGCGGCAGCAGCACCGGCTGGGTGACGGCGACCACGCAGATGAGGGGGGCGATGCCGAGCAGCGCGACCGCCACTAAGGCCTGTCGGAGCAGGGCGGTCCGGGCGACGGTGGGCAGCCCGCCGCCGCGCGGGGCGAGCGCGATCCAGAGCAGGAACCGGGTGGCGAGCAGGTAGGTGACGGCGACGAGGACGATCTCGGGGACGGCGTCCAGCCCCCAGAGGGTCGGCAGCCAGGGCGTCTCGACGGTGGGTGTCTCGCCGAAGGCGGCGAGCACGAGGGCGGCGGCCCCGATGCCGAGGATGTCGACGGAGCCGTGCAGCAGTCCTTGGCGCCAGCGGTGCCGGCGCGCGGCCCCGACCAGGGAGACCACGGCCAGCGAGACCAGTCCGGCGGGCACCCAGCCGTAGAGGATGAGCACGCCGAGCGTGAGCGCGGCGCCCGATCCGGTGCCGCCCCACCAGCGGTCCCGGCCGAGGGCGACCAGGTGGCCGACGATGATGCCGGTGAGGAGGGCCAGGGCCCAGCCGACGGGTCCGCCGGGGAACAGCGCATGACGGCCGCTCAGGGCGGACGCGATGCCGGTGGTGAGCACCACGACCGCGAGACCCACGACGAGGAAGGGCAGCACGCCGCGCCGCCCCTGCCCGCCCTCACCGGTGTCGACCGGTCGGGTCTCCGGTGTCCTGGTACCCAGGACACCGAGCCTGCCCGCCCGCATGGACGGGATGTCCCCGCCGAATTCAGGTGACGGGTCGGCGCTTTCGGTGGGTTTCATGCCCGTACCTCTCACAGCCGGCGATGCCGATGTCACGCGATGGCCCCGATGTCGTGCCACCACGGCCGGATATCGCGTCCTGCAGCCGTGCACGACAGGCGCACCCCTCAACAGTAGGACGCGGGAGGCTCCCAGGGGCAGCGGTCGGCAGTGGTTGCCCGAATGCGCCCCAGCCATCCTCATCAGTACGGTATCCGCCGAACGGGTGAGTTTGGGCGGGGCCCCCTGCCATCCGTCCGATGATCCGACAGGTCACCGCCCTGCGACCAGCCTTGTACCGGCCGTTTACCACCGTCCGCCACGCCTGGCGTGCGCCCGCCCGTACGGCCGCACGCCACGCATCCGTTCGCCTTCGCTACTCCCCCTCGGGGATCGCTCCCCGTCCTACTCGCCCTCGGCCGCGCCGTCCAGCGGGAGCGCGGCCTCGCGCGCCGCGTCCGGGCCCTGTTCCAGCAGCACGGCGAAACCGGCGTCGTCGAGGATGGACAGCTTCAACTGGACGGCCTTGTCGTACTTCGAGCCGGGGTTGTCGCCGACCACGACGAAGGAGGTCTTCTTGGAGACGGATCCGGTCACCTTGGCGCCGCGGCTCTGCAGGGCCTCCTTGGCGCCGTCCCGGGTGTGGTTCTGCAAAGTGCCGGTGACGACCACGGTCAGCCCCTCCAGGGGACGCGGTCCCTCGTCCTCGGCGGAACCTTCCTCCTCCATCCGCACCCCGGTCTCCCGCCACTTGCGCAGGATCTCCTGGTGCCAGTCGACCGCGAACCACTCCTTGAGGGAGGCGGCGATGATCGCCCCGACCCCGTCGGTGGCGGTCAGCTGCTCCTCGGTGGCCGCCTCGATGGCCGCGATGGACCGGAACTCGCGGGCGAGGGCCTCGGCCGCGACCGGTCCGACATGGCGGATGGACAGGCCGTTGATGATGCGGGCGAGCGGCCGCTCCTTGGCGGCGGCGATGTTCTCCAGCATCGCCAGGGCGTTCTTCTTCGGCTCGCCCTTCTGGTTGGCGAAGACCGTGACGATCTTCTCCTCGCCCGTCTTCGGGTCGCGCTTGGGCAGTCCGCTGTCCTGGTCCAGGACGTACGCCTTGATGGGCAGCAGCTGCTCGATGGTCAGGTCGAAGAGGTCTCCCTCGTCGAGCAGCGGCGGCTCCGCAGGCTCCAGCGGCCCGGTCAGCGCGGCCGCCGCGACCATGCCGAAGTTCTCGATGTCCAGGGACTGCCGGCCCGCCAGGTAGAAGAGCCGCTCGCGCAACTGGGCGGGGCAGCTCTGCCCGTTGGGGCAGCGGACGTCGATGTCCCCCTCCTTCATGGGCCGCAGCGCGGTCCCGCAGGCGGGGCAGTCCGCCGGCATCTCGAACTCCCGCTCGGTGCCGTCGCGCAGGTCGACGACCGGGCCGAGGATCTCGGGGATGACGTCGCCGGCCTTGCGCAGGACCACGGTGTCCCCGATGAGCACGCCCTTGGCCTTGACGACCTCCTGGTTGTGCAGGGTCGCGAACTCGACCTCGGAACCGGCCACCGTGACCGGCTCCACCTGGGCGTACGGGGTCACGCGCCCGGTGCGGCCGACGCCGACCTTGATGTCGATCAGCTTGGTGTTGACCTCTTCGGGCGCGTACTTCCAGGCGATGGCCCAGCGCGGGGCGCGGGCGGTGGAACCGAGGCGGCCCTGGAGGGCGATCTCGTCGAGCTTGACGACGACGCCGTCGATCTCGTGCTCCACCGAGTGCCGGTTCTCGCCGAACTCCGCGATGAAGTCCCGGACCTCGGCGAGCGAGGAGACCACCTTGTTGTGCCGGGCGGTGGGCAGGCCCCACTCGCGCAGCAGCTCGTACGCCTGCGACTGGCGCTCGATCGCGAAGCCCTCGCGGGCGCCGATGCCGTGGACGACCATGTGCAGCGGGCGGCTCGCGGTGACCTTCGGGTCCTTCTGGCGCAGCGATCCCGCCGCGGCGTTGCGCGGGTTGGCAAAGGGTTTGCCCTCGGCTTCGACGAGTCTCGCGTTGAGCTCCTCGAACTTCTCCATCGGGAAGTAGACCTCGCCGCGGATCTCGACGAGCGCCGGGATCCGGTCCCCCGAGAGACGGTCCGGGATCTCGCCAATGGTGCGAACGTTGGGCGTGATGTCCTCACCGGTGCGGCCGTCGCCGCGGGTGGCCGCACGGGTCAGGCGGCCGTTCTCGTAGGTGAGGTTGACGGCGAGGCCGTCCACCTTCAGCTCGCACAGGTAGTGGTAGGCGGAGGTGCCCGTGTCCCGGGCCACCCGCTCGGCCCAGGCGGACAGTTCCTCGTCGTCGAAGGCGTTGTCGAGGGAGAGCATGCGCTCGCGGTGCTCGACGGAGGCGAAGTCCGTCTCGTAGGCCCCGGCCACCTTCTGGGTGGGCGAGTCCGGCGTGCGCAGCTGCGGGTACTGCTCCTCCAGCACCTCCAGCGAACGCAGCAGCCGGTCGAACTCGGCGTCGCTGACGACCGGCTGGTCGTTCACGTAGTACCGGAAGCGGTGCTCCTCGACCTGCTCGGCCAGCAGCTGGTGCTGTTCGCGCACCGCCGCCGGTACTGCCGTGTCCTGCTGTTCGGCTGCCATGCCGTGTCCTCCCGTGGCCCGTCCCGACCGTCACTCAGGGTTGTCGGCGAGCGACCTCGCCGCTCTGACGCAATGTGCCTGCACCGCGCGGGCGTAGGCGGGCGAGGCACCTGCCAGACCGCACGAGGGGGTGACCACGACGGACTCCGCGAGAGTCCCCGGGGCCAGTCCCAGCCTGCGCCAGAGCTTCCTGACACCCATGACGCTACCGCCCGGGTCCGACAACGGGCTGTCGGTACCCGGCACCACTCCGGCGAACAGCTTCGTGCCGCCTTCGACGGCCTCCCCGACGGCGTCGTCCTCGCGCTCCGTGAGCAGGGAGAAATCGAACGACACTCCTGTGGCACCGGCCCGCCGCAGCAGGCCGAAGGGGACCTCGGGCGCGCAGGAGTGGACGATCACCTCGCCGTCGTGGACGGCGAACACCTCGCGCAGCGTGCCCTCGACGACCTGCCGGTCCACGGCGCGGTAGGTGCGGTAGCCGCTCGCGGAGCGGACCCGGCCGAGCAGCACGGCGGTCAGGGACGGCTCGTCGAGCTGGAGCACGATGTCGGCGCCGGGGATCCGCTTGCGCACGTCGGCCAGGTGCTCGCGCAGGCCCTCGGCGAGCGATCCGGCCAGGTCCCGGCAGGCGCCGGCGTCCTGCAGCATCGCCTCGCCGCCGTGCAGTTCCAGCGCGGCGGCCAGCGTCCACGGCCCGACCGCCTGGATCTTGAGCCTGCCGGTGTAGCCCTGGGTGAACTCCTCCAGCGCGTCCAGGTCCTCGCCGAGCCAGGACCGGGCCCGGCGGGTGTCGCGCCCGGGCCGGTCGCTGATCCGCCAGCCGCTGGGCTCCACGTGCGCGTACATGTCGACGAGCAGCCCGGTCGAGCGCCCGATCATGTCCGCGCCGGGCCCGCGGGCCGGCAGTTCGGGCAGGTACGGGAAGTCCTCGAAGGAGCCGGTCGCCGTCTTCGCGGCCTCGCGGGCGTCGCCGCCGGGCAGCGAGCCGACGCCGGTCGCGCCGGCGCTCATCGGCCCGGCCTGACGGACAGGTCGTTGACCTCGGCGTCGCGGGGCAGGTCGACGGCCATGACGATGGTGGTCGCCACCGACTCGGGGTCGATCCAGGCGGCGGGGTCGTACTCCTTGCCCTCCTGGGAGTGCACCTTGGCCTGCATGGGGCTGGCGGTGCGGCCCGGGTAGACGGAGGTGACGCGGACGCCGTTGGCCCGCTCCTCGGCGCGCAGCGAGTCGGCGAGGGCCTTCAGGCCGTGCTTGGAAGCGGCGTACGCGCTCCAGTCGGCGTGGGCGTTGAGGCCGGCGCCGGAGTTGACGAAGACGACGGTGGCCTTGGACGCGCGCAGGGTGGGCAGCAGCAGCCGGGTCACCTCGGCGGGGGCGATCAGGTTCACGTTGAGCTGCTGGTGCCAGGTCTTGGGGCGCAGCTCCCCCACCGGTCCGAGGTCCACGATCCCGGCGATGTGCAGGAGCGAGTCGATGCGCTCGGGGATCGCCTGCTTGGAGAAGGCCCAGGAGAGCCGGTCGGGGTCGGCGAGGTCGCCCACGAGGACCCGGGAGCCGGGGTAGCGCTCGACGAGCTGCTTGCCGCGGGCGGCGTCGCGGGCCAGGAGGACGAGGTCGTCGCCGCGGGCGTGCAGGCGGGTCGCGACGGCGGCGCCGATGCCGGAGCCGGCACCGGTGATCAGGTGAGTAGCCATGGGGCCCATGCTCGCACCCCTGAGCCCGCGCGGAGCCCGAAGGTCAAGGTCAGGTACCGGCGGCGGCTGCACGAGCGCGCTCCGCGCAGGGGCAGGCACCGCGCAGGGGCAGGCACCGCGCAGGGGCGGGCACCGCCTGCCCCGCCGTGGCGGCGGGCACGGAGTCCCGGCCGATCGCGGTGTCGGGGAGCCCGGTGACCGGCCGGGCCCGTGCGTCGGCCCTCGGCCGGGCCGACCGCCGCAGCGCCTGCGTCCGTAACGAGGAGCGGCGGCGGGTCCACCCCCCCCCCCGGCCCCGCGAGGACGAACGCGGCGGGGTTGACCGTCAGAGGCCGGCTTCGGCGCGCAGACGGGCGGCCGTCTCCGTCGCGTCGTAGTCGGCCGGGACGCCCTCGACCAGGACGGCCTCGCCCGCTATGTGCCGCGTCCGCAGCGGGAGGATGGCCCGGTAGGCGTCGGAGGCGTACCAGGCGCGGGCCCGCTCGATGTCGGGGAAGCCGATGACGACGACGGTGCCGGGGAAGGGGCCCTCCAGGACCTCGACCTCCTTGCCGTGCACGAGGAAGCGGCCGCCGAAGGGGTTCATGGTCGACTGGATGGCCTCGATGTAGGTGAGGACGTCCTCGTTCATCGTCTCGGGGCGGAGGTGGGCGATGGCGTACGCGGTCATGGTCTGCTCCCCTGTCGATGCCGGCCGGTCCGCCGGTGCGGGCCGTCGGTCCGATCCTGTCAGCGCGCGCCCCGGGGTGGCGATTACCTCGGGGGTCATGCCGGGGCGGCGGGCTGGAAGGTGCGCCGGTAGGCGATCGGGGAGATGCCGAGGGACGTGCGCATGTGCTGGCGCAGGGAGCCCGCGGAGCCGAAGCCGGAGCGGTGGGCGACCAGGTCGACCGGCAGGTCGCTGGACTCCAGCAAGTGGCGGGCGACCTCCAGTCGTTGCGCGGTGAGCCACTGCACGGGGGTCATGCCGACCTCGTCGCGGAACCTACGCGTGAAGGTGCGCAGGCTCATCCGGGCGTGGGCGGCCAGCTCCGTGAGGGTGATCGGCCCGCCGAGCCGTTCCAGGGCCCAGGCGCGGGTGGCTGTGGTGGTGGCGACGGTGGGCTCGGGGACGGGCCGGTCGATGTACTGCGCCTGGCCGCCGTCGCGCCAGGGCGGTACGACGCACAGCCGCGCGGCACGGTTGGCGACGGCGGAGCCGTGGTCCTGGCGGATCATGTACAGGCAGAGGTCGACGCCGGCGGCCACGCCCGCCGAGGTGAGGACGTCGCCGTCGTCGACGAAGAGGACCTCGTCGTCGAGCCGGACGCGGGGGAAGCCCCGCTGGAACTCGGGCGCGTGCGCCCAGTGCGTGGTGGCGGGCCGGCCGTCGAGCAGCCCGGCGGCGGCGAGGACGTACGAGCCGGTGCAGAGGGAGACCAGCCGGGTGCCGGGCCTGATCGCGGCGAGGGCGTCTGCCAGCGGCTGCGGCAGGGGCGCGCCCTGCGCGAGTTCGTCCATGGAGTGGGTGGGCGTGATGATCACGGTATCGGCCGCGGCGAGAGCCTCGGGGCCCGCCGAGACGCCGACGGTGAAGCCCGCGTCACTGGTCACGGGCCGTCCGTCGGCGGTGCAGACGGTCAGCTCGTAGAGGCGGTTCCCGGCCTCGTCGTAGGCGTTGCCGAAGACCCGGGAGGGGATCCCGAGCTCGAACGGGGGGACCCCTTCAAGGGCCAGTACAGCGATCCGATGCATGGCCAGATCCTGACAGATGGTGGCCGTATGGCCAACACCACGCGTGTGCTCCGGCGCCGAAGCTGGTGCCGCAGCAGCACCCGAGCAGCTGGAACATGCGAGGAGAAACACATGCGCGCCGTCGTCGTCAGCCAGTGGGGCGGACCCGAGGTACTGACCGAGACCGAGCTGGACCGCCCGGAACCGGGCATGGGCGAGATCCTGGTGCGGGTCCGCGCGGCCGGGGTGAACCCGGTCGACTGGAAGGCCCGGGCCTCCGGCGCCCTGATCCCCTGGGGGCCGGTCCCGCAGGTCGGCTGGGACGTGTCCGGCACGGTCGAGGCCGTCGGACCGGGCGTGACCCTCTACCGGGCGGGCGACGAGGTGTACGGGATGCCCCGCTTCCCGCAGCAGGCCGGCGCCTACGCCGAGTACGTCACCGGTCCCGCCCGGCACTTCGCCCGCAAGCCCGCCTCGCTGGACCACGTACGGTCGGCCGCGCTGCCGCTGGCGGCGCTGACCGCCTGGCAGGCGCTGGTGGACACCGCCGGGGTATCGGCCGGGCAGCGCGTGCTGGTGCACGCCGCGGCGGGCGGGGTCGGCCACCTGGCCGTGCAGATCGCCAAGGCCCGGGGGGCGTACGTGATCGGCACCGCGAGCGCGGCCAAGCACGACCTGCTGCGCGAACTCGGCGCCGACGAGGTGATCGACTACCGCACCACGGACTTCGAGGACGCCGTCACGGACGTGGACGTGGTGATCGACGCCATGGGCGGGGACCACGGGCAGCGCTCGCTGAAGGTGCTGAGGCCGGGCGGCCACCTGGTGACCCTGCTCGGCCCGGACGGCCTTCCGGCCGATACGCAGGGCGTGCGGGCCTCCTGGATGATCGTGGAGCCTGACCTGAAGGGCCTGGAGGAGATCGCGGCCCTGGTTGAGCAGGGCCTGCTCAAGCCGCTGGTCGACACGGTGCTGCCGCTGGAGCAGGCGGCGAAAGCCCACGAGATCGGCGAGCTGGGCCGCACCACCGGCAAGATCGTCCTGACGGTCGCCTGAACGCCGGACAGCAGTCGGGCCTACCGGACCGCCCCTCGCCACAGGAACGGTTCTTCCTGTGCGAACAGTTCCTCGCGGCTCTGGTGCCCGGGAAGGGCGAGGCCCATCTCCCGCCGGAAGGCGGGGCCGTGTCCCGGCACCTTCAGGTGGCACAGCTCGTGCACGAGGACGAAATCGACCAGGCTCGCCGGCAACTGCATGACGGCCCAGTGCACGGCGATCCGCCTGTCGGGGCCGCACCAGCCCCATCGCTCCCCGAGGTCGTCCACGGCGACCTCGGTCGGCCGCACCCCCATGCGGAGGGCGATCGCCGGCATCCGGGAGGCGAGCCACCGCTGCCCGCGCTCGGTGTACCAGGCGGCCAGGGCGTCGGAACCGGCCGAAGGCGTGGCGGGGGCGGGAAGCTCCAGCCATCCGGCTCGCAGCCGCACCCGCCCTCCCTCGCCCGCCGGTACCAGCCTGAGCCGGTACCGGCGGCCGAGGTAGGCGAAGCTGCTGCCGCCGACAAGTTCCTTGACGGGCTCGGGGGGGGCGGGCACGGCGGCGCCGGACCTCATCCGCGAGCCGGGGAAGCCGGGACCGGACGGCCGCGGCCACCGCTCGCGGATCCGCGTCGGCCGGTACGGCGAAGAGGTGACCCCACCGCGCTGGTCGACGTCCGGGCCCCGGGCCAGGGCGGCGTGCCGGTCCCGCAGCCGCGCGCTGGGGCCGTTGTTCAGGCCGCGAGGGCGGCGGCTGCCGGCGGGGTCGGAGGCGCGTCGGGCCCGCCCCTCCCGGTCCGCAGCTCGAACCAGATGGTCTTGCCGCCGGTCCCGAACAGCTTCTCGTCGAGGCAGCAGCCGCCCCACTGGTCCGCGACGAGTTCGAGTATGGCCAGCCCCCGGCCTCCCTCGGCGTCCCATGCGATCGTGGCGGGGACCTCCATGGGGAACACCGGGCTGGAGTCGGAGACGCTGACCCGCAGCACGGGGCACGCCCAGCGCAACCGCACGGAGGCGGGCCCCTTGGCGTGCCGAACGGAGTTGGTCGCGAGCTCGGAGGCCAACAGCTCGGCACGGTCGGTAAGTTCGTCGAGCCCGTGCGCGTCGAGCACGGCCCGCAAGGTGGTCCGCGCGATGCCAGGTGCGCGGGGGTCCCGGGGGAAGTGGAGCTCGTACTCCCAGGGTTCGGCGAAGGCGATCGGCGGCGGGGCCACCGCCCCGCCCCGACTCTTGTCCGTTTCGCGTGTCACGCGGGCACCTCCATGTGCGGCGTGAGGGATCTCCGTCGGCCACGTGTCGCGTCGTCTTGTCCGTGCCGGTGGCTTGCCGTCCCACCTTCCCCGCCTTGGGGGTTGAGCGGTCGGTGCGCTTCCGCCTACAGGTCTGCGACGAGTGGCTTGCGTCACACGCTAGCCCCGAAACTAAAACCCGTGCTACCTCATTCACTGAAACGGGTAGTGCTTCTAGTTTCGATGGACGATCAGGTACCGCTGTCGGCAAACTGTGCGCGCGAGGGAGGAGTTGACACATGGCACCGAGGCACTACCCGACCATCCGACAGCGGCGCTTCGGCGCGGAACTGCGCCGCCTGAGGGAAGGCGCCGGGCTGTCCGCACCGGCTGCAGCGGAGCGTCTGGGCGCGGACCGCACGATGATCTCCAACATCGAATCGGGACGGTTCGGCATCAGCGAAGGGCGGCTCCACCGCCTCGCGAGCATCTACGAATGCAACGACACCGGACTCATCGAAGCCCTGGCCGCGATGACCGGAGGGCGCACAAAAGGCTGGTGGGACGAGTACCGGGGCAAGATCCCACCGGACTTCCTGGACGTGGCGGAACTGGAGCATCACGCCACGAGTCTGCGGACGCTCCAGACGGCCCACATCCCAGGTCTGTTCCAGACCGAGGAGCACGCACGGGCCCTGTTCGACCTGTTCGTTCCGGCACTCCCCCGGCTGGAAGTGGAGCTGCGGGTAGCCCACCGGCTGGCGCGGCACAGCGTGATCACACAGGACCGGGGCGTGCCGTACGTGGGGTTGATCCACGAGTCGGCCCTCCGGATGCGCATCGGCGGCAGCCACGTCGCCAAGCGTCAGCTGATGCGCCTCCTTGACGAGAGTGAGCGCCCCAACGTCCGGCTTCTCGTCATCCCCTTCACCGCCGAAGGCTTCCCCATGGCCGGGGATACGGTGATGTACGCCTCGGCGCCGAACCCGCACCTGGACACCGTGGAGGTGGACTCGCCGATCGGCGCGGTCTTCTTCGACGCACCGACGCAACTGGCCAACTTCCGGGAGCGGCTGGACTTGGTCGAACAGGTGACGTTGAATCCGGGAGAGTCGAGGGACCTCATCCTCGCCATCGCCGGAGATCTTTAAGAGGTGCCGTCTTGTCCGAGTTGAGCTGGTTCAAGTCCTCGTACTCCGAGGCTTCCGGCAACGCATGCGTCGAAATCGCCATCTGCGAGGGCGACGGCGTGGCAATCCGGGACAGCGTCTTCCCCAGCCGGGTCATCACGACCACCAGAGCCGCGCTCGCAGCTCTGGTCGTCAACGCGCAGACGTCACTGAGCGTCACCCCGCGATGACGGACGTTCCGGTACCGGTCAGCCTTCGCGACGCGCACTCGGCCACTCAGCAGGTCATCGACCGGACCCAGCTGCACCACTCGGCGCTTCTCGATCTGCCCAAAGCCTCATTGCGTGCGCGGACCGCACGCACCGGGCCCAGCGACCGTTCCGCTCGCCCTCGGCCGCGAGGTAGATGATCCGGGACGACCTGTCCGGGTGGGAGCCGAGGTCGCGCCGGAGGGAGCGGGGCTCCTCGGGCCGGCCCTTCCGCCGGTTGACGCGCCGGCTCTCCGCGGGTGGTCTGCTCACGCTGTCGTCGTCGCCTTCGGCTCCGGTTCCGATCCCGTCTGCTGCGCGAGGCGCCGTTCCAGTACGGCGAGCTGGCGGGCGACCTCGCCCGTGGCCAGGCGTGGTACCCCGCCGTAGTGGCCGTGCAGGTAGCGGCGCTCCAGGTTCTCGTCGTTGCGTGCCTTGCGGGCGGCGAGGAGCGGGTAGAGGGATGACTCGCCGCTTCCCTCCTTGACCGCGATCCAGACCTGGTCCCGGTCGAGCGGGCGCTCCGTGACCGAGGGGCCGAGCAGGGTGGCGTCGTGCGGGGTGAAGACGAGCTGTGCGAGCTGCGGGTTGGCGTCCTCGTCCTGGAAGAGGCGAACGACCTCCGCCGCGAGCACGGGGTACAGGCTGGAGTCCAGTTGGTCGGCGAGCAGGACTCCCCCGCCCTTCCTGTTCAGCATGGTCAGCAGGGGGCCGAGGAAGGCGAACCAGGCGTGGGTGCCGACGTCGGCCACTCAGACGGCGGCCGCGGCCCGCGTCGTCGTCGCGATGGTGGCGGAGCCGACCACGCGGGTGCCGTCGTAGAGCACGATCGCCTGGCCGGGGGCCACGCCGCGGACGGGCTCGGTGAAGGACACGCGCAGCTCGCCGTCCACGACCTCGGCGAAGACCTCGGTCTCGCCGCCGTGGGCACGCAGCTGGGCGGTGTAGGTGCCCGGGGCGGCCGCCTCGGCACCGCACCAGCGGGGACGGATCGCGGTGAGGGCGCTGACGTCGAGGGCTTCGACGGGGCCGACGGTGACGGTGTTGTTCACCGGGGAGATGTCGAGGACGTAGCGCGGCTTGCCGTCGGGGGCGGGGTGGCCGATCCGCAGGCCCTTGCGCTGGCCGATGGTGAAGCCGAAGGCGCCGTCGTGGGTGCCGACCTTCTCGCCGGTGGCCCCGTCGACGATGTCGCCCTCGGCCTTGCCGAGGCGGTGCGCGAGGAAGCCCTGGGTGTCGCCGTCCGCGATGAAGCAGATGTCGTGGCTGTCGGGCTTCTTCGCGACGGCCAGGCCGCGCTCCTCCGCCTCGGCCCGGATCTCCTCCTTGGTGGTGAGGGTGTCACCGAGCGGGAAGAGGGCGTGGGCGAGCTGCTTCTCGTCGAGGACGCCGAGGACGTACGACTGGTCCTTGGCCATGTCGGAGGCACGGTGCAGCTCGCGGGAGCCGTCCTCCTTGAGCACGACGGTGGCGTAGTGGCCGGTGCAGACGGCGTCGAAGCCGAGGGCGAGGGCCTTGTCGAGCAGCGCGGCGAACTTGATCTTCTCGTTGCACCGCAGGCAGGGGTTCGGGGTGCGCCCGGCCTCGTACTCGGAGATGAAGTCCTCGACGACGTCCTCGCGGAAGCGCTCGGCGAGGTCCCAGACGTAGAAGGGGATACCGATGACGTCGGCGGCGCGGCGGGCGTCGCGGGAGTCCTCGATGGTGCAGCAGCCGCGGGCGCCGGTCCGGAAGGACTGCGGGTTCGCGGAGAGCGCGAGGTGGACGCCGGTCACGTCGTGCCCGGCTTCGACGGCACGGGCGGCGGCGACGGCGGAGTCCACTCCGCCGGACATGGCGGCCAGGACGCGAAGGGGGCGGTCGGTGCGCGGCAGGTTCTCAGTCATAGCACCGTCCAGGGTACGGGGGAACCGGGCGGGGTCACAGCGCGTTATCGGGTCAGGGGGGTGGATCACATGACCGGGCAGAGGAACACCGGGTCGAGGCCGAAGAGCCGCACGCGCCGTGCGGTCCTGTTCGGTGGCCTCGGAGTGGCGGCCGCGGCGGCGGTGGTGGGGCGGGACGAGATCCGGCGCGGGTACTGGCTGCTGCCAGGGGTGTCCAAGCCGCGCAAGGAGGGTGAGATCGACCACGCGGGTGCGGGGTGGACCCCGGCGTCCCCGGCGAACTGGCGTTTGGCGGACCGGCCCGACGACTACCGGGTGGACCGGATCGTCGTGCATGTCACGCAGGGCGGCTTCCGGTCCTCGGTGGACGCCTTCAAGAACCCGTGGCACAAGGCGTCGGCGCACTACATAGTCCGCGGCGACGGTCATGTGGAGCAGATGGTGCGCGAGCTGGACGTGGCCTTCCACGCGGGGAACCGCTCGATGAACGAGCGCAGCGTCGGCATCGAGCACGTCGGTTTCGTGGACCGGCCGAAGGACTTCACGGACGCCATGTACGCGGCGTCGGCGCGGCTGGCGGCCGACATCTGCCGCCGTTACGGCATACGGCCCGACCGCACGCACATCGTCGGGCACTCCGAGGTGCCGGGCGCCGACCACACAGACCCGGGCGAGCACTGGGACTGGGACCGCTACATACGCATGGTCCGGGAGGCCCTGGCCGCTTCGGCCTGAGCCTCCCGGGAGCTCAGCTGAGGCCTGCCGTCCGGGCGCGTTCGACGGCCGGGCCGATGGCGGCGGCCAGGGCGGCGACGTCCTCCTTGGTGGAGGTGTGGCCGAGGGAGAAGCGCAGGGTGCCGCGGGCCAGCTGCGGGTCGGTGCCGGCCGCCAGCAGGACGTGGCTCGGCTGGGCCACGCCCGCGGTGCAGGCCGAGCCGGTGGAGCACTCGATGCCCTGGGCGTCGAGCAGGAGCAGCAGGGAGTCGCCCTCGCAGCCGGGGAAACTGAAGTGTGCGTTGGCCGGAAGCCGCTCGTTGGGGTCCCCTCCGAGGACGGCGTCGGGCACGGCCGCGAGGACGGCGGCGATCAGTTCGTCGCGCAGGGCGCCGATCTCGGCGGCGAACTGCTCGCGCCGCTCGGCGGCGAGGACGGCGGCCACCGCGAAGGCGGCGATGGCGGGCACGTCGAGGGTGCCGGAGCGGACATGCCGCTCCTGGCCGCCGCCGTGCAGGACGGGTACGGGGCTCTGGTCGCGGCCCAGGAGCAGCGCTCCGATGCCGTAGGGGCCGCCGATCTTGTGGCCGCTGACGGTCATGGCGGCGAGGCCGCTTTCGCCGAAGTGGACGTCGAGCTGCCCGAAGGCCTGGACGGCGTCGGAGTGCAACGGGATCCCGGCCTCGCGGGCGGTGTCGGCCAGTTCCCGGACCGGCATGACGGTGCCGATCTCGTTGTTGGCCCACATGACGGTGGCCAGGGCGACGTCGTCGGGGTTGCGCTCGACGGCTTCGCGGAAGGCGTCGGGGTGGACGCGTCCGTAGCGGTCCACGGGCAGGTAGTCGACCTGGGCGCCCTCGTGCTCGGCGAGCCAGTGCACGGCGTCGAGCACGGCGTGGTGTTCGACGGGGCTGGCGATGATCCGGGTCCGCACGGGGTCCGCGTCGCGCCGGGCCCAGTAGAGGCCCTTGACGGCGAGGTTGTCGGCCTCCGTGCCGCCCGCGGTGAAGACCACCTCGCTGGGGCGGGCGCCGATCGCCTCGGCGAAGGCCTCGCGGGCCTCCTCGACGGTACGGCGGGCCCGGCGGCCGGCGGCGTGCAGGGAGGAGGCGTTCCCCGTGGCGGCGAACTGCGCGGTCATCGCCGCGGCGGCCTCCGGCAGCATGGGGGTGGTGGCGGCGTGGTCGAGGTAGGCCATGATCCCCCGATTCTAGGGGCCCTCCCGCGACCGTCCGCCCGGCGGGACCCGATCCGGCCGGGCCGTGGGGGGCTCGTGCCCGCCCCGCGGTCTCCCGGCCGGGCGCCGCGCCGCGCGCCGGGGGTCACATGCGCAGGGCGCGCGCCAGCTGGCGGGACTGGGCGACGAGGTGGTCGGTGGAGTCCCAGACCTCGGCGTCCTCCTCCAGGAAGCCGCCGGCCAGGTTGCGGGTGGTGATGGAGATCCGTAGCGGGCCGGGGGCCGGGCGGCGGCGGATGTGCGTGGTGAGTTCCACGGTCGGGGTCCAGGCCACCAGGCCGAGGTCGAAGGCGGTCGGCGGCAGCGCGTCCACCGCGAGGAGCATGGAGAGCGGGTCGGCGTCGCGGCCGTCGGCCAGCTCGAACCAGGCCCGCATCTCTCCCTTGCCGGAGGGTGAGCCGACGGCCCAGCCCGCCGTCGCCGGGTCCAGCCGGAGCCGGAGCCGGTCCACGATGGCGGAGCTGCCGGGGATCGGTGCGGGGCCGGCCTCGGGGCCGATGCAGTTCTCGTAGGAGGGCATGAGCGGCGGCACGGCGACCGTCCGCACGTCGTCGGGCAGGGACGCGAGGTCACCGTAGGAGGCGAGGACGCGGATGCGCTCGACCTCGTTGCCGTGCTCGTCGTACTGGAAGAGCGACGCCTGGCCGGTGGAGAGCGTGCGGCCGACCCGGACGATCTCGGTGCGGATCACGGCGGGGCCGGGTACGGAGGAGGTCAGGTAGTGCGCGGACACCGTGAAGGGGTCCGGGTGCGGGAGGGCCGCCGCCAGAGCCCGGCCGACCAGGGCCAGCAGGTAGCCGCCGTTGACGGCGGCGATGATCGTCCAGCCGGCGGAGAGCTCCGCGTCGTACACGCCGGGCTCGTCCGCGCGTTCGATGATGGCGGTGTCGCGGTCGAACTCGCTGTCGCCGATGGATGCCTGGGCAGCTGCATATGACATGGAACGACGGTACACCCGCTTACTACTAAGCGGTAGCTTTCTTGTGTTACGGCTCTTCGGCCACCGAGGAGCGCCGGTTCCAGGCCAGCGGCGCCCGCCAGTGGAAGCGCATGGCGAGCAGCCTCAGGACGAAGGTCGTGACGATCGCCAGGGCGGTGGTGACCGCGTTGAGCGAATCCAGGGCGATGGAG
The DNA here is from genome assembly GCF_044748225.1 of Streptomyces sp. NPDC090021. Lineage (NCBI taxonomy): Bacteria > Bacillati > Actinomycetota > Actinomycetes > Kitasatosporales > Streptomycetaceae > Streptomyces > Streptomyces sp. NPDC090021. The sequence goes on along the minus strand of NZ_JBIVFO010000054.1, from coordinate 958 downwards.
ACGGCGACCATCGCCGCGCCGACGGTGGCGGGCACGGCGTACATCTCGCGGTCGCGCAGCAGCGAGGGCACCTCGTTGACCAGGACGTCGCGCAGTACGCCGCCGCCGACGGCCGTGGCGAGGCCCAGCGCGGCGGACGCGGTCAGGCCGAGGCCGTACTCGTAGGCCTTGGTCGTGCCGGTGACGCAGAACAGCGCGAGGCCGGCGGCGTCGAAGACGTTGATGGCCCGGTTGATCCGCTGGACCTCGGGGTGCAGGAAGAAGACGAACGCGGCGGCGACGAGCGGGGTGACGAAGAAGCTCAGCTCGCCGAAGGCGGCCGGCGGGACGGCGCCGATGACCAGGTCGCGGAAGAGTCCTCCGCCGAGGGCCGTGACGAGGGCGAGGACGGCGATGCCGAAGACGTCGAAGTTCTTGCGGACGGCGAGCAGGGCGCCGGAGGTGGCGAAGACGAAGATGCCGGCGAGGTCCAGGGCATGCTGGACCCCCGGCGGGAAGAGATCGTGGAGCACCGGGCCATTGTCACCTGCCGCGCCGCCTGCGGCGGGCTCGGCGGAATCCGGGGCTCCGCCACCGTGACCCGGGTGCGGGCCGACCCGGGTGCGGGCCGACGACCCGGAGCTCCGCCCCGGACCCGCGCCCCGAACGCCGCCCAAGGCGGGTCGGCGACGGAACCTTCGGCTCCGGCCACCGCCGGCGAATGCCGCGCCGCCTGCGGCGGGCTCGGCGGAATGCGGGGCTCCGCCACCGCGGCCGGGGGGCGGGCCGATGGCCCGGAGCTTCGCCCCCGAACCCCCGCGCCTCACCCACCGGCCGGGCCGGGTTTGCCGGGGCTGGGTCAGGCAGGCAGGCCTGGACGGTTCCGGCGAGGCCGGTCGTGGGGCGGGGGGGGGGGGGGGGCCCCCCCCCCCCCCCCGCCCCCCCCCCCCCCCGGGGGGCCCCCGCCGCCCCCCCCCCC
>NZ_JBIVFO010000053.1:0-45023 GCF_044748225.1 Streptomyces sp. NPDC090021 | reverse complement strand
GGGGGGGGGGGGGGGGGGGGGGGGGGGGGGGGGGGGGGGGGGGGGGGGGGGGGGCGGGGGGGGGGGGGGGGGGGGGGGGGGGGGGGGGGGGGGGGCGGGGGGGGGCCGGCCCCCCCCCCCCCGGCGCCCGGTCTCACTCCGTCGCCGTGGTCACCGCGTCCGACGCGCCCGGGAGGGGCTTGTCACCCGGGGCCTGGTCCGGGGCGTTCTCCGGGTGGTGGCAGGCCACCTGGTGGCCCGTCTTCAGCGCCAGCAGCGGCGGCTCCTGCGTCGCACAGATCTGCGTCGCCTTCCAGCAGCGCGTGTGGAAGCGGCAGCCGCTCGGCGGCGAGATCGGGGACGGCACGTCGCCCTTGAGCAGGATGCGGCCGCTCTTCGCGCCGCGCCGCCTCGGGTCCGGCACCGGCACGGCCGACATCAGGGCCGTGGTGTACGGGTGCATCGGCTCCCCGTACAGCGACTTGTTGTCGGCGAGTTCGACGATCTTGCCGAGGTACATCACCGCGACGCGGTCCGAGACGTGCCGGATGACCGAGAGGTCGTGCGCGATGATCACGTAGGTGAGACCGAGCTCCTCCTGGAGGTCGTCCAGCAGGTTGACCACCTGGGCCTGGATCGAGACGTCGAGCGCCGAGACGGGCTCGTCCGCGACCACCAGCTTCGGCTTCAGCGCCAGGGCCCGCGCGATGCCGATGCGCTGACGCTGGCCGCCCGAGAACTCGTGCGGGTAGCGGTTGTAGTGCTCCGGGTTGAGGCCGACGAGCGACAGCAGCCGCTGGACCTCCGCCTTGAGCCCGCCCTCCGGGGTGACGTTCTGGAGCTTGAACGGGGCGCTGACGATGGTGCCCACCGTGTGCCGCGGGTTCAGCGAGCCGTAGGGGTCCTGGAAGATCATCTGCACGTCGCGGCGCAGCGGGCGCATGCCCGCCACCCCCAGGTGCGTGATGTCCTTGCCCTCGAACTCGATCCGGCCGCCGGTCGGTTCGAGCAGCCGCGTGATCAGCCGGCCCATCGTCGACTTGCCGCAGCCGGACTCGCCGACGACGCCCAGGGTCTCACCGCGCCGGACGTCGAAGTCGAGTCCGTCGACGGCCTTGACCGCGCCCACCTGGCGCCGGATCAGTCCCTTGGTGATCGGGAAGTGCTTCGCCAGGCCGGTGACCTTGAGCAGGACCTCGGGCGAGTCCGTGGCCTGCGCGGGAATGACCACCGCTTCCGGCTTCTTCGTGTCAGGCGTCTCGGTCACAGCTTCGGCGCAATCTCTTCGGTCCAGATCCGGGTCCGCTCTTCCTGCGGCATGTGGCAGGCGGACCAGTGGCGGCTGTCGTCCCGGGTGAGCTCGGGCCGGACCGTACGCGTCACGTTGCCCTTGGGCACATCGGCGTACGGGCAGCGCGGGTTGAAGGCGCAGCCGTCGGGGATGTTGATGAGGCTGGGCGGGGAGCCCTTGACCGGGATGAGGCGCTCGCTCTGCTCGCGGTCGATGCGCGGCATCGAGCCCAGCAGGCCCCAGGTGTAGGGGTGGCGGGGCTCGTAGAATACCTTCTCGGCGGTGCCCCGCTCGACGCACCGGCCGCCGTACATCACGAGGATCTCGTCGGCCATCTCCGCGACGACGCCGAGGTCGTGCGTGATCATGATGACGGCGGAGCCGAACTCCTTCTGCAGATCGCGGATCAGGTCCAGGATCTGCGCTTGCACGGTGACGTCCAGCGCCGTGGTCGGCTCGTCCGCGATCAGCAGGTCGGGATTGTTGACCAGCGACATCGCGATCATCGCGCGCTGGCGCATACCGCCGGAGAACTGGTGCGGGTAGTCGTCGACGCGCTTGCCGGGCTCGGGGATGCCCACCCGGTCGAGCATCTCGACGGCCCGCTTGCGCGCCGTCTTCTTGTCCACGTCGTTGTGGACGCGGTACGCCTCCACGATCTGGGAGCCGATCGTGTAGTAGGGGTGCAGCGCGCTCAGCGGGTCCTGGAAGATCATCGCCATGTCGCGGCCCCGCAGCCTGCGCACCTCCTCGGGATCGGCGGTCAGCAGTTCCCTGCCCCCGAGCCAGATCTCGCCCGACATCTCGACGCTGGAGCGGTCGGCGTTACCCGCCCGGTGCAGGCCCATGACGGCCAGCGAGGTGACCGACTTGCCGGAGCCGGACTCGCCCACGATGCCGAGGGTCTGTCCCTTCTCCAGTTGGAAGGAGAGCCCGTCCACCGATTTGACGACGCCGTCGTCGGTGGGGAAGTGCACCTTCAGGTCGCGGACGTCGAGGAAGGCCTCGGAGGGACGGCCGGCGACCGGGTCCGCCGAGAGGGCCGCGGCGGTGGCGGCGTCCGTGGTACGGGCGTCGGCGCCGGCGGCCTTCCCCTTCTGAGTCGGGTCGGTCACGACAGCCTCACCCTCGGGTCGATGATGGCGTAGACGAGGTCGACCACCAGGTTGCAGAACACGATGAAGAAGGCGGCGAACAGGGTCACACCGAGGATCTTCGGCAGGTCGTTGACCGCGATCGCCTGGTAGGCGTACTCGCCGACGCCGTGGTACGAGAAGACCGTCTCGGTGACGATGGCGCCGCCGAGGAGCAGCCCGAAGTCCATGCCGAAGATGGTCACGATCGGGGTCAGCGCGGAGCGCAGTCCGTGGCGGGTGACGACCACCCGCTCGCGCAGGCCCTTGGCGCGGGCGGTGCGGATGTAGTCCTCGCTCATGGTCTCCAGCATTCCGGCCCGGGTGAGCCGTGCGTAGAGCGCGGAGTAGAGGAAGGCCAGCGTGCACCAGGGCAGGACCAGCCCCTGGACCCAGGCGGCCGGATCGTCGGAGAAGTCCACGTAGACGTTGGTGAACACCGGCCAGTTGAAGACGAAGACGGCCAGCGCGAGGGTGCCGGTGAAGAACATCGGCAGCGAGACGCCGGCGAGGGCCACGCCCATCGCGAGCCGGTCGAAGAGCGAGCCGGGCCGCAGGGCCGACACCACACCCGTGGTGACACCGGTGACCAGCCAGATGGCGGCCGCTCCCAGGGTGAGGGAGGCGGTGACGGGCAACCGGCTCACGATGTCGGGCCAGACCTCGACGTGGTCCTTGAAGGAGTAGCCCAGGCAGGGGGCGTTGCACTGCGAGGGGCTGGGGCCGTAGTTGAACTCGCGGCCCGCGAAGATGCCCCTCAGGAACTCCCAGTACTGCGCGTACAGGGGTTGGTCGAAGCCGAGGTTCTTCTTGACCGCGGCGATGGACTCGGGCGAGGGGTTCTTGCCCACGTACTGCGTGGCCAGCGAGTCGGCCGTGCCGCCGGCCAGCCGGGGCAGCAGGAAGAAGATCGCGAAGGTGATCGCGCTGACAACGAGCAGCAGGAACACCGCGGCGAACAGCCGCCGGACGATGTACACAAACACGGGGGTCGGCTTCGGCGTCCGCCGGTCCGTGCCGCCCCCGGTCGGGGGCGGCACGGACCGGCGCGCGCGCTGCTGCCTTCACCTGCCTTCCACGGTTCTGGCAGATCTGGCTGAGAGGGTCGAACTGCCTGAGGACTTGACGTCCGGGGTTACTTCAGGCCGATGTTGAGGTAGTCGTACTGACCGCTCCACGCCGGGTTGGAGACCACGTTGGTGAGCTTGGGCGAGCGGTAGTGCAGGACCTTGAAGTAGGTCAGGGGCACGATGACCGCCTGGTCCATGACCTTCTTGTCGATCTCGCCGTAGACCTTCTCGCGCGCGGCGGCGTCGGTGTTGGCGATGTTGTCGTTCAGCATCTTGTTGATCTCGGGGTTGTTCAGCTGCGACAGGTTGGTGTTACCGGTCTTGCTGATCGCGTCACCGTGGACGACCTGCTGGAGGAAGCCGAAGCCGCTCGGCCAGTCGGCGCCCCACTGCATCATCATGAGGCCGATCTTGTTGTCCTCGGTGAACTTCGGGACGCCCGCGTAGTCGCTGAAGTACTTGCCGGCCGGGAACTGCTGGATCTTGACGTTGATCCCGACCTTCTTCAGGGACGCCTGGATGGCCGTGGCCATGTCGACCTCGCCGGCGCGGTCGTTGCGCGCGGTGATGGTGGTCTCGAAGCCGTTCGGCTGTCCGCAGGCGGTCAGCGCGGCCTTGGACTTGGCCTCGTCGCCCTTGTTGTCGGGGGTCTCGTAGGTGTTGAAGTCCACGTGCCCCGGGATGTCGGTCGGCAGGACGGTGCTGGCGATGGCGCCGCGGGTGGGACCGCCGAACGCGGTCTGCACCGACACCTTGTCGATCGCGTACTGGACCGCCTTGCGGCACTCCACGTTGTCGAAGGGCGCCACCTTGGTGTTCATCGCCATGTAGACCAGGCGACCACCCTCGGCGTTGTCGGTGTTGGGGTCCTTCGAGGTCAGCAGCTCGGTCTGGGTCTGCTGGGCCACACCGTTGCCGACGATGTCGATGTGGGTGTTGCCGGCCTTCAGGTTGGAGTCGATCGTCTCCTGGTTGACCTTCAGCTTGACGACGATCTTCTCCGGGAGCTGCTTGCGCAGCGGGTCCGTGGAGGCGTCCCAGTTGGGGTTGCGGACCAGGACCGCCTGCTTGTCGTGCTCGTAGCTCTCGAACATGTACGAGCCCGAGGAGACGATGTTCTTCACATAGTCCGCGCCGTTGTCCTTGGCCTTCGGCACGGGGGCCGACTGCGGGTTCGCCAGCAGGTAGTCGAACTCGGCGAACGGCTGCTTCAGCTTGAAGACGATCGTCTGGTCGTCGGGGGTCTCGATGGACTGCAGCCCCGTGTCGGACTTGTCCTTGTACGGGCCCTCGTACGGGGTCTCGTTGTCCTTGAGGTACTGCGCGAGGTAGTTCGGGCCGTTGGAGTGCACGTCACGGGCGAAGTTGCTCCGCTCGACCGCGTACTTGACGTCCTTGGAGGTGATCTCCGTGCCGTCGCTGTACTTCACACCCTTGCGGATCTTGTACGTCCAGGTGGCGCCGCCGTCGCTGGGGGTGCCGAGGCTCTCCGCGAGGTCCGGGACGACCTTGTTGCCCTCGGCGCCGGCGCCGGGGGCGAAGGTGGTCAGCGGACGGGCGTACAGGCGGCTGAAGTTGAAGACGAAGCCGTAGTAGGTGTTGCCGGGGTCGAAGGAGTCGGGGGTGTCGGACGCCTCGTAGACGACCGTTCCGCCCTGCTTGTCGGAGGCGTTGACCACGCCCTTGACGGCGGCGTTGGCTCCGGCCGACTTGTCGTCGCCGGCGGTCTTGTCACCACCGTTGCAGGCGGAGGCGGTGAGGGCGACGGTGATGGCGGCGGCAAGCACCGCGGCTTTTCTCGACCTGCTTCTCATGACGGAGTGATGCCCCCTGATTCGGAGTGGTGGTGGTACGGGCGGTGCCTCGGCCGGATGCCCGAGGACGGGCGGATCAGCGCGAGCTCTTGGGGTCCAGGGCGTCGCGCAGGCCGTCGCCGAGGAGGTTGAAGGCGAGCACGGTGAGGAAGATCGCCGTGCCCGGGACGACCATGAACATCGGGTCGACCTTGTAGTAGTCCACGGCGGAGCTGAGCATTCCGCCCCACGAGGCCTGCGGTGGCTGGATACCCACGCCGAGGAAGCTCAGAGAGGCCTCGAAGAGGATGTTGGTCGGGATGAGCAGGGTGGCGTAGACGAGGATCGGCGCCACCAGATTGGGCAGCAGCTCCCGGAAGACGATGAAGGGGCCGCGGGCTCCGAGACTGCGGGCCGCGTCGACGAACTCCCGCTCGCGCAGCGAGAGCGTCTGGCCGCGCACGATGCGCCCGATGTAGGGCCAGCCGAAGAAACCGATCACGAAGATCAGCACGCCGATGTGCAGCGGCAGTCCTTCCAGCCCGAAGGCCCCGCCCTGGAGGGCGGCCGAGATGGAGATCGCGAAGAGGAGCAGCGGGAAGGCGAGGAAGGTGTCCATCATGCGGCTGATCACCGTGTCGGCCCAGCCGCCGTAGTACCCGGCGACGACGCCCAGCACGGAGCCGATCAGCACCGAGAGGAGGGTCGACCCGAAGGCCACGAGGAGGGAGACCCAGGAGCCTTCCAGGATCCGGGTGGCGATGTCGCGGCCGAACTTCGGCTCCACACCGAGGGGGTGCTCCCAGCTGATACCGCCGAAGGAGCCGATCGGGGTGGCCAGGGAGGGGTCGATGAGGTCCTGGTGCAGCGCGTCCGGGTCCAGGCCGAACACCCACTGGATCGGCTGCGACAGTGCGGCCAGTACCACGAGGACCAGCACGACCGCGCCGCCGGCCATCGCCACCTTGTCGCGCTTGAGTCTGGTCCACGCGATCCGGCCGAGCGAGCGGCCCTCGATCGCCTTCTGCGGAACGTCGGGGGTGGCCACGGCTGCGGACTCGGCCGCGCTGGTGTCGTGCAGTGGTGCCGTCATCGTGGTGGGGACCCCTCTCGGCCGACAGTGGCCGGCCCATGCCCGCCGCTGTGGCGGCTTGGTTCAATCGGCGTCGCTGGTGGTGCGATTGGCGAGAAAATGTGCCGGAAGTGCACGTGAAGAGCCGGTGTTGGTGAGATGGACCGGCCTTCGGTGGGGGGAGTCTTCAACGCGCTCTCAACCGCCCGCCAGACCCCCCGGGGATGTGATGCGCAACCGTGATCTGGGCTTACACCTTCCGCTATCCGAACCGCCAGACCTGTTGAGCGGTGAAACACCGCGCGTTCGGCGCGGAACGGACATCGTGCCCAACTGCCCTTTCGGACGTGGATCTTGGGCCTATTCAGCGGATATGCCGAAGGCCGCACCGATGGGACCGGTGCGGCCTTCGAGAGGGACGTCTCGATATGCGGATTTCACGCCAGGAGCCCCCGCGGGTCCGCGGGGGCTCCTGAGGGCGGGCCGGGTCAGTACGCCGGGGCCTGGCCCTCGCGGTCGTAGAAGGGCCGGGTCTGCGCCCGCAGCCACATCGCCACGGGATCGTGCTCGTCCGCCAGCGCCACGGTGCACACCGGGACGCCCTCGGGGACCGCCCCGACGGACTGGCGCATCATCTCCCGTACGGACTCCAGCGCGGGCGCGGAGGCGTCGTACAGGTCGAGCCCGACCGCGAGGTACGCGGACCCCAGCGCCGGCTGCACCCAGGCGCGGCGCAGCGACCGTACGGCCGGGGTGCGGTGCGCGTGCTGGGTCAGCAGCCCGTAGAACTGGGGCAGCTCGATGCTGGGCTCGGACAGCCGCAGCGGACCCGCCGGCATCCGGTCCAGGCCGGTCGCGATACGGCGCAGGTCCGCCCACGGGACGCCGAGGCCGCCGCCCTGGGCGTGCGGGTTGAGCCACAGGCCCCAGCGGTCCGGGTAGAGGGCGCGGGCGATGTCCCGTCCGGTGACCACCTCGTAGCCCCGGTTCCAGCCGCTCGCGGCCAGCTCCTGGGGGGAGGTGACGCAGGGCGCGTAGCCGAGGCCGTCGACCTCCATCCCGCCGTACTGGGCGTCCGGTGACCCCGGCTGCCCCTGCCACAGCAGCATCCACAGCCGCCCCTCGGACAGGGCGTGCAGCAGTGACTCGTAGCTCTCGTAGCGCCCGGGGGTCACCTGGCGCATCATGTGCTCGACCTGCCCGGCCGCGGCCGTGCCTGACGCACTCACCCGGTACCCCTCTTCGTCCGCCCGTCGCTCCACGCGTGCCTTACCCGCCGGCACTCATGCGTGCGGCCGGGAGATGTAACCAGCTTAAGCGGCCCTACGCGAGGTAGAAGGGGCGTACGCGCTCACGAATCCAGTCCGTGACCGGGTCCTGGGCCGCGTCGAGGAGGATCAACTGCACGGGCCAGGGCACCGGAACACGGGCCAGAGCCCTGCCGAGCGCCTCCATCGGGGCCTCCCGCAGCTGCGGTTCCCATCCCACCAGCCGGACACCGATGAACAGTTCCGGGTCCCCTCCCTCCACACTGGCGAGGCAGCGGTGCGCCGCGGCGACGAGGCCGGTGGCGCGGAACTCCTCACCGGCCGCGGCCAGGAAGTCCACCGGGTCGTCCTGCCAGTCGGGCTCGAAGAGCCGTACGCGGCCGCCGGTGGCGGGACCGTCGAGCGCGCTGCGCCCGGCGCGGCAGAGCTCCGCAACGGCCGGCGGGGGCAGCGGGACGCCGACGGCGCCCTCCGGATTGACCGCGATGCCGAGCTGCGGGGGCAGTCCGCGGGCGAACTCGACCGCCGGGGCCACCGCGAAGTCCATGCCGGGACCGACACAGGCGAGGAACTGGGCCTCGGAGCTGTAGACGGGCACGTACGCCGCCCCGCCGATGTCCATGGTGGGCAGGTCCAGGCCGGCCGCGTCGGGCCCGGCCGCGTCCGGGCCGCCGCCCGGCAGCGGCACCCACACCTGGCTGCGCCCGAGCACCTCCAGGATCCGGCCGCCGGCGTCCGGCTGCCCGAGCGCCGCCCCGAGCACCTGCTCCAGCTCATTCCCCGGCCAGCCGCTGCCCTGCATCCGCCCCTTGCCCCCGTCCGGTCCGTCGTTGCGCTCCCGCGCGTGTCGACCCGCAGGGTACCGGCCCCGGGGCGGGCGCCGCCGCCGGGGCTCCGGGTGAGGTCAGTCCCGGAAGCCGATGCCCGTCACGGCGGCGGCCGAGCGGCGGTCCAGCAGGGTCGCCGAGGCGCAGCCGGCGGGCGGGCGGCCCGCCTCGGCGTCGCGCAGCAGGCGGCCGACGGCGCCGCGGTGGCGGGCGAAGGCGTAGGCGGACACCCCGCGGCCCCGCGCGGCCTGCCCGGAGAGGGCCTCCTCGGGGCTGCTGTCCAGGAGGACGAGGTGCAGGGCCCGGCCCCGGCGGCGGGCGGCCGCGGCCAGCAGGGCGCGCACCCAGCTCTGGGTGCCGCAGTCGTGGACGACCACGGAGGCGCCGGAGCGCAGGATCCGGTACAGCCCCCAGTAGTGCGCGGCGCGCACCAGCGGGCGGTAGACCGCGTACGGCAGCGCGGCGGGCATCCGGCGCTCCCAGCGCTCCCGGGTGTCCTGGGAGTCGACCGCCCCGCCCTCCGGCGCGGCCCGCTTGATCAGCGTGCTCTTGCCGCCGCCGGGCAGCCCGGAGACCACGACGATGTCGCCCTCGGCGAAGCCGAGCCGCCGGGGTCCGGGCAGCGCCGGGCCACGCAGGTCGTGCACGAGGCCGATGCCGCCGTCGGCCGTCCGCCTGCGCTCACGCGCGCCGCGCCGCTGCGCCGGCACCGTGTCCACGGTTCCCGTCGTCGTCACCGGTCCGAATCTCCGCACAGTGCTCGCCTCCCCCGCATAGGGCCACCGGGGCCCTTCCCCACTGAGTGTAAAGAGACGGTAATCGGCATGTCCGGTTCCGCTCCGCCCGCTCGGACGGGCATACGAACTTTCGGACCCCGACCCCCGATCACGGACATGCCGTGCAATGATGTGCGCCATCTGGACCAACTGCATACCGGCCGCTTGAATCCGCGCGGGAGAGTCCCGGCACGCCGCAAGGCCGTGCTCGGGCGCCGAAGGAGCAAGAACCTCCCTTGAATCTCTCAGGCCCCGTACCGCGTGGATGAGGCAGATCTGAAAAGCGAGCTGCGCGGCAGCTCCACCCAAGGTGCAAGTCGGAGTGACCGGCGATCGGACAATCGGCGGAACTCTCGGCGAACCTCTCAGGTTCCGATGACAGATGGGGAGGAACGTCCTCGTCATGTCATGTCGATGCCCTGGGACCCGGGAGCCACACCCATGAGCACTGCCCCCCGCCTGACCGCCCTCGATGCGCTGCACCGCTCGCTCGGTGCGACCATGACCGATTTCGCGGGCTGGGACATGCCGCTGCGGTACGCCAGCGAGCGCGACGAGCACAACGCCGTCCGCACCAGGGCCGGTCTCTTCGACCTGTCCCACATGGGCGAGATCACGCTGACCGGCCCGGAGGCCGTCAAGGCCCTGGACTACGCGCTGGTCGGCAACATCTCGACCGTCGGCGTCGGCCGCGCCCGCTACACGCACATCTGCCAGGAGGACGGCGGGATCGTCGACGACCTGATCGTCTACCGCCTCGGCGAGACCGAGTACATGGTCGTCGCCAACGCCTCCAACGCCCAGGTGGTCCTCGACGCCCTGACCGAGCGCGCCGCGGGCTTCGACACCGAGGTCCGCGACGACCGCGACGCCTACGCGCTGATCGCGGTGCAGGGCCCGGAGTCCCCCGGCATCCTGGCCTCGCTCACCGACGCCGACCTGGACGGCCTGAAGTACTACGCCGGCCTGCCGGGCACCGTCGCGGGCGTGCCCGCGCTGATCGCGCGTACGGGCTACACCGGCGAGGACGGCTTCGAGCTGTTCGTCGCCCCCGAGCACGCCGTGGAGCTGTGGCAGGCGCTGACCAAGGCCGGCGAGGGCGTCGGCCTGGTCCCGGCCGGCCTGTCCTGCCGCGACACCCTGCGCCTGGAAGCGGGCATGCCGCTGTACGGGCACGAGCTGACCACCTCCCTGACCCCGTTCGACGCGGGTCTGGGCCGGGTGGTGAAGTTCGAGAAGGAGGGTGACTTCGTCGGCCGCGCCGCCCTGGAGGCCGCCGCCGAGAAGGCCGCGACCAAGGCGCCCCGCAAGCTGGTCGGCCTGATCGCCGAGGGCCGCCGCGTCCCGCGCGCCGGCTTCGCCGTCACCTTCGGCGGCGAGGTCGTCGGCGAGGTCACCTCGGGGGCCCCGTCCCCGACGCTGGGCAAGCCGATCGCCATGGCGTACGTGGACGCGGAGCACGCCGCGCCCGGCACCTCCGGCGTCGGCGTCGACATTCGCGGTACGCATGAGCCGTACGAGGTCGTGGCGCTGCCGTTCTACAAGCGGCAGAAGTAGCCCTCCGCGCACGACGTCCGCCGTCCGTGTACCGGTACGGCGCCGTCTCAGTACCCAAGACCGCAGTTCGTATCCACTCCCCCGCATCCAGGAGAATCAGGCCATGAGCAACCCCGAGAAGCTGCGTTACACCAAGGAGCACGAGTGGCTGTCGGACGTCGTGGACGGCGTCGCGACGGTCGGCATCACGGAGTTCGCGGCCAACGCGCTCGGTGACGTCGTCTACGCCCAGCTCCCCGAGGTCGGCGACACCGTGACCGAGGGCGAGACCTGCGGCGAGCTGGAGTCGACCAAGTCGGTCAGCGACCTGTACTCCCCGGTCTCCGGCGAGATCGTCGAGGCCAACCAGGACGTCGTCGACGACCCGGCGCTCGTGAACACCGCCCCGTTCGAGGGCGGCTGGCTGTTCAAGGTCCGTCTCTCCGAGGAGCCCAAGGACGCGCTCTCCTTCGAGGAGTACACCAAGCTCACCGCCGGTAACTGACCCCAGGGGACCCTGATGTCTGTACTGAACACCCCTCTCCACGAGCTCGACCCCGACGTCGCCGCCGCCGTCGACGCGGAGCTCGTGCGCCAGCAGTCCACCCTGGAGATGATCGCGTCGGAGAACTTCGCTCCGGTCGCCGTCATGGAGGCCCAGGGCTCGGTCCTCACCAACAAGTACGCCGAGGGCTACCCGGGCCGCCGCTACTACGGCGGCTGCGAGCACGTCGACGTGGTCGAGCAGATCGCGATCGACCGCATCAAGGCGCTGTTCGGCGCCGAGGCCGCGAACGTCCAGCCGCACTCCGGTGCGCAGGCGAACGCCGCCGCGATGTTCGCGCTGCTCAAGCCGGGCGACACGATCATGGGCCTCAACCTGGCCCACGGTGGTCACCTGACCCACGGCATGAAGATCAACTTCTCCGGCAAGCTCTACAACGTGGTCCCGTACCACGTGGACGAGTCCGGCGAGGTGGACATGTCCGAGGTCGAGCGCCTCGCCAAGGAGTCCAAGCCGCAGCTGATCGTCGCCGGCTGGTCCGCCTACCCGCGCCAGCTCGACTTCGCCGCCTTCCGCCGCATCGCGGACGAGGTCGGCGCGTACCTGATGGTCGACATGGCGCACTTCGCCGGCCTGGTCGCCGCGGGCCTGCACCCGAACCCGGTGCCGCACGCCCACGTCGTGACCACCACCACGCACAAGACCCTCGGCGGTCCGCGCGGCGGTGTCATCCTGTCGACGCAGGAACTGGCCAAGAAGATCAACTCCGCGGTCTTCCCCGGTCAGCAGGGCGGCCCGCTGGAGCACGTGATCGCGGCCAAGGCCGTCTCCTTCAAGGTCGCGGCCTCGCCCGAGTTCAAGGAGCGCCAGGAGCGCACCCTGGAGGGCGCGAAGATCCTCGCCGCCCGTCTGGTCCAGGACGACGTCAAGGCCGTGGGCGTGGACGTCCTCACCGGCGGCACCGACGTGCACCTGGTCCTGGTCGACCTGCGCAACTCCGAGCTGGACGGCCAGCAGGCCGAGGACCGCCTCCACGAGGTCGGCATCACGGTCAACCGCAACGCCATCCCGAACGACCCGCGGCCGCCGATGGTCACCTCGGGTCTGCGGATCGGTACGCCGGCCCTGGCCACCCGCGGTTTCGACGCCGAGGCCTTCACCGAGGTCGCCGAGATCATCGCGCAGGCGCTGAAGCCGGCGTACGACGCCGAGGGCCTCAAGGCGCGCGTCTCGGCGCTCGCCGCGAAGTTCCCGCTGTACCCCTCGCTCTAGCGGTGGGCGTGGAAGGGCCCGGCCTGGTCACCGCACAGGGCCGGGCCCTTCCCCCGTTTCCCCCTCCCCTCCCTCCCCCCTCCCGGGGATGCGGCCATCGGCTCCGGCTCCGGCCCCGGCCCGCCATCCCGGCGTAACGCTTCCCACTCCTGCCGGGAGCCCGGTCGTTCACCGGGCCGCGTTAAGCTCGTCTGTCGGACATAGTCCGAACAATCCCCCTCCTGCCCCCTCCCACCCCACGAGCAGACAAGGGAGTCCGCCACCGTGGCCATCTCCGTCTTCGACCTCTTCTCCATCGGCATCGGCCCCTCCTCCTCCCACACGGTCGGTCCGATGCGCGCCGCGCGCATGTTCGTGACGCGGCTGAAGAAGGACGGCGTGCTCGCCCAGACGGCCTCCGTGCGGGCCGAGCTCTTCGGTTCCCTCGGCGCGACGGGCCACGGCCACGGCACGCCCAAGGCGGTGCTGCTGGGCCTGGAAGGCCACTCCCCCCGCACCGTGGACGTGGAGACGGCCGACGACGAGGTGGAGCGCATCCGCAAGAGCGGCCGCCTGCGCCTGCTGGGCGCCGAGATAGGCGATGGCCACGAGATCGCCTTCGACGAGCCGAACCAGCTGATCCTGCACCGTCGGCGCTCCCTGCCGTACCACGCGAACGGCATGACGCTCTTCGCGTACGACGAGGCCGGCACCCCGCTGCTGGAGAAGACCTACTACTCGGTCGGCGGCGGCTTCGTCGTGGACGAGGACGCGGTCGGCGAGGACCGGATCAAGCTCGACGACACGGTGCTGAAGTACCCCTTCCGCTCCGGCGACGAGATGCTGCGCCTCGCGAACGAGACCGGCCTGTCGATCTCCTCCCTGATGCTGGAGAACGAGAAGGCCTGGCGTACGGAGGAGGAGATCCGTGAGGGCCTCCTGGAGATCTGGCGCGTCATGCAGTCCTGCGTCTCGCGCGGCATGTCCCGCGAGGGCATCCTCCCCGGCGGCCTGCGGGTCAAGCGCCGGGCCGCCTCCACGGCGCGCCAGCTGCGCACCGAGGGCGACCCGATGATGCACCGCAGCGAGTGGACGACGATCTACGCGATGGCGGTCAACGAGGAGAACGCGGCCGGCGGCCGTGTCGTCACGGCGCCCACCAACGGCGCTGCGGGCGTCCTCCCGGCCGTCCTGCACTACTACATGAACTTCGTCCCGGGCGCGGACGAGGACGGCGTGGTCCGCTTCCTCCTGGCCGCGGGCGCGATCGGCATGCTGTTCAAGGAGAACGCCTCGATCTCCGGCGCCGAGGTCGGCTGCCAGGGCGAGGTGGGCTCCGCCTGCTCGATGGCGGCCGGCGCCCTCGCCGAGGTCCTGGGCGGCACCCCGGAGCAGGTCGAGAACGCCGCCGAGATCGGCATGGAGCACAACCTGGGTCTGACCTGCGACCCGGTCGGCGGCCTGGTGCAGATCCCCTGCATCGAGCGCAACGGCATGGCCGCGGTCAAGGCCGTCACCGCCGCCAAGATGGCGATGCGCGGGGACGGCTCCCACAAGGTCTCCCTCGACAAGGTCATCAAGACCATGAAGGAGACCGGCGCCGACATGAAGATCAAGTACAAGGAGACCGCCCGCGGCGGCCTCGCGGTCAACGTGATCGAGTGCTGACCGCACACGCATGACGCGGGGGCCGGGCGGCGCACGCCCGGCCCCCGCCGCTTTCCCAGCGGGCGGAACCGGCGGGTCCGCGTCGGCGTCCTAGGTGGTGCCATCAGTCCCCGTCTCCCGAGAATCGAGGGGACAACATGATCCACACACGTCTCCGGCGGTTCGTGGCTCTGGCCTCCGGCGCGCTGCTCGCCGCCGGACTCGCGTTCGCCTCGCCCGCCTCGGCCTCCTCTCTCGCCTCCACCCAGGTCCCGACCCCGCTCGTCGTGAACGCCCGCTGGGGCGGCCACACCACGTTTGACCGGATCGTCATCGACCTGCAGGGGTACGCCCCCACGGTGACCGTCACGCCCGTCGCGCAGCTCGTGTACGACGGGTCCGGAAAGCCCGTCCCGCTGGCCGGGAAGTATTTCCTGGAGATCCGCCTCAACCCCGCCGCCGCGCACGACGACGCGGGCGAGAGCGTCTACCACGGCCCCAAGCTGCAGAAGATCCACCTCAGCAAGCTCAAGGGGCTCGCCATGACCGGCGACTACGAGGGGTACGTGACCTTCGGCGCCGCCTTCGACACCCTCCCCTACTACCGGGCCTACAGCCTGCACTCGCCCGAGCGGTTCGTCGTGGACATCGCGCGCTGAACCACCACCGGCCCGGGGTGCCGTGCGCCCCGGGCCGGCTCCTGGCGGGCCCGCCGAATCCGTCGCGCGAGGCGCAGAGGGCCCGGATTCCCGGCAGCTGCTCCGCGGGCTCGCCCAGACTCATCGGTGCTCGGGGTTGGGGAAGTCGAAGCGGCAGCCGGCGTCCCACTCCGAGCGCTGGTTTCCGTGGGCCGGGATGCCGCCGGAGCGCTTGAGCAGGGCGGCCAGGTGCATGAGGTTCCAGGACATGAAGGTGGTGTTGCGGTTGGTGAAGTCGTTCTCGGGGCCGCCCGAGCCGGGGTCCAGGTAGGACGGGCCCGGGCCGGCCTCGCCGATCCAGCCCGCGTCGGCCTGCGGCGGGATCGCGTAGCCGAGGTGCTGGAGGCTGTAGAGGACGTTCATGGCGCAGTGTTTGACGCCGTCCTCGTTGCCGGTGATCAGCGCGCCGCCGACCCGGCCGTAGTAGGCGTACTGGCCGTGCTCGTTGAGCAGCGAGGAGCAGGCGTAGAGCCGCTCGATCACCTTCTTCATCACGGAGCTGTTGTCGCCGAGCCAGATGGGACCGCACAGGACGAGGATGTCGGCGTCCATGACCTGGCTGTAGAGGACCGGCCACTGGTCGCTCTCCCAGCCGTGCTCGGTCATGTCCGGCCAGACGCCCGTCGCGATGTCGTGGTCGACGGCGCGGATGAGCGAGGTGCGGGCGCCCGCGGACTCCATGACCGCCCGGCTCTTGTCGATCAGGCCCTCGGTGTTGCTGGTCTCGGGCGAGCGTTTGAGCGTGCAGTTGACGTAGAGGGCCGTGAGGTCGGCGTAGCGCGCAGGGTTCGGTGTGTTCTCGTCGGCAGCCACGCACCCAGCCTGCGCAGCCTTCGGGGTGGCCGCCACCGGGCCTGGCCCGTACGGGGGGAGGCGGCCGGGGGGAGGTGATCGCGGTGTCCGGGTCCCCGCAAACCTAGGATGGCGGCATGTCCCTGCCGCACGCCATCCTCACCGCCCTGCTCGAGAAGCCCTCGTCCGGGCTGGAGCTGACCCGGCGGTTCGACAAGTCGATCGGGTACTTCTGGTCGGCGACGCACCAGCAGATCTACCGCGAGCTGGGACGGCTGGAGGAGGCCGGGCTGATCCGGGCGCTGCCCAGCGAGGTGCCCGTGCGCGGGCAGAAGAAGGAGTACGAGGTGCTGCCCGCGGGCGGCGCGGAGCTGGCCCGGTGGGTCGCGGAGAGCCAGGACCCCAAGCCGATGCGCGATCCGCTGCTGCTGCGGATCCGGGCGGCGGGCGTCGTGGGCCCGCAGGGGCTCGGCCCCGAGCTGCGGCGCCATCTGGAACTGCACCGGCGTCAGCTGGCGCAGTACGAGGCCATCGAGGCGAAGGACTTCCCGCCGGGGCGCGACGCCGTGGAGGACCGGCTGCGCCGGCTCGTCCTGCACGGCGGGATCGCCCTGGAGACGTTCTGGCTGACCTGGCTTCAGGAGGCCCTCGCCGAGGTCGGTGACATGGAGGACGGGTCCGGGCCGGCGGCCTGACGCAGGCTGCCGCCCGGGGCCCGCGGGCCCCGGGCGGCAGACCGGGAGACTACTTGTTCAGGGAGGCCCAGAACTCGTCGAAGCTCAGCAGCTTGTCGCCGTTGGCGTCCTTGGAGGCGACGACGGAGTCCGCGACGGCCGGGGTCACGTGGACGTCGCCCATGGCGCGCATCGCGGCGCTGTACTCGTCGGCCGTGATGAAGCCGTCGCCGTTCACGTCGAACCGGTCGAACGTAGCCCGTGCGCTCTCGATGTCCGCCACTGGGTCCACCCCTTCTTGGTGCTTGTTGACCGGCCCAGGGTAGCCGCCCCCGGGGCCGGTGGGACCCCCGGGTCCCGGGGCGCCCCCGGGCCCGTCGTCCAGGTCCCGCCCGGCCCGCGGAGCTGCTCCGACGACCGGACCTAGCGGAAGATCCCGGTGTGGCCGAGCGAGTAGCGGCCGGGCTGCGGGTACACGGCGAGGCCGTGGGGGCCGCCGCCCACCGGGATCCGGGCGAGCTGCTTGCCGGTCACGGTGTCGATCGCGTACACCTCGGAGTTGTAGCGGCCGGACAGCCACAGCACCTTGCCGTCGGCGGAGACGCCGCCCATGTCGGGGCTGCCGCCGTCCGGCAGCGTCCACTTCTTGGTGAGCTTCTTCTGCGGGAAGTTGTAGACGGAGACGGTGCCCTCGCCGCGGTTGGAGACGTACATCTCCTTGGAGTCGCGGCTCACGTAGAGGCCGTGGCAGCCCTCGCCGGTGGGCAGCAGCTTGGGGGTCTCGAACGTGTCACCGCTGAGCACCCACATGCCGTGCGCCATCATGTCGGCGACGAAGAAGGTCTTGCCGTCCGGGGAGACCTTGACGTCCTGCGGCATGGCGCCCTCGAAGGGCAGCTTCTGCTGGCCGACGACCTCCATCCGCTCGGTGTCCACCTTGAGCAGTTCGCCGGAGAACTCGCAGCTCACGATGAAGTAGCGGCCGTCGGCGGAGAAGTCCGCGTGGTTGACGCCGTAGCAGGTCACCGGGACGGTCTTCACGCGGTCCATGGTGTGGGGGTCGCGGAAGACCAGTTCCCTGTCCATCGAGGCCATGACGATCGCGTACTTGCCGTTGGGCGTGAAGTACAGGTTGTACGGGTCGTGCACTTCGACGGGCTTGCCGGCCTCGCCGGTCGCGGGGTTGATCGGGGTGAGCGTGTGGCCCCGGTTGTTGTTGACCCACAGGGTCTTCAGGTCCCAGGAGGGCACGACGTGCTGGGGCTGGATCCCGACCGGGATGGTGTCGATGACCTTGTAGGTCTCGGGGTCGATGACGGACACCGTGTTGGAGTTGGTGTTCGGCACGTAGACGCGGGACGGGAAGTCCTTGACCACCGGGGAGAGCTTGCCCGGCCGGTCCGCCGCGTAGACGTCGTTCGGGTCCAGCAGGGGCGGCATGCCCGGCAGCCCGGGCGGGGCGGCCGGCACGGCCTTGGCCGGCTCGGCCGGGCCCTTGGTGCCGAGTGCCTCGGCAGGTCCCCTTTCCGCTGATCCGCAGCCGGAGAGGGCGGTAAGGACCAGACCGGCCAGCAGCACGCCGGCATTCCGGGTAAGGCGGGTGGTCTTCATGGCGTCAGCAGCTCCGTGGTGGTCACCGCGCGCAGTCTGCGGCGCGCGAGTTCTGCGAGGAGGGAAGGCATCGCGTCGACCGTGTCCGCGTAGCCGAAGTGCAGGCTCACCACGGATCCGGGCCGGATCGTCCCGGTGACGGTGCGCAGGACGGCCGCGGCGCCGGGCGAGGTGAAGTCGAGGGAGTCGACGTCGTACGAGAGGACGTGCGGGTAGCCCGCCCGCTGGGCCAGTTTCTGGACGAGCGGTGTCGCATGCTGCGTCTGGGAGGGCCGGAACCAGGTGCCGATGGAGCCGGTGAGCCTCTTCAGGCGCTGGGCGCAGCCGGTGATCTCGGCATGGGCCTCCGCCTTGGTCATGTCGTTGATCGCGAGGTGTCGCTGGGTGTGGTTGCCGAGTTCGTGACCGCCGTCGAGGATCCGGCGGGCCATGTCCGGGTGGGCGTCGAGCCAGGCGCCGATCGCCAGTACGGTGACCCGCGCGCCGCCCTTCTCCGCCGCGGCCAGCGCCGCGCGCGCGAGGGCGGGATCGCCGTTGCCGTGGAAGGTGAGTGCGACCCGGTCGCGGTCGCGGGGACCGTGACCGATCTCGACGGGCTGCCCGGCGAACCGGCGCGGGGCGGCCGGTGCCGCGCGGGCGGGCTCGGCCGGCCGGGCCGGGCCGGGGGGCGGGGTGGTGGCCGCGGAGGGCGCACGACCCGGGCCGCACCCGGCGGTGAGACCGGCCGCCGCGGCGCCGGCCGCACCGAGACCGGCAGCGCGCAGAGCCGCACGGAGGGCCGCGCGGCGGCCTGGTTGTGAGAGCACTTGCCCATTTAAGAGGCGAATGACCCGGAAGGTAATGATTGAACCATTTCGGGGCGTTCACTGACGGGCCCAATCGGGCACCCCATCCACCACGTGATCAACGATTCACTCAGAGCAGTCGATACTTATTCATGGATTGCGAGGTGCGTGGCCCACCTCACCTAGGATTTAGCTAGAAAGTCTTGGGATTTGCACACTTATGTCCAAGTAGGGACTTTTGGCGTTCGAGCCCTCGTCTGTCATAGTCGAAAGCACGACTTCCCCTTGACCCGAGCGAAGTCGCCACACCGAGGATCACACCCCCTTCGATCCCCGGCACACCCATGAAGCCCCCACACCGCCCCACACGGCGCACCGGGGGCTTCAGGCGTTCTGGCGGTCGGCGACCCGCATCTCGAACCAGGTGATCTTCCCCCGGGGCAGCAGGTCGGCACCCCAGCGGTCGGAGAGCTTGTCGACGAGGAAGAGGCCGCGGCCCGTGGTGTCCAGCTCGTGGACGGGCATCAGACACGGAAGCCCGCGCGAGGGATCGCGCACCTCCACCCGGATCCAGCCGCGCCGCCGCAGCATGCGTAAGCCGAAGGAGCGGGCGCCGGTATGACGGACCGCGTTGCCGACGAGTTCCGAGACCAGCAGCACGGCATGCTCGGAGATCTGGGGCGAGAGGCCCCAGAGGCGGATCACCACGCACTGGGTGAGCCGCCGCGCGGTGCCGGCCGACTCGGGCATGGACGGCAAGGTCACTTCGGCCTCGGCCGGATTGCCGAACAACTCCAGCGCCCTGAGGCCCTGTTCCTCCTCGACCGCCGCCGTGAGCCGTACCGCCGAAGCACCGCCGCGTTGCCGCGGCTGTTCCACACCCTCCAGGCCCGCCATGCACCCATCATGGACGGCCGGCCCGCCCCTCCGGGCCGTTCCACAGGAAAACACCCCCTGGATTCAACCAATCCAAGGGGGTGCCCTGTCATATGCGGCAGGCAACAAGGGGGCCTGAAAACCGGCCCTGACCTGGCGTGACGCATCGCACGGGAGCGATCACGCGGAGTTGATCACCTATTCCGCTTAAGGCTGCCTTAAGGCCTGGCTAATCCACCCCCAGGGAGGACCGCCCGCCGCGGCTCAGACGAACTTCGCCTTGCCCGGGCCCTCTTCGACGAAACTGCGCATGCCGCGCTCACGGTCCTCGGTGGCGAACAGGCCCGCGAACCAGTTGCGTTCGATGGTGAGCCCGGTGTCGATGTCGGCCTCCAGACCCGCGTCCACGCACTCCTTCGCGGCGCGCAGCGCGATCGCCGGACCCTGCGCGAGCCGGGCCGCCCAGGCGTGCGCCTGCTCGTACACCTCGGCCGCGGGCACCACCCGGTCGACCAGGCCCAGGGTGAACGCCTCGTCGGCCTTGACCATCCGGCCGGTGAAGATCAGGTCCTTGGCCCGGGAGGGGCCGACCAGCCGGGACAGCCGCTGGGTACCGCCCGCGCCGGGGATCAGGCCGAGCAGGATCTCGGGCTGGCCGAGCTTGGCGTTGTCGGCGGCGATCCGGTAGTCGGCGCACAGCGCGAGTTCGCAACCACCGCCCAGCGCGTAGCCGGTGATCGCGGCGACGACGGGCTTGGGGATGCGGGCGACCGCGGTGAAGGCGTCCTGCAGCGCACGGGACCGGACGACCATCGCCGCGTGGTCCATCGTCTGCATCTCCTTGATGTCCGCGCCCGCCGCGAACACCTTCTCGCCGCCGTAGAT
This sequence comes from Streptomyces sp. NPDC090021, assembly GCF_044748225.1. Taxonomy (NCBI): domain Bacteria; kingdom Bacillati; phylum Actinomycetota; class Actinomycetes; order Kitasatosporales; family Streptomycetaceae; genus Streptomyces; species Streptomyces sp. NPDC090021. The sequence continues at coordinate 24,554 of NZ_JBIVFO010000053.1, read as the reverse complement.
GACGACCGCGCGGACGTCCGCCCGGTCGGTCGCCTCCACCGCGAGCTCGCGCAGCCGGTCCTGGGTGGCGATGTCCAGGGCGTTCATGGGCGGCCGGTCCAGGCGGATGGTGCCGACGCCTTCGGAGACTTCGAGAGAGATGGTCATACGGGTCAGGTTAGCGCCGGTTAACCCGAAGCGGCCCGGTGCCGTGGGTCACAGCACCGGGCCACCGGGATCACGTGCGGGGCGTACGCGCAGCGGTTACTTGATCCACTCCGCCCACGGCATGTTCCAGCCGTTGAGGCCGTTGTCCGGGGCGATCTGCTTGTCCTTCGAGTTCTTCACGACGATCACGTCACCGATCAGCGACTCGTCGAAGAACCAGGCGGCGGGCTGCTTGGAGTCGCCCGCGCCGCGGACGTCCTTGAGTCCGACGCAGCCGTGGCTGACGTTCGCCGAGCCGAAGGTGCTGGAAGGGGCCCAATAGTTGCCGTGCACGAAGGTGCCCGACTGCGACAGGCGCATGGCGTGCGGGACGTCGGAGATGTCGTACTCGCCGCCGAAGCCGACGGTCGCGCCGTTCATCCGCGTGACCTTGTACTTCTCGCTGATGACCATCTGACCGTTGTAGGTCGTGGTCGAGGGGGCGCCCGCGGTGATCGGGACGTCCCTGAGGACCTGGCCGTCGCGGACGACCTGCATCGTGTGCGCGGCCGCGTCGACCGTCGAGACCTGGGACCGGCCGATGGTGAAGGTGACGGTGCGGGTCTGCTTGCCGTACACGCCGGGGCGGCCCTCCACGCCGTCGAGGGCGAGCTTGACGGTGACCTTGGTGCCCGCGGCCCAGTAGTTCTCGGGGCGGAAGTCGAGGCGGTCGTTGCCGAACCAGTGGCCCTCGATCGGCACGGCCGGCTCGGCGGTCACGGTGATGGCCTTCTCCACGGCCTCGGGGTTGGTGATGCCACGGGTGAAGTTGATCGAGACCGGCATGCCCACGCCGACGGTCGTGCCGTCCTCGGGCGTGTAGTGGCCGACGAAGGTGTTGGTCGGGGTCAGGGTCGTGAAGCCGGTGTCCTTGACGGACTCCCGGCCGGCCTCGTCCTTGGCGACCGCGTGCACCTTGTACTCGGTGGCCGAGGCGAGGTGGCGGACCGGCTCCCAGCTCGCGCCGTCGTCGGAGAGCTTGCCCTCGACCGCATTGCCCTTGGTGTCGGCGACGGTCACCGTGCTGAGCTTGCCGCCCGCGCTCGTGATCTTCAGGACGCCGCTGGTGGCGACCTCCTTGGCCCCGTCGTCGGGCTTGACGTTGACGACGGCCTTCGAGGCCTCGGTACCGGTGTTGCCGCCGCCCCCGGCGTTGTCGCTGCCGCTGCTGCTGTTGTTGCCGCCACCACCGCCGCCGCAGGCGGTGGTGAACAGCAGGGCCGCTCCCAGCAGAAGGGCCGGCAGGCCGGTGCGGGCGCGGCCGCGTATCGGCTGCAGGTTCACTCGTGTTCTCCCCATGTCCCCCGCGCGCGGACTGTCGCGCGCATGTCGACAGGAAATCACACGGGAGGATCACGAAGAGCCACGGTCTTGTCACCGTTCCGTCCCAACCGCCGCGAAGGGGCCGTGGCGGCTTGCGTATCAGTCCTCCGTGCCCGGCTTGACGCCCCAGACGTAGACGGCGTCGCCCTCGGTGAGCAGGTCCCAGAGGCGCTTCGCGTCCGGTTCGGTGAGGTTGACGCAGCCTGCGGAACCACCGGTTCCGTAGAGGGAGCCGGGGGATCCGTGCAGGGCCTGACCCCCGTCGAAGAACTGGGCGTGCGGCATGCGCGTGCCGTACAGCGTGGAGACGTGGTCCTTGTTGCGCCAGTACACCTCGTGCCAGCCGGTCCGGGTCTCCTGGTAGTCGCGGCCGGTGCGGATGGGCACGGGCGGGAAGACGACCCGGCTCCCCCGCTGCACCCACAGCAGCTGGCGGTCGAGGTCGACGCACGTGACGCGGTGGTCGCGCTCGGGGCAGTCGCCGGCGGCGTTGGGATCGGGGCGGGCCTGGACGACGAGCATCGTGCGGTAGGTGGCGACGCCCGGGTAGCCGTCGGCGGGGCTGACGCCGTTGGCGCGCTGGAAGGCGCGTACCGCGTAGCAGTCCGCCGTGGACTGCACCCCGTCGACCGGCCGGCCCACGTGGTCCTCCAGCTCCCGCTGGTAGGGGCCGGTGCCCGCCGTGCACGCGCTCTCCGGTTCCACCGGGGCGGCCACCGCAGTGGACGGGTGGGTGCCCGCGAGTGCGAGCAGGGCGCCGAACACGGCCACCCGCGCTATCGAGCCGGTCCCCTGACGTACGGCCATGCGGGCCTCCTCGGGTCTGTGAGCACGCTGGTCACGGCCCAGCCAACCCGTACGGCCGGGCCACGGCTCGCGCTGCTGCGCCGCCGGGGTGAGGAGGTCACTCCGGCGGCGCACCGGCGCGAGCGGTCCGGGGCGGGTGCCCCTTGCGGCGGCCCTGGTCCTCGCCCACCTCGGGGATCCGCTCGGCACGCCCGACGGGGACGATGAGCAGGAGCCGGCGCCCGGACCCGGCGTCCAGCCGCCAGGGGCCGGCCACCGGCGCCTTCGGCATCACGTAGCCCTCGGGAACGTCCTTGGTGACCAGGAAGTACGCGCCGTCGGCGAGCCCTTCGAAGTCGCAGACGCCGTCGGCGTCGGTGGCACAGCCGGGCCGGACGCGCTGGTCCGCGGCGACGCCCGCGGTCTGCAGGCCGACGGTGCCATCGGTCTCCCGCCACACTTCGAACACCGCGCCGTGCAGCGGGGCACCGGTCTTGCCGTCCTTCGTCCGGACCCGGACCCCGCCGCCGTACGCCGCGTCCCGGCGCCGGTTCGGGACGCTGACGACGAGCCCGTTGCGGGCGGCGTCCTCGCCGAAGTCGAAGCCGGTGAAGGGTTCGACCGGCGGCTCGTAGCCGGCGGGGACGGCGACCTGCACCGCGTAGTACGTCTCGCCGGTCGCCGGCACCATGGTGCACAGGCCCTTCGGGTCGGTCACGCAGCCGTGGGCCGACTTCTGGTCGGCTCCCTGACCGGTGCTCTGGAGCCCGGCCCGGTCGTTGGTCTCGCGCCACAGCTCGAACCGGGCTCCGGGCAGGGGCGTTCCGGTGTCCAGATCGGTACTGCGCAGCACCACCTCGGCGGTGCCGGGCGGTGCCGCGGGCGGTGCGGCAAGGGCGGCCGGGGCCGCCGTGGCGAGCACCGCCGCGGCGGCGGGACCGATGAGCCACGCCCTCGTCGTCCTGGCTGTCATGCCGCTCCGTCCGTCGTCCTGGACCGGGGATCAGGCCCGGGGGCCCTCGGCGTCCTTCGGGTGCCCGGGGCGCTTCGGCTTCTGGTGGTGGCCACCGTCGCCCTTGCCGTGGCCGTGGTCGCCCTTGCCGTGGCCGCCCTTTCCGTGGCCGTGGTCACCCTTGCCGTGGTCGCCCTTGCCCTTGCCGTGGCCGTCGCGCTCGTTCCGGAGCGTGACCACGAGGCGGCGGTCCGGGGTGCCGGCGTCCAGCGTCAGCGGACCGGTGACCCGGTCCGCGGGCAGCGCGTAGCCCTCGGGCACGGCCGTCTCGACCAGGTAGTACGAGCCCGCGGGGAACGGGCCGAAGTCGCAGACCCCGCCGCGGTCGGTGGCGCAGCCGTCCGCCACCCTGCGGTCGGGGTTGCTGCCCCGCATCTGCAGGCCTGCGGTGTCGTTGCTCTCGTGCCACACCTCGAACACCGCGCCGCGCAGCGGCCGCCCGGTCTTGGCGTCCTGCTTCAGGACCCGGATGGAGCCCTCGTACCGCCGGCTCGCGGTGTTCGGGACGGTGACGACGATGCCGTCCGCCACGTCGTCCGCGGTCAGGTCGAAGCGCGTGACCGGGTCCGCCGGCGGTTCGTATCCGGCCGGGACCGCGGTCTCCCGCCAGTAGTACGTCTGCCCGACCGGGAGTTCCACCGTGCAGGTGCCCCCGGCGTCGGTGACGCAGGCGCCGTCCAGCCGGGTGTCACCGCCCGGGGTGGCGGTCTGGAGGCCGGAGGTGTCGTTGCTCTCCCGCCACAGCTCGAACTCCGCGCCGGGCAGTGCCGCGCCCGTCGCCGCGTCCGTCTTGCGCAGCACCACCCGGGCGCCGTCCGGCGGCTCGGGGCTGCGCCGGTTGTCCGCCTCGTACCGGACTCCGGTCTGCGCGTTCTCGGTGGTCAGGGTCAGCTCGCGGACGGGCTGGGCGGGCTGCTCGTACCCGGGGGGCGCCTGGGTCTCGCGCCAGTAGTACGTGCCGAGCCCGGTGGTCTCCTCGCACAGGCCGCTCGCCGGGGTGGTGCACCGGGTGACCAGGGTGTCGGCGTCCGGGCCGGTGGGCTGCAGCCCCGCCGTTCTGTTGCTCTCCCGCCACAGCTCGAACTGCGCTCCCGCGAGCGCCGCGCCCGTCGCCGCGTCCCGCTTGAGGACGGAGACCGAGCCGGTCACCGGGGTCGGGCCTGCGCAGTCGGGCAGGTCCCCGTTGAAGGGGTAGGCGTGGAACTCCTGGCCGCCGCCGCCGACGGTCTCGCTGCCATGGGTGACGGAGCCGGTGGTGAAGAAGCGGCCGTTGATGCCGGGCAGGGTGATCGTGGTCTCGGAGCGCTGCTGCCCCATCAGGAAGCTGCCCTGGAACTGGCCGCCACCAGTCAGCCGCACGGTGGTGGCGTCGGGGAAGTTCCACAGCAGCCGGTCACGGTAGGCGTTCAGGGGGTCGGTGTCCTGGAGGCCGCCGCTGTAGGTGTTGATGGTGCGGTCGACGCCCAGGACGTTGACCAGGACGGTGGCCCCGGCCGGGATCCGGTCGAAGCGGATGCCCTGCATGCCGCCGCCGTTGCCGACCATGTCCGCGTCCACGTTGAAGACCTGGAGCGCGGAGGTGTTGTCGCCGGTGAAGAGGGTCTCGTAGCCGCGGTTGGCGACGGTGCCGGTGGCCGGGCGGGGCCGGCCGTCGACCCGGGCGTAGCACTGGCTGGCGGCGCTGAGCCGGTCGCGCAGTCCGGCGTACGGGGTCACGGCGGCGGGGTCGGGGACCAGGCGGCCGGAGACCACCCCGGTGACGGCGCCCGCGTGCCGGACCACGCCGCCGTCGGCGAGCAGCCGTTCGCCGGCGGCGACGGTGACGCCTCCGCCGGTGGTGAGGAAGTCGGCCCCGTCGGGCGGCGGTACGAGTGATCCGGCTCCGACGATCCCGACGTTGTAGCGGCTGTCGCCGCCCGCCACCTTGTCCTGGTCGAAGTCGCCGAGGACGACGAGGCGGCCCTCGGCCTCGGAGGCCCGTCCCCGGACCCGGAAGTCGCCGCCGGCGAAGATGTTGATGCCGTTGTCCCGGCCCCGCAGGACGCCGTCGCTGTTGACCGGCGGGTAAGGGTCCGGGCAGCGGCCCGGAACGCAGGGACCGAGCCCGTCCGGCAGCGGCGCCCGGGCCGCTGCCACCGGCCGGTCGGTGCCGGGACCGGCGGCGACGGCCGTGGGCGCCGCGGCGGCCAGTACAGCGCCGACCGCGAGTCCGAGGGTCCAGTTCCTTGCTGACATGACGCTCCGTCCGATTCCACTGCTGCCCGATATGCCCTGGTACGCATGGATACGCTCCGCTGCGCTTTGACAGGCTGGGGCAGGGGTCGGCGGCGCGGTGGGCGGACACTCTCCGCTACGGCATTCCGATCACACGAATCACTCGTATGGAGGCCTGTGCGCCGTTCAGCCGAGAGCGGAGCCGGCCACCCAGTCCGCCCAGGACATGTTCCAGCCGCCGAGCCCGTTGTCGGCGGCGACCGTCTTGTCCTGCGAGTTGACGACCTCGATCACGTCACCGATCAGGGTCCGGTCGAAGAACCAGCCCGCCGGGGTGTCGGAGCCGCCGCCCTTGTCGTCGCGCAGGCCCACGCAGCCGTGGCTCACGTTGGTGCTGCCGAAGGTGTCGGGGCTGGACCAGTAGTTCCCGTGCAGGAAGGTCCCGGAGTTGGTGAGGCGCATGGCGTGCGGGACGTCGGGGATGTCGTACTCGCCCCCGAAGCCCACGGTCTGGCCGTTCATCCGGGTGACGTCGAAGAGCTCCATCACCACCATCTTCCCGTTGTAGGTGGTGGTCTTGGGCGCTCCGGCGCTGATCGGCACGGTCGACAGCAGTTCCCCGTCCCGGCGGACCTCCATGGTGTGGGCGGCCGCGTCCACGGTGGAGATCTGGGAGCGCCCGACGGTGAAGGTGACGGTCTTGGACTGGATCCCGTACGAGCCGGGCGCGCCCTCGACGTCGCGCAGGGCCATCCGCACGGTGACCTTGGTCCCGGGCTTCCAGTACTGCTTGGGCCGGAAGTCGAGGCGTTCCTTGCCGAACCAGTGGGCGGCGATCCCCACCGCGGGCTCCGCGGTGATCCGGATGGCGCGCTCCACCTCGGCGCGGCGTTCGATGGCGCGGCTGAACTTGAAGGAGACGATCATGCCGGTACCGACGGTGGAGCGGTTCTCGGGCTTGAAGTAGCCGATGAACCGCTCTTCGGGAACGTAGGTGGTGAAGGTGGTGCGGCGGGCCTGGCGGCGGTTGTGCCCGTCGAGGGCGACGGCGTCCACGGTGTACTTGGCGGCGAGGGCGAGCCGTCCCGCCTGCGGGGTGGGACTCCAGCTGAGTCCGTCGGGGGCGATGGCGCCCGGGACCTCCTCCTGCTGCGCGTCCTCGACCTTGGTCACCACGACCCGTTCCAGCCGCCCTTCGGGCACGGTGACCGTCAGCCGGCCGTCGGCCGGGACGTCCCTGGCGTTGTCGTCGGGGGTGATGCGGATGGCCTCGTCCGGCGAGCGGACTCTGCCGGGGAGCTGGATCTCGACGGGCGACTTGCCGTCCCGGGTGCAGGCGGCCAGCCCGCCGAGCAGGCCCGCCCACACCGCCACGGCGGCCAAGCCCGCCCCTGCCCGCCTCGTCAGAAGTGTCACGTCCCCTCCAACGACCGGGCCCCTCCGGGGGAAACGTGAGCGCGGGCCACGTTCCGGGCAGAGCTGTCCGGGCAGAACAGTGGGAAGGACCAGACGGGGGCGGGCCCGGGCCGGGACGCCGGGGCCAGACACTCCCCTTCCCCCGCCGGTACCGAAGAGCCGTGGAGGCGGGCAGTGTCGAGCGCAGCCGAGCAGGAGGCGGTGGAAGCCGTCAGCGACGTCGTCGCGGGGGTACGGAGCGGACAGGCCGCGCCCGTACCGCACGTGGACGGCCAACCGGGCGGCCCACCGGGCCATCAGCCGAACGGACGGCCGGACGGCCGGACGAACGGCCAGGTCAGGGGGCAGCCCGTACGGGCGCACACGCACCCGGCCCCGGCGGTGTGGCCGGGGTCCTCGCACCCCCTGGGGGCCCGCTTCCACCACGGTCCGGACGGGACCGCGGGCACCAACTTCGCCGTGTGGGCGCAGGGCGCGGAGGCCGTGGAGGTGTGCCTCTTCGACGAGGGCGGGGCCGAGACCCGCTGCCTGCTGACGGAGCTCACGCACGAGATCTGGCACGGTTTCGTGCCGGGCGTGCGCCCGGGGCAGCGGTACGGATTCCGGGTGCACGGCCGCTGGGACCCCTGGACGGGAGTCCGGCACAATCCGGCGAAGCTGCTCCTGGACCCGTACGCACGGGCCGTCGACGGGGACTTCACGCTGCCGCCGGAGGTGTACGGGCACGTCCGGGACTGGCCGCAGCAGTACATCGCGGACACCGTGCGCGACGACCGGGACTCCGCTCCGTATCTGCCCAAGGGCGTGGTCGTGCACGATGACGACGACTGGGCGGACGACGTCCGGCCGAAGACCCCCTGGGCCGATTCGGTGATCTACGAGCTGCACGTGCGCGGCTTCACGATGCGCCATCCGGGCGTTCCCGAGGAGCTGCGCGGGACCTACGCGGGCCTGGCCCATCCGGCGGCGGTCGAGCACCTGGTGAAGCTGGGCGTGACGGCGGTCGAGCTGCTGCCGGTGCACCAGTTCGCGCACGAGGACCATCTGCTGCGCAAGGGACTGCGCAACTACTGGGGCTACAACTCGGTCGGCTACTTCGCCCCGCACGCGGGCTACTCGTCGAGCGGTACGGCCGGGCAGCAGGTCGGCGAGTTCAAACGGATGGTCCGGGCGCTGCACGCGGCCGGGATCGAGGTGATCCTCGACGTGGTCTACAACCACACGGCGGAGGCCGGTGAGCTGGGGCCCACGCTGTCGCTGCGCGGTTTCGACAACCGGGGCTACTACCGGCTCCAGTCCGACCAGCGGCGGTACGCCGACTACACGGGCTGCGGGAACACCCTGCACGCCGGGCGGCCGCACGTGCTGCGGCTGATCACGGACTCGTTGCGCTACTGGGTCACGGAGATGGGGGTGGACGGCTTCCGTTTCGACCTGGCGGCGGCGCTGGCCCGCTCGATGCACGACGTGGACATGCTGTCGCCGTTCCTGGCGGTCATCGCGCAGGACCCGGTGCTGCGGCGGGTGAAGCTGATCGCCGAGCCGTGGGACGTGGGGTCCGGCGGCTACCAGGTGGGGGCGTTCCCGCCGCTGTGGACGGAGTGGAACGACCGATACCGGGACGCCGTACGGGACTTCTGGCGGGGTGCGCTGCCCGACGTACGGGACCTCGGCTACCGGCTGTCGGGGTCGAGCGACCTGTACGCGTGGGGCGGGCGGCGCCCGTACGCCTCGGTGAACTTCGTGACCGCGCACGACGGTTTCACCCTGCGGGACCTGGTGTCCTACGAGCGCAAGCACAACGACGCGAACGGGGAGGCGGGCCGGGACGGGACCAACGACAACCGGTCGTGGAACTGCGGGGCGGAGGGGGAGACGGACGACGCCCGCATCGGCGTGCTCCGGCGTCGCCAGCTGCGCAACCTGCTGACCACCCTGCTGTTGTCGACGGGGGTGCCGATGCTGGTGGCGGGCGACGAGTTCGGGCGCACGCAGGGCGGCAACAACAACGCCTACTGCCAGGACAACGAGACGGGATGGGTGGACTGGTCTTTGCTGGAGGATCCGGCGTGGCGGTCGCTGTTCGCCCTGACGGCCCGGCTGATCTCGCTGCGCCACGCCCATCCGGTGCTGCGGCGGCGGGCGTTCTTCTCGGGCCGGCCGCAGGGCGCGGACGGGCTGCGGGACCTGGCCTGGTTCACGCCGGCGGGCGTGGAGATGACGGAGCGGGACTGGTACGCCCCGGCGTCCGCGCTGGGGATGTACCTGTCGGGGCGGGACATCCCGGGCCGTGACCAGCGGGGGCGGCAGGTGACGGACGACAGCTTCCTCGTGCTGCTCCACACCGGTGACCGGCCGGCGGCCTGGGTGCTGCCGGCGGCGCCGTGGGCCGAGGAGTACGAACTGGTCCTGGACACCTCTCTGGAGGAGCAGGCCGCCGTCCCCGGCACCCGGCACCGCGCCGGGGAGACCCTGACCGTACCGGCCCGCTCGGTGCTGCTGCTGAAGGTCGGCGGGTCTCGACCGCCAGGAGCATCCGCTTGAGGAGGGCGGCGGGCGCCGCGCGGTCGGCGGCGGCGAGGGGCTCGGCCGTCTCGGCCTCGGCGATGCCGCGACGTCCGGAACGAAACCGACCAACTGTGCTGCGATGATGTGTTCGACATCGTCGCTGAGGGGAGCCCCTGCATGGGCAGAGTCGGGACCGCACTGCGGGAACTGCGCGGGGCGCAGAAGTCGGCGAAGGGGGTGTCGCTCTACTCACGGTTCGTGAACCGGCCCACCGGGCGCTACCTGGCCGCCGGCTCCTACGCCCTCGGGCTCACCCCGAACCAGGTGACTCTGATCAGCGCCGCCTTCAGCTTCGCCGCGGTGGCCGCGGTCGCGCTGACCGGGCCCTCGTGGGCGCTGGGGCTCGCGGTGTGGGCCGCGCTCGCGGTCGGCTTCGCCTTCGACTCGGCCGACGGGCAGCTGGCCCGGCTGCGCGGCGGCGGCAGTGCCGCCGGCGAGTGGCTGGACCACGTCGTGGACGCCGCCAAGCTCACGGCGCTCCACTCGTGCGTGCTGATCGCGTTCTACCGGTTCCCCGAGGAGTACGGCACGACGGCCGACGGCTGGCTGCTGGTGCCGCTCGGCTTCCAGTTCGCCGCCGTCGTCACCTTCTTCGGCGGCCTGCTGACCGAGAAGCTCAAGCCCAGGCCGGCTCCGGGAAGCCCCGCCGCCGCGCCGTCGACTCTGCGCGCGGTGGCGCTGCTGCCCGTGGACTACGGGGTGTTCTGCCTGGTGTTCCTGCTGCTCGGCGGCGGAAGGCTGTTCACCTGGGCGTACGCCGGACTGGGCGGGGTCGCCACGCTGTTCCTGCTGGCCTTCCTCGCCAAGTGGTTCCGGGAACTCAGCGCCGTTCGCCGGTGACCTGTCCCGGCGCCGGAGCGGGTCCGGCGAGCGCGTCCAGTGCCCGGCGCAGCTGGGTGCTGGAGGTGTGGACGGTGTAGGGGAAGTAGACGACGTCGACGCCGTGGGCGGCGAAGTCCTTCTCCAGCTTGTCGCCCTTGGGGGTGCCGCGCCAGTCGTCGCCCTTGAAGATGACGTCGAAGCGGACCTGCTTCCAGGTCTCCACCTTGTCCGGGACCGTCTCGACGAAGGCGGCGTCCACGTACTTGACGCTGCGCACGATCTCCAGGCGCTCGACGAGCGGGATCATCGGGCGGCGGCCCTTGGCGAGTTCGGCCATCTCGTCGGAGACGACTCCGGCGACCAGGTAGTCACACTGACTTCTGGCGTGCCGAAGAATGTTGAGATGCCCGATATGGAATAGATCGTAGGCACCCGGCGCGTAACCGACTCGATACGGTCGGCGCACAGGCGCTCCAATGTCGGACATGTACCGCTCCGTCATCTCTTCATCCCCAGCGGCCGCACCCCCCGGTGCAGCGGATTAGCAGACAATAGCGTGCACGTTCCGCATCACGCGGGTGAACGAATAGGGTGACGTGCGCATCATCCAGGGGAAGAGGGGACGCTCGGTGTCGAGATCCGGTCAGCGGCGCATGCTGCTGGTTTCCACCAATTACGCTCCGGAACACGCGGGCATCGGCCCGTATGCGACGCAGATCGCGGAGCACTGGGCGGATCTCGGCCACGAGACACACGTCCTCGCCGGCATGCCGCACTACCCGGCGTGGTCGCTCGAACCGGAGTACAGGGGGGCGCTCCGGCGCACGGAACAGCGCGCGGGAGTCACCGTGCACCGGCGCGCGCACACCGTGCCGCCCCGCCAGACCGCCGTGAAGCGGGCCCTGTTCGAAGGATCGATTCTCCTGCACGGCGCCGTGGCACCGCCGCGGATGCCCAGGCCCGACGCGGTGCTCGCCCAGATGCCCAGCCTGGCCGGCGGAGTGCTCGCCGCCCGGCTCGCGGCACGCTGGAAGGTCCCCTACGTCCCCGTGGTCCAGGACCTCATGGGCGCCGCCGCCGCGCAGAGCGGGATCAGCGGCGGCGACAAGGCGGCCGCGATCGCCGGCCGCGCCGAGGCGTACGCCCTCAAGCGGGCCACCCTCGTCGGCGTCATCCACGAGACCTTCGTGGAACGGGTCGTCGGCATGGGCGTGGACCCCGGCCGGATCCGCCTGGTCCCCAACTGGTCCCACGTGCCCAAGCCGACCAGGCCGCGCGGCGAGACCCGCCGCCACCTGGGCTGGGGACCCGGCGAGACCGTCGTCCTGCACTCCGGGAACATGGGCCTCAAGCAGGGACTCGAAGTCCTGGTGGGCGCCGCCCGGCTGGACCCGAAGGTCCGTTTCGTCCTGATGGGCGACGGCAGTCAGCGCTCCGCGCTCGCGGACCTCTCCGCGGACGTACCGAATCTGGACATCATCCCCCCTGCCGCCGACGGCGAGTTCCCGGATATCCTCGCGGCGGCGGACGTTCTCGCGGTCACACAGCACGCCGCCGTGCTGGACATGAGTGTCCCGTCGAAGCTGACCTCCTACTTCCAGACCGGCCGGCCCGTCGTCGCCTCCGTGGCGGCGGAGGGCGGGACGGCCCAGGAGGTGGAGCGCTCGGGCGCAGGGGTGCTCGTACCGCCGGAGGACCCCGAGGCCCTGCTGAAGGCCGTACGGGCCCTGGCGGAGGACCCCGAGGGCGCGGACGCACTGGGAGCGGCCGGACCCCGCCACGTAGCGGCGCACCTGAGCCGTGAAGCGGGCCTGGCCCGCATCGACGCACTGATGGACGAAGCACTTGGGGGAACCCGGCCGTGATCGAGACGAACCGCCCGGCAGCGGCACCGGCCGACGACGAACCCGACCTCCTCAGGGACCAGTTCCGGCAGCTCCTGCGCTACCGCAGACTGATCGGCGCGGGCATCGCCGTCGGCCTGCTGGGCGGCGTCTACCTCGGCATATCCACCGCCGACACCTACGTCGCCACCGCCGACATCGTGCTGCGCGCGCCCACCGACGACCCGTTCAACCCGAGCCTCGCCCCCGACAAGGCGATCAACGTCGGCTCCGAGCGCCAGGTCGCGCTCAGCTCCTCCACCGCCAACGAGGCGGCGAAGAAGCTCGGGGTGTCCGCCAAGGACTTCGCCGCCCTGCGCTCCGGCCTGCAGGTGACCAACCCGCCCCAGACCCTGGTGCTGCGCTTCACCTACACCGCGGACTCCGCCAAGGAGGCCGCCAAGCGCGCCAACGCCATGAGCGAGGCCTACCTCCTCAAGCGGCAGGAGTCCCTCGACGCCACCCGCGACAAGATGGTCAAGGGCTACAAGGACCAGCGCGACCCGGTCGCCAAGAACCTCGACGAGCTCTCCAAGGAGATCGCCCGGATGCCCGCCGGCGCCGGACGCGACGCGGCCGGCTCCGCCAAGACCGACCTGCAGAGCGAGGTCGGCGGCTACAACAGCAAGATCACCAAGCTTGAGGCCCTCGACATGACCCCGGGCCGCGTCACCAGCGCCGCGACCCCGCCCACCGCCACCGACGGCCCCGGCATCGTCATGTCCCTCGCGCTCGGCGCGGCCGTGGGCCTCGCCCTCGGCCTGCTGGCCGCCTGGGTCCGGCTGGTCTTCGACCCGGCGCCCCGCTCCGAGGGCGACGTGGCCCGCGCCCTGCGCGCCCCCGTACTGGGCTACCTGCCGCGGGACCGGACGGGCGGCGGGCCGCTGCTCGCCGCCGGTGAGGCCGACCCCCGGCTCGCCGAGGAGTACCGCTCGGTGGCCTTCCGCCTCGCCTACGACTCCCGCTTCGCCGACCGGCGCCGGCTCCTCGTCGTCGCACCCCGCGGCAGCAGCGAGACCGCCGCCGCGGTGGCCGTCAACCTCGCCGCCTCCTTCGCGGAGACCGGCAAGGACGTCCTGCTCATCGAGGCCGACCTGCGCACGCCGGTGCTGGCCAGCCAGTTGCCGACGGACGCCGGTGGCCGCCCCCGCTGGAGCCAGGGCCAGGGCGGTGCGCCCGCACCCGGGCGCCATTCCGACTCCGAGTGGCCCGACGGGCGCCAGCTCGTCGTGGACGCCGGCGAGTCCGGCTCCTTCGACCTCATCCCGGGCGACCGGGCGCGCAACGTGCCGCGTGCGCTGACCTCCGCCCGCGCCACCCGGCTGATCTCCGAGGCCGACGCCCCCAACTCCACCGTCGTCGTGCTCGCCCCGCCCGTGCTCTCGTACGCCGACGCCCTCGCCCTCGTCGACCGTGTCGACGGCGTCCTGGTCGTCAGCGACCCGCGCGCCATCCACCGCACCGACCTCATCCGGATCCGCGAACTCATCAGCGGCGCCGGCGGCACCGTGCTCGGCGCGGTGCTGCACGCTCCGCTGCCCGGCGAGAAGCGCAGCAAGAACAAGGGCAAGGGCGGCACGACCGCGGCCGGTCCGGCGCCCGCGAAGCCGGGGAACTCCGTACCGCAGCCCCAGCCGATCCCCTACGAGGTGGCCGAGCCCGAGCAGCACATCCCCGGTGACGGCACCGACACCGTCGCGCTGCGCACCGTGCGCATGGGCCGCAGGTGAGCCGACGCGGCCTCGCCGCCGTCGCCTCGGTCCTGGACCAGGCCGCCTCCAGCGCCACCAACATCCTGGTGCTGGTGCTGGCCGCACGGCTGTCGTCGGCCTCCGCCTTCGCCGACTTCTCGATGGTGTACGTGACCTTCAGCGTGCTCCTCGGGCTGAACATGGCCTACGTCGGCCAGAGCCTCGTCCTGGAGAAGGGCGAGGGGCTCGCCGCGGCCTGCCGTTCGGCCACCGGCTTCACGGGAGCCGCGTCGGCCGCCGCGGGCGTACTGCTCGCGGTGGTGGGCCTGGCACTCCCCGGGGCCACCGGGCGGGCCTTCCTCGCGCTGGGCCTCGTGCTGCCGCTGGTGCTTCTCCAGGACGGGCTGCGCTACTGCTTCTCCGCGCTGCGCGCCCCCGAGCGGGCGCTGGCCGCGGACGCGCTGCGGCTGGTGTGCGTGGTCGCGGCGCTGGCCCTGCAGCCCGAAGGGGCCTCGGCGGGGCGGCTGGTGCTGGCGTGGGGCCTCTCCGCGCTGCCCGCGCTGGGGCTCGGCCTGTGGCTGCTGCGGCCGTACGTCCACGGCTCCCGCGCGGATCTGCGGCCGTACCTGCGCCGCGGGCATCTCGGGCAGCGGTTCGTGGTCGAGTTCGCGGTGGGCAACGGCTCCAGCCAGCTCGCCGTGCTGGGCCTCGGCGTCTTCGCCACGCCGCTGGCCGTCGGTGCGCTGCGGGGTGCGACCACCCTGTTCGGGCCGCTGAACGTGCTGTTCAACTCTGCGAACGCCTTCGGGCCGCCGGTGCTCGGGCGGCTCGCCGGCAAGCGCGCCACGGTGCGGGCGACGGCGGCGCTGGGCCTGGTGCTGGCCGCGGTCGGCGCGGGCTGGGCGGCGGCCCTGTACCTGCTGCCGGACCGGCTGGGCCGGGAACTGCTCGGCGACACCTGGGCGTCGGCGTCCGCGCTGCTGCCGGCGACGGGGGCGCAGTACGCGGTGATGGGGCTGGGGACGTGTGCGCTGCTCACCCTGCGGGTGCTCGCCCCGAAGGCCACGCTCTCGCTGCAGGTGGTCTTCTCGCTGCTGTCCGTGGGACTGCTGCTGGGCGGGTACGCGGTGTGGGGTGTGGCGGGCGCCGCGTGGGGCCTGGCGGCCGGCTCCGCGATCAAGGCCCTGGCCGCCTGGCTTCGGGTCGCCCGCCTGGACCCCGCTGCTCCGCAGCCCGACGAGCCCCGGCGGGCGGCCGCCCCCGCGGCCTGACCGCTGCGCGGGCCCCGCTCCCCTTCCCCGGGCTCCGCCCGGACCCGGTCCTCAAGCGCCGGACGGGCTGAAAGCATCGGGCTCCGCCCGGACCCCGCACCACAATCCCCGGCGAGGCCGCACGCATCGGCCTCCGCCCAGACTCCGCGCCACAATCCCCGGCAACGCCGCAAGCACCGGGCTACCCCCGGACCTCGCGCCGCAATCCCCGGCGAGGCCACAAGCATCGGGCTCCGCCCGGACCCGGCGCCGCAAGCACCGGGCTACCCCCGGACCCCGCACCACAATCCCCGGCGAGGCTGCAATGTCGGCCTCGCCGACCTGTGCAGGGAAGCCGGGGCGAACAAGCCCGGCCCCGCCCGGGGCCCCTCCCAGCGGTAGCTGGGGGAGGTTGCGGCCCGGGGTCCGGGGCGGAGCCCCGTTCTTTCGGCCCCGTCGGCGATCGAGGCGCGGGGCGGTGTCCCCGCAACGGGCCGCGCGTCAGCGGAGGGTGGTGGCCTTGTCCGTGCGGTGGGTCGCGACCAGCGCCAGGCAGAGGGCCGCGATCGCCACGCGTCCCGACGCCTGGAGCAGCGGTCCGCGCAGCAGGATGAAGGAGTAGCCCGCGACCAGCGGGACGACCACCGAGATGAGGCTCCCCGGCGGTGACCGCCGCGTGGCCCGTTTCGCGTACCGCCGGTCGACGCGCGCGGCGGCGTACCCCATGCCCAGCAGGCCGGCGCCCATCCCCAGCGGCCCGAAGTCCAGCCACAGCTCCGCCCAGATCGGCGAGGAGAGGTTGGTGTTGACCGTGCCCATCCACTGGCCGACCATCACGCCGGTGTCCCTCGGCTTGCCCTCCCAGACCGACCGCGGCACCGCGAAGAAGATCGACCCGGCCAGCTGGCGCCCGTAGAAGTGCCCCGGGCCCGACTCCGAGAAGGTGATGGTGTTCGCGAACATGCCGATCTGGTCGTAGTCCTTGAGCGCCATCGGCTCCAGGAACGACGTGGTCTCCACCGGCCGGTAGTTCTTCTCGTCGTAGCGGAAGCGGTCCGCGAACGGGAAGATCAGGAGGGCGACGACCACCGCCATCGAGAGCGCCACCCGGTACATCGCCGCGCTCACCGGGAAGACGGTGAACAGCAGCGCGAACATGACCGTCAGGAACCAGTACCGCGGATTCGAGATCGGGTTGTTGACGATCAGGTTGAGTCCGGCGAGCGCCGCCCACGTGACGATGACCGACACCTTGCGGCGGGCGAACTTCGACGTGATCAGCCAGCGGGTGTAGAGGAGCAGCGCCAGCAGCGCCGGCACGGTGCCGAAGCCGCGCAGCAGCGCCTGGCCGGCCTGGCCGTCGCCGTTGGAGACGCCCGCCTCCTCGATACCGGCGATGATCTCCTGACGGCTGGAGAAGAACACCGCGGGGCCGCCCAGCTTCATGATGAAGGCGGCGCTGCACAGGAACGACAGACCCGCCAGCAGCTGGAGCCGGCGCCGGTGCGCCATGACGGGCCTCGACGCCTTCTGGGAGCCGCCCGCGCGCTCGGCCGGCCGGTGCCGGGCCAGCAGCACGCCCACGTCGAACGCCGTGCAGCCGAGCAGCACCAGCCCGACGGCGGCGGTCAGGTCGGAACGCGGGCCGACGACCGGCGTCGGCACCTGCCCGAGGACGGCCTGTGCGAGCGGGGCCACGCCCATGGCCATGTAGACGAAGAGCCAGAAGGAGCCCTGGAGGAGCTTGCGGCGGCTGGTGAGCACCATCGCCGAGAGGCGTGCGCCCGCGTACATGGTGAGCAGGAGCTGCAGCCAGAAGGCCGCGTCGCGGACGCCCGCGCCCGTCTGGACGGCGACGAACAGCGGCAGGAAGACGGTGAACCCGAGCGCGAGCGGTACGGACAGCGCCCGGGAGAGCAGCGTGCGCGGGAGGGTTTCCCGGCCCCACGTGCTCTCGTCCTCGAAGGGGGACGGAACGACCGGCCGGGCCGACGCTGCGAAGGGCTTGCGTATGTCCGTCGTCACTGCCGCCCCCACCCGATGTGCCTGGTCCGCGCGCAGTCTAGTCTGAGCGGGCCGCGCCCGGGGAGGCCGCGGCCGAGAGCACGATGGGGGCATCTGTTGCGTGACCTTCCTTCCTTCACGCTGGCCGGGTACGACAAGGGGCGCGGGCTGCTGACGCAGGCGCTCTGGTTCGCCGTGATGAACACGGTGTTCATGGCCTGGTTCTGTCCGGCCCGGCTGCGCGTCTCGCTGCTGCGGGCCTTCGGGGCGAAGATCGGCGAGGGCGTGCTGATCCGGCACAGGGTCCGCGTGCTGTGGCCGTGGAAGCTCACCGTCGGGGACCACGCGTGGATCGGCGAGGGCGTCTGGGTGCTGAACCTGGAGCCGGTGACCATCGGTTCGCACGTGTGCCTCTCGCAGGAGGCCATGCTGTGCACCGGCTCGCACGACCACCGGGCCGCCGACTTCCGCTACCGCAACGCCCCGATCACCGTCGAGGACGGCGCCTGGGTGGCGGTACGGGCCACCGTGCTCGCCGGGGTGACCGTCGGCCGGTGCGCCGTCGCGGGCGCGGGGGCCGTCGTGCACAAGGACCTGCCGGAACTGACGCTGCAGACCCAGGACGGGCGTCGCCGCCCGGTGGAGGAGCCCAAGTGAGTGCCGCGATGAGAGTCCTGCACGCCGTCACCCTGCACTCCCCCTCGCACGCCTTCGGCGGCCCGGTGCGGGTCGCGCTGAACCTGGCGAAGGGACTGCGGGCCCGCGGTCACGAGGCGCGGCTGCTGGCGCTGGGCGACGGCTTCGACGCATGGCCCTCATCCGTGGAGGGTGTGCCGGCGAAGCTGTTCCCGGCCCGTCGGCTGCTCCCCCTCGGATTCAGCGGCATGACCTCGCCGGCGCTGCTGGCCTCGGCCGGCCGTCTGGTGCGCGATGCCGACGTGGTGCACGTCCACCTGGCGCGTGACCTGGTGACCCTGCCGGTGGCGCTGGCGGCGCTGCGCGCGGGCAAGCCGCTGGTGCTCCAGACCCACGGGATGGTGGACCCGAGCGAGAAGCTCCTGGCGAAGGTGCTGGACGCGGTGGCGGTACGCCGGCTGCTGCGCGGCGCCGACACCGTGCTGTACCTGACCCCGCACGAGCGGGAGGGCCTGGACGCGGTGGTCGGCGCACCGCTGGCGAACGCGGTCCGGCTGGTCAACGGGACCCCGGCGCAGGAGGAGCGGCCCGCGCCCGAGGGGGCACCGCGCATCCTGTACTCCGCGCGCCTGCAGGCCCGTAAGCGGCCGGTGGACTTCGTGGACGCCGCCCCGGCGGTCCTCGCGCAGCACCCGGACGCGCATTTCGTGGTCGCGGGGCCGGACGAGGGCGAGCTGGGGGCCGTACGCGCCCGGATCGGGGCGCTGGGCCTGACGGACCGGTTCACGGTCCCCGGGGCGCTGTCGGGCGAGCAGGTGCTCGCGGAGCTGCGCCGGGCCCACGTCTACGTCCTGCCCTCGGTGGACGAGCCGTTCCCGATGTCCGTCCTGGAGGCCCTCGCGGTGGGCGTCCCCTCGGTGGTGACGCACTCCAACGGCCTGGCCCGGGACATCGCGCGGGCGGGAGCCGGCCGCGCGGTCGACCCCGGTCCCGCGGGCGTGGCCGCCGCGGTCCTGGACCTGCTGGATCCGGCGGCGAACCGCGGGGCCTCGCTGGCGGCGCGCGCGCTGGCCGACGGGTCGTTCTCCATGGACGCGGTCCTCGACACGCTGCTGCCGGTGTACGGGGCGGCGCTGGGCCGCTGAGGCCGGGCCTCAGATGACGTCCCGGCGGTGTTCCTCCACCACGGGGATCGCGCCCGTCGCCCGGCGCCTGCGGTAGATGCTGGTGTAGACGGCGAGGCCGATCCCGCCCACCGCCATCATGATCAGGCCGACCAGGTCGAGGTTGACGCTCTCCATCTCCCAGTCGCCGGCGAAGGTGAGTACGGCGCCCACCACGATCAGGCCCATGCATCCGCCGATGCCCATGGGTCCGCCTTCCGGCGCGGTGACTGTGACTGTGACCGCGCGGCTACCCCGCCTCCGGGCACGAAAACGCCCCGCAGGGCCGGAAGTCCGGTCCTGCGGGGCGTTTCGCGACTGCGGTGGTGCGGTGCTGCGCTGGTGCTACGCGGGGATCCAGGCGTAGCAGCCGGAGGAGTTGAACTCCGCGGTGCCGGCCGGAATCGTGGCCGTGATCTTGTCACCGGCCTTGGGCGGGGTCTCGGGACCCGAGGCGAGGACGGAGCCGTCCTTGCTCTTGGCCTCCCAGGTGCAGTTCGTGGCCTGGGTCAGCGCGCGGTAATTGCCCGCCGCGGGAGAGGTGCGGGGCCCCTCGGGGAAGCCCTTCTCCGCAGCGGCGAGGACCGGCTTCTGGTCCGGGCACAGGTGCGTGATCGCGTCCTTGGCGCCCCGGATCTCACCGGTGATGATGGCGCCGGTCGCCGCGTCCTTGTCGCGCTTGGCGGTGCGCGCCACCCGCTGGCAGGCCTCCTGGCCCGTCTGCAGCACGGCCGCCGGGTCCATCTTCTCCGGGACCCGGCCGCTCAGGTACTTCTTCTCCTCGGCCGTGAAGCTGCCCGTCTTCGGGGTCAGCTTGGCGTCGGGCAGGACGGGGCCGGTCGGCTTCGCGTCGGGGGCGGGCTCCGACGGGGCCGGGGTGTCCGCCGGGTCGGGTGCCGCCGAGGAGGCCGGGGGCTTCGGCTTCGCCTGGGCGTCGGCGTCGTCCCCGCCCGAACTACAGGCGGTCAGCGTCAGGGCGGCGGCGAGCAGGACAGCGGCCGCTGCGGAGCGTCGGTACATCGGGTGGCTCCCGTACTCAAGGGGGTGTGCGGTGGACCGGGGCCGGATCGAACGGTCCGGCCGTGATCCGTGTGCCCACCCCCGAGGGGGTGTGCACAGGAGTGCGGGGCCCGGCCACGCAGCCGGGCCCCGCATTCCGTCAGGCGGTGCTTCGTGCTACTGCGCGCCGAAGGTGAGCACCAGCTGCGGAGTGCCCTCCGCGGCCGTGGACTCCGAGGACCAGAGCCACAGCGGGTCGCTGCCGTTGCTCGTCAGGCCCAGGCTGTAGCTGCTGCCCAGCACCGCGGTGACCGCGGCGGTGTCCAGCGGGACGTTGTGCACGGCCGAGCCGTCCGGCACGCCCGCGATGCTGCCGAGCGGGGTGGCGCCGAGGGCCGGCTTGGTCTTGAACGTCGTGCTCGCGCCGCTCCAGGTACCGGTGACCGGGACCACGGAGACGGTGTTGGCGGTACCGGCGCTCGCCTGGGTGCTGGTCTTGAACTGCAGCGAGGCGGACTTCAGGACCTGGCCGGCCGGGGCGGCCGGCAGGTCGAAGCGCATGTACGTCTCGTACAGCGAGCCGCTGCCGCGGACGGCGAGCGAGGTGCTGGTGCCGTAGGTGCTGCTCGGGGCGCCCTGGTTGATGTAGGTGTCCTCGGTCGTCTTGACCGTGGAGACCGTGTCGGTGGGAGCCTTGGCCAGGTCGAAGTGGTTCTTGACCTGGGCCTGGGTGAGCGTCGTCGGGTACACGGCGGTCTCGTCGAGCTGACCGGCGAAGAAGTTGCTCGTCGGGCGGGTCGGCCAACCGGAGAGGTTGTCGCCGCCGGCGTGCCAGTAGCCCGCGTAGGTGCCGTTGCTGGTGGCGTTCAGCGAGCCCTTGTTCTGGCCGTCGACGTAGAGCGTGATGCCGCCGGGGCCCTGGGTGCCGACCACGTGGTGCCACTTGTTGTCGTTGTACGTGTCGAACAGGCCGGTGGAGACCGTCCGGGTCGAGCCGTTGTAGACGCCGAACACCAGGCGACCGGTGTTGGTCATGTAGATGTGGCGGTCGTTGGAGCCGCTGTTGCGCGTGGTGTTGTTGCCGAAGCCGATCAGCTTGCCGCCGCGCGTGGTGTTGGTCTTGAACCAGGTCTCGATGGTGAAGGTGTTGCCGACCGTCTGGCGGCGGTCGCTGTGCACCTTCTGGCTCTTGCCGTTGAAGCCCATGGCGTTACTGCCGGGGACCGCGCCGGGCGACTGCTTCAGGGCGGGGGCGTTGACCTGGATGCCGCTGCGGTTGCCGGACACCGAGGAGTCGGCGACGTACGGGCTGACCACGTCGTCGTAGCGCCAGTACAGCTCGGCGCCGTCGGTGCGGACCTGGTTCGGGTAGGACTGGACCGAGGTCGGGACGGTCACCTTGGTGGTGGCCGACAGGGCGCTGGTGTTGCCGGCGGCGTCGGTCGCGGTCACCCGGTAGGAGTACGACTGTCCGGCCTTGACGGTGGTGTCGTTCCAGGAGGCCTGCGGGCGCTCCCATTCCAGCGAGCTCGCGGTGACGGTGGCGGCCGGGGTGGCCGAGCCGTTGCGGTAGATGCGGTACGTCAGCTTGCTGTCGTCCGCGTCGTAGCTGGTCCGCCAGCGGACCTGGACCTCGCCGGGCTTGACGCTGGAGGCGCTGGCCACCGGGGTGGTCGGGGCGCCGACGTCGCCGGTGGAGGCGAAGCGGGTCAGAGCCTGCTGGGCCTTGCCGTTGATGAGGGTGAACTCACCGCCGACCCACATGTACTTCACGTCGTTCTTCTCGGCCACCGCCATCACGCGCGGGCCGATGCCCTCGCCGAGACCGTCGTTGGCCGTGGGGTGCCAGCCGAGCTTGCCCGGGCCGCGCACGAACCCGTCCACGGGCGCGGGGGCGGAGCCTTCGTGGTTGGTCGGCTGGGCGAGCAGGAAGTGGCGCTTGCCGTCGGGGAACTCCTGCTCGGTGGAGCAGTCGTGCGCGTGCGAGGAGCTGTAGAGGACGCCCTCGTACGGCAGGACGAACTGCGTGGCACCGAGGCAGCGGTCGCGCCACTTCTCGGTGAAGTCGCTCAGGCGCAGGCCGATGCGGCCGTCGAAGACGCCGCCGCCGGAGCCCTCGTTGCCCGTGTAGAAGCCGGTGTCGTCGGTGGAGATGTCCTTGACGACGGAGTTCGACGGGATGTTGCTGTAGGTCTTCTTCACGGCGCCGGACATGGCGTCGACGACGGCCAGCGCGTGGCTGTTGGCGTTGTTGATCGTGAAGAAGTCGCCGCCGAGCAGGACGTTCTTGCCGTCGGGGGTGACCTCGATTGCCCGGCCCGGCTCGTCGGCGTCGGCCTTGAAGGGCTTGAGCGCCCCGGAGGAGGCGTCCACTGCGGCGAACCGCTGACGGGTCTGGCCCTCGACGGTGTTGAAGTCGCCGGCCACGTACAGGGTGTCGTCTGTGACGGCGAGTCCGCGCACGGTGGCCGGGAAGCCCGGGTGGAAGGCGGCCTTGGGGGTGCAGCTCGCGATGTCGATGGCCGCGACGCTGGAGACCGGGGTGCCGTTGACGGCCCCGAAGTAGCCACCCGCGTAGAGGGTCTTCTTGTCCTTCGAGACGACCAGCGTGCGCACCGTCGCGGTGCCGTCGCCGATGGTGAAGGCCAGCTTGCAGGAGGTGGGGTTGCCCGTCGCGGCGTCGAGCGCGACGAAGTTCACGGCCTCCCGCTCGGCGCCCGCCACACCCTCGGGCGGACGGACGGCGGAGAAGGTTCCGCCGGCGAAGACGGTGCCCTCGGCCTGGGCCATCGCCCAGACGATGCCGTCCGGCTGCCAGGTCGGCAGCTGGTCGGCGGTGAATGCCACCGGAGCCGTGATGGCGGACGCCTGCGGCATCAGCACCAGGCCTATACCGGTGCCCGCACCGGCCAGTGACAGTACGAGGGCGGCAGTCAGCCCTCTTGATCTACGCATGAGCCCCCCAGGGCAATCGCCCGGTTTGATGGCTGGAACTATCCGAACAGCCATATGTATCTGGCGCAGACTAGGGCTCACGCGGGGGCCTGGTCACCTCCCTTGACCCATTGCATACCAACTTGGAATCAAAGGTTCAGCATGGAGGGTGCACTAGGGACATACGGCACGTTTGCCCCGGCCACACTGGCATGGAACCGCCCGCGTGACCGGAACACGGCAAATCGTAGGGGAAATATAAGCCCTCAGCGGTCGATGCGGACCGTCACGCCCGCCAGTTGGTCCTCGACCTGACGGATGTCGGCGTCCACCATGATCTGAGCAAGTTCGGCCACCAGCACCGACGGCTTCCAGCCAAGCAGCTCCTGCGCCTTGGAAGCGTCGCCGATAAGGGCGTCGACCTCGCTGGGGCGCTCGTACTTGGCGTCGTACCGCACGTGCTCGGTCCAGTCGAGGCCGGCGTGCGAGAAGGACGACTCGACGAACTCCCTTACGGTGGCGGCCACACCGGTGGCGACGACGTAGTCGGTGGGCTCGTCCTGCTGCAGCATCCGCCACATGGCGTCGACGTACTCGGGGGCGTAGCCCCAGTCGCGGACGGCGTCGAGGTTGCCGAGGTAAAGGTGGTCCTGCAGACCGGCCTTGATCCGGGCGACCGCGCGGGTGATCTTGCGGGTCACGAAGGTCTCGCCACGGCGCGGGGACTCGTGGTTGAAGAGGATCCCGTTGACGGCGAACATGTCGTACGCCTCACGGTAGTTCACCGTGGTCCAGTACGCGAAGACCTTCGCGGCGCCGTAGGGGCTGCGCGGGTGGAACGGGGTCTGCTCGTTCTGCGGCGGCGGGGTGGACCCGAACATCTCCGAGGACGAGGCCTGGTAGATGCGGGTGTCGACACCGCTGGCCCGGATGGCCTCCAGCAGCCGCAGCGCGCCGAGACCGGTCACGTCGCCCGTGTAGAGCGGGGCGTCGAAGGAGACGCGGACGTGGGACTGGGCGCCGAGGTTGTAGACCTCGTCGGGGCGTATGCCGCGGAGCAGGTTCACCAGCGCGACGCCGTCGGAGAGGTCGGCGTGGTGCAGGACGAAGGACCGGTTGGCCGTCTGCGGGTCCTGGTAGATGTGGTCAACCCGCTCCGTGTTGAAGCTGGAGGACCGCCGCACGAGACCGTGCACCGTGTAGCCCTTGGAGAGCAGGAGCTCGGCAAGGTACGAGCCGTCCTGTCCGGTGACTCCGGTGATCAGTGCGGTCTTGCCCATGGGGTCCCCTTGTCGGTGGTTGCTGTGTGTCGTTGTGCTGCGTCGCCTCGCGGCGGGTGCGGAGCGGGCCCTGCGGGGCGGCGCACCGAGCGGTCGGGCCGCGGTCGGGCGGCTGGATGCGTACCGTACACGGCCGCCCGCAGGCGCCCCCTGCGGGGCGTCCGCCGCTCTGTGCTGCGGACGCCGTCCGGTAGGCCTCCGGTTCCGGAGCCGGCCGCCGCCCCGGCAGGGCCGGGAGCCGCGTATCGCCCGTTGGGCAGCACCGGCTCCGCCCGGGCCCGGGCTGCGGCCGGCCACCGCTCCTGACCGGGCGACGCCCCGGGGCGTCGCCCGGGGAGGGGGGGGGGGCGGCCCCGCGGGTTGCACCCGGACCGGGGGCCCGGCGGC
>NZ_JBIVFO010000052.1:0-45335 GCF_044748225.1 Streptomyces sp. NPDC090021 | reverse complement strand
CGCTTCCTTCGTACTCACCTCAGCCTCTCGGCTGCGGCTTTCCTCCGGGCTTTCGTTCTGCTGTCTTGCGTTTCCGACTCTATCAGACTCTTTCGTGTCCGATTTCCTCGGTGCTTTCCAGGTTCTCGCTTTCGCGTTTCCCTTTCCGGCGACCCCGACTCTATCAGCGGTTTTCCTTCTCCCCGACCACTCGCCGCATTCCCGAAAGGGCATACGAAAGAGAGATGGAGATCGAGATCGAAGCTGAAGAGGAGGGTCCCGTCCAGCTGCCGTTCGCGAGATGTTCACGCGGGGCGTCCTGGCGGGAGTCACGACAGTACAGGCCGGGGGGTGCCCAAGCAAATCGATTCAGGCGTATGGTCTAGTCCACCGGTCTAGTCCACTAGTCTCCGTGCCGAAGGGACCAGTCCGGATCGGGACCTACATCGGACTAACCCGAACATCTAGTGACTTATCCTTCTGAAGAGTACGCCGTTCGCGACAGTCAGTGACGGCGACACCAAGAGCCCCACCCCTGGGAGGCCCCTCATGACCAGCGTGACGTCCCCACTTGCAGGTCGCGCCATCGGACTCGCGGCAGTGCCGGATCCGGTGTTCTCCGGCGCGATGGTGGGCCCGGGCACCGCCATCGATCCCGTGCGCGAGCCCTCGGAGGCGGTGTCCCCCGTCGACGGTGTGGTCGTCTCCCTGCACCCGCACGCGTACGTAGTCGTCGACGGCGAGGGCCACGGCGTACTCACGCACCTCGGCATCGACACCGTCCAGCTCAACGGCGAGGGCTTCGAGCTGCTCGTCAACAAGGGTGACACCGTGACCCGCGGCCAGGCGGTCATCCGTTGGAACCCCGCTGCCGTCGAGGAGCTCGGCAAGTCCCCGATCTGCCCCGTCGTGGCACTCGAGGCGACCGCCGACTCCCTGTCCGACGTCGTCGAGTCCGGCGACGTGAAGGCCGACGACACGCTCTTCAGCTGGCAGTGAGCCTTCCGCCCGCACGGGCGTGACGGACATCCATCGCGGCGGCCGGGGCCGCCGCCCAATCGGAGACGGGTGAAATGGAGACAACGCTGCGAGGCGTCGGCGTGAGCCACGGAGTGGCGATCGGCGAGGTGCGGCACATGGGTACGGCGGTCCTCGAACCGCCGGCCAGGCAGATCACCGCCGATGAGGCGGCGCGCGAACAGGGGCGCGCCCGTCAGGCCGTGAAAGCCGTGGCGGCCGACCTGGTCGCGCGTGGCCAGCTGGCCGGTGGCGAGGCCCAGCACGTGCTCGAGGCTCAGGCGATGATCGCCGAGGACCCCGAGCTGATGGCGGACGTCGACCGGCGGATCGCCGTCGGCAGCACCGCCGAGCGCGGTGTGTACGACGCCTTCGCCGCCTACCGCGACCTGCTCGCGGGGGCCGGCGAGTACATGGCCGGCCGAGTGGCCGACCTGGACGACGTCCGCAACCGGATCGTGGCGCGGCTGCTCGGCGTACCGATGCCGGGTGTGCCCGACAGCGACGAGCCGTACGTGCTGATCGCGCGGGACCTGGCGCCCGCCGACACCGCCCTGCTCGACCCGGCCCTCGTCCTCGGCTTCGTGACCGAGGAGGGCGGGCCGACCAGCCACAGCGCGATCCTGGCGCGCGCCCTGGGCGTGCCGGCGATCGTGGCCCTGCCGGGGGCCGGCGAGATCGCCGAGGGCACCATGATCGCGGTGGACGGCAGCACGGGTGACCTGTTCGTCGACCCGTCCGCCGAGAAGCAGGCCGAGCTGGAGGCCGCGGCCGCCGAGCGCAAGGCGGCGCTGGCCGCCTCGTCCGGTCCCGGTGCGACGTCCGACGGTCACAAGGTGCCGCTGCTGGCCAACGTCGGCGGTCCCGCGGACGTACCGGCGGCCGTCGAGGCCGGGGCCGAGGGCGTGGGCCTGTTCCGCACGGAGTTCCTCTTCCTGGACGACAGCAAGAAGGCTCCGTCCGAGGAGAAGCAGATCGAGTCCTACCGCAAGGTGCTCGAGGCCTTCCCCGAGGGACGTGTCGTCGTACGTGTGCTCGACGCGGGTGCCGACAAGCCGCTGGACTTCCTGACCCCGGCCGACGAGCCGAACCCGGCTCTCGGGGTGCGCGGGCTGCGCTCGCTGCTGGACCACCCGGAGGTGCTGCGTACGCAGCTCACCGCGCTGGCGAAGGCCGCGCAGGGGCTGCCGGTCCACCTGGAGGTCATGGCCCCGATGGTGGCCGACCGCGCCGACGCGAAGGCCTTCGCCGACGCCTGCCGCGAGGCCGGGCTCCAGGCGAAGTTCGGCGCGATGGTGGAGATCCCCTCCGCCGCGCTCCGTGCGCGCTCGATCCTCCAGGAGGTCGAGTTCCTCTCGCTGGGCACCAATGACCTGGCGCAGTACGCCTTTGCCGCAGACCGGCAGGTCGGCGCCGTCTCCCGGCTCCAGGACCCGTGGCAGCCCGCGCTGCTCGACCTGATCGCGATGGCGGCCGAGGCTGCCGGGGCCGAGGGCAAGAGCTGCGGTGTCTGCGGCGAGGCGGCCTCCGACCCGCTGCTGGCCTGCGTGCTGACCGGCCTGGGTGTCACCTCCCTGTCGATGGGTGCCGCGTCGATCCCGTACGTCCGGGCGACGCTCGCCAAGCACACGCTGGCGCAGTGCGAGCGGGCAGCGGCGGCGGCCCGTGCGGCCGACAGTGCCGAGGAGGCCCGCGTGGCCGCCCAGGCGGTGCTCTCCGGCGAGTAGCCGGACGGTTGTCGTGAGGAACGAGGGGCCCTCGCCGGTGGCGGGGGCCCCTCGGGCCGCTCAGTGGTGGGTGTCGGGGTCGTCGACCTCGTAGCCCGGGCAGTATTCGACGCCGGGTTCGGGGGCGACGAGGTCCCCGGTGTCGGCGTCGGTGCAGTACGCGTTGAACACGGCCGCCGCCGAGAGGGCCGTAAGACGGCCTCGGTCCAGGCGCCAGCCGTGGACCCGGTCCCGATGGCCCTCGGCGGTGCTGCGTAGGACGAGTCCCCCGGGGCCGCCGAGGGCGAGGCCCGCGGCGAGGACCGTCACGAAATCGAGGCTCCCACGGCCGTCGACGCGCGGCAGGGCGTCCGGGTCGCCGGTGGCGTCTGCGTGCAGGACGGCGACGAGCTGCTCGTCCTCGGTCGGGACGCTGCAGACGAAGTGGTGGTGGCCGGGGCCCGCGCCGGCCAGGAGACGTTTGAGCGCATCGGTGGCGCGGTCGAAGGAGGCGTGGCCGATGTCCTCGCCGCAGTCGGCACAGCGGCCCACTCCGGCGAGGACCCCGGTGGCGTACTCCCAGGTGGCCTGCCGGACGGCCTCGTCGACGAGGAGGGGCACGAGTTCGTCGATGGGCTGGCCGGTGTAGGGCAGGACTGTCCCGCTGCCGGCGAGTTCGGCGGTGAAGCGGGTGCGCGTCCCGGGCGTGTCCGGGTCCAGGCCGTGTTCCCCGCAGTACTCGGCGTACTCGTCGGGGTCGAAGAGGGCGACCGTGGTGTGGAGGCCCCTGGCCGCGAAGGACCGGAGCAGGCCGTCGACGTGGTGGAGGTAGTCGGCGTAGTCGGCCTGGCGGTCGAAGCCGAAGGTGCGGTAGCCGCACATGGCCGCGAAGTCCCCGGCGTCGGCCAGGAGGCCGACTGTTCCGGGGACCTCGCGGCGCAGCGCGCGGCGCCGGTGGGTGCTGCGGGTCCGGTGGGTACCGGTGTCGTTCTTGCGTGGCATGGCTGGCTCCCCCTGAGTGCGGTCGCTTGACTGCGAACGTCTGCTCACTCAGCGTAACCATCGCCACTGACAGTGACAGGAGGGGTGGCGGGGCTCAGCTGCGGGTGCGGGCCAGTTCCTCGTAGAAGCCGAGGAGGTCGATGTTGTCGACGGACCCGGGGTTGACCGCCTTCGCCAGCGGCGTGCCCTGCAGGAGCCGCTTGACCGGGACCTCGATCCGCTTGCCGGTGAGGGTGTGCGGGATCGCCGGTACCTCGATGATCTCGTCGGGGACGTGGCGCGGGGAGAGTTCCTCGCGGATCGTCGCCTTGATCCGGGCGCGCAGGTCGTCGTCCAGGGCCGCGCCGGGGGTCAGGTGGACGAAGAGCGGCATCCAGTAGCCGCCGTTCGGCTCCTCCACTCCGATGACCAGGGACTCCTTGATCTCCGGGAGCCGTTCGACGGCCTCGTAGATGTCGGCGGAGCCCATCCGGACGCCCTGGCGGTTGAGCGTGGAGTCGGAACGGCCGTGGATGATCACCGAATCGTGGCCGGTGATCGTGATCCAGTCGCCGTGGCGCCAGACGCCCGGGAACATCTCGAAGTAGCTGTCGTGGTAGCGGCTGCCGTCGGGGTCGTTCCAGAAGTGGATCGGCATGGACGGCATGGGGTTGGTGACGACGAGTTCGCCCACCTCGCCGACGACCGGCTTGCCGGAAGGGTCCCAGGCCTGCAGGTCCGTGCCGAGACAGGCCGCCTGGAGCTCGCCGATGTGGACGGGCAGGGTGGGGACGGCGCCCGCGAAACAGCTGCAGACGTCGGTGCCGCCGCTGACGGAGGCGATCCAGAGGTCTTCGGCGACCTCGTCGTGCAGCCAGCGGAAGCCGTCGGGCGGCAGCGGGGACCCGGTGGTCGCCACGCACTTCACCGCGGAGAGGTCGAAATCGCGGGACGGGTGGACCTCGGCCTTGCGGCAGGCCATGACGTAGGCGGCGGAGGTGCCGTAGAGGGTGGCGCGGGTACGCTCGGCGATGCGCCACTGGGCGCCCGTGTCCGGGTAGCCGGGGCTGCCGTCGTAGAGGACGACCGTCGTACCGGTCAGGAGACCGGAGACGAGGAAGTTCCACATCATCCAGCCGGTGGAGGTGTACCAGAAGAACCGGTCCTGCGGGCCGAGGTCGCAGTGCAGGCCGAGCTGCTTGAGGTGTTCGAGGAGGATGCCGCCCTGCGACTGGACGATGGCCTTGGGCAGACCGGTCGTACCGGAGGAGTAGAGCACCCAGAGCGGGTGGTCGAAGGGGACCGGCTCGAAGACGGGCTCGGTGTCCGCGGCGGTGAGGGCCGACCATTCCAGGGCGCCTTCGGGGGCGGGCGTGCCGAGGAGGGGGATGTGGACGACGGCGCGCAGGGAGGGGAGCTCGGCGCGGAGCTCTGCGACGGCTTCGCGGCGGTCGTGCTCCTTGCCGCCGTAGCGGTACCCGTCCACGGTGAACAGGACGACCGGCTCGACCTGCTGGAAGCGGTCGAGGACACTGCGCGCGCCGAAGTCCGGGGCGCAGGAGGTCCACACGCCACCCACCGCGGCGGTGGCGAGGAGGGCCACGGCCGCCTCGGGGATGTTGGGGAGGTAGCCGCTGACCCGGTCGCCGGGGCGTACGCCGAGGGCGCGCAGCTCGGCGGCGAGGGAGCCGACCCGGCGGCGCAGCTCGGCCCAGGTGACGGGGACGGCCTCGTGCGTCTCGTCGACGTACAGCAGGGCGGGGTCGTCGGCGCGGGCCGGGTCCTCGGCGGCGCGCAGCGCGTGCTCGGCGTAGTTGAGGGTGGCTCCGGTGAACCACTGGGCGCCGGGCATGGAGCGGTCGGCGAGGACGGACTCGTACGGGGTGGTGAAGCGGACGTCGAACCATTCGGCGACGGCCTGCCAGAAGGTGTCGAGCTCGTCGACGGACCAGCGGTGCAGGGCGGGGTAGCCGCCGTCCGCGGGGGCTCCGAAGCGGGTCGCGGCCCAGGCCTGGAAGGCGGTGATCCGGGCCGCGGCGATCCGGTCGGGGCCCGGCGCCCAGAGGGGTTCCGGCTGGGTGGCTGAGGTCATGGGTCGGCTCCCGGTCAAGTCTGCGGCTCGCGCTTCGTGTGCGGTGTACGGGTACAGGTGCGTACGTGTGCGTACGGCGCCACCGCGCGGGGGGGGTGCGCGCGGCGGCTCACAGGGACGATGCCATGTGATCGGCGGCTGCACCAGGGCCGACCTGGCCGGTCGGGTGACCGGCGGTTGCTGCCGCCGGTGGGTGAACGGCAGTTGAACGCCGTCCCCTCGGCGGGGGGCCGGTGGCAGGGTGAACGGCATGGACGGTCGTGATCTGGTGCGTGCGGTGAAGGACATCGGTACGGAGCGCGGGCGGCGGGCCTGGCTCTCGGCCTGGCGCCGGCGGCGCGCGGACGCGGTGGGGCTCCCGCGCCGGGGCGCGGAACGGGCGCGGGTGCCGGGCCTGCTGGTCGGTACGGAGCCCAGGCCGGGCGGGGGCGTGCTGCGGTTCGCGCGCTCGGAGCTGGTGGTGCGGGTGATGGCGGGCGGGGTGGTGTTCTGGGCCTGGGACGGGGCCGGGGCGACGCCGTCGTACGCGGTCGTGGGGAGCGGGCCGGAGCCGGACCTGCGGGCCGTGCTGGAACCGGACACCGGGGGCGGCTGGCGGGTGGTGTCGGAGCGGGTGACGGTGGCCGTGTCCCGGTACGGGGCGCTGGAGGTGCGCACCCCTGGCGGGACGGTGCTGCGGCGGGAGTCGCCGCCGCGGTGGTGGGAACCGGTGGCCCTCGCCGGGCAGGGCGCGGAGGGGGTGGGCTCGGCCGGGCCCCGGCCTGCGGGGGCGGCGGGGGCACGCTCCGGCGTGGCCGGTACCGGTACCGGCGGGACGGGGGGCCTCTCCGGCCGGGCCGGGGCGAGTACGGATGGGACGGGGCCTGGCTCCGGCGGGACGGGGGCGGGCTCCGGCCCGGCCGGGACGGGATCCGACCGGACCGGAGCGGGCTCCGGAAGCGCCGGGACGGGCTCCGGCAGGACGGGGCCTGGCTGCGGAAGCTCCGGGACGGACTCCGGGGGGACGGGGGCGGGCTCCGATCGGGCAGCGGCAGGCCCCAACGGGACGGGGCCTGGCTCCGGCGGGACGGGGGCGGGCTCCGGCCCGGCCGGGACAGGCTCCGGCGGGGGCGGGGCGGGATCTGGCAGCGCCGGGGCGGGCTCCGGCAGCTCCGATCGGGCAGCGGCAGGCCCCAACGGGCCGGGGCCTGGCTCCGGCGGGACGGGGGCGGGCTCCGGAAGCTCCGGGACGGGCTCCGGCAGGACGGGGGCGGGCTCCGGCCGGGTTGCGGCGGCCGACCCCGGCCCGGCCGGGGCGGGTGTCCGTGGGGCGGGAACGGCCTCAGGCGGGGCCGGTGTGGGCGAGCGGGGGGACGGCGCGGGCCTCGGGGCAACGGCGTCGGCCGGGTGCGGGGGGCGGTGGGGGGTGCGGAGTGAGGTGCCGGCGGATGCGCGGTTCTTCGGGCTGGGGGGCCGGGCCGCGGGGCCTCGGCTGGCCGACGGGACGTACCGGCTGTGGAACACCGACCCCAAGGGCGGCTTCGGGCCGGGCGTCGATCCGCTCTACCTCACCATGCCGGTGCAGATGGTCGTGGCGGACGCGGGCACCCATCTGGTCTTCCACGACAACTGCTGGGACGGCCGGGTGGTGCTCCGCGAGGGCGAGGAGGGAGTCGGTTCGGGGCCGGACCGTCCCGGGGCGAGCGAACTGCGCATGGAGGGCGGGCCGCTGCGGTGCTGGGTGCTGGTGGGAACGCCGGCCAGGGTGCTCCAGAGCTGGTCGGCGCTGACGGGCGGGGCCGCGGTGCCGCCCGAGTGGGCGCTGGGGTACCAGCACGCGCGGTGGGGGTTCGGAAGTGCGGCGGAGGTACGGCGAGTGGTCGCGGGGTACGCGGCACGCGGGCTCGCGCTGTCGGCCGTACACCTGGACATCGACCACTACGACGGGCACCGGGTGTTCACCGTGGACGAGGAGCGGTTCCCGGATCTGCCGGGGCTGGCGCGGGAGTTGCGCGAGCAGGGGGTGCGGCTCGTGTCGATCGTGGACCCCGCGGTGAAGGCGGGTGACGCGTTGCACGCGGCCGGGCTGGCGGTGGGTTCGGGGGGCGCCTTCGTACGGGACGCGCGCGGGCGGGAGGTGCGCGGGGAGGTGTGGCCGGGCGAGTGCGCCTATCCGGATTTCACGGATCCCGAGGTCCGGGAGTGGTGGGGCGGTCTGTACGAGGAGCGGCTCGGGCAGGGTTTCTCCGGCTTCTGGCACGACATGAACGAGCCGGTGTCCTTCGCGGCGTTCGGGGACGCCACGCTGCCGCGGTCGGCACGGCACGCCATGGACGGGGCGGGCGGTGACCATCGCGAGGCGCACAACGTGTACGCGCTGGGGATGGCGCGGGCCGGATGGGAGGGCCTGGTCCGGTTGCGGCCCGCGGAGCGGCCGTTCCTGTTCTCCCGGTCGGGCTGGGCGGGCATGCAGCGGTACGGGGGCACCTGGTCGGGCGATGTGGAGACCAGCTGGGAGGGGCTGCGGGCCTCGCTGGCACTGGTGCTGGGGCTGGGGTTGTGCGGCGTGCCGTATTCGGGACCGGACGTGGGCGGCTTCGGCGGGTCGCCGTCGCCGGAGTTGTACGTGCGGTGGCTGCAACTGGGCGCCTACCTGCCGTTGTTCCGCACGCATTCGGCGATCTGGGCGGGGCGGCGGGAGCCGTGGGAGTTCGGGCCGGAGGTGGCGGAGCAGGCGCGGGCCGTGATGGCGGAACGGGAGCGGCTGCGGCCGTACTTCGTGACGCTGGCCCACATGGCGCGCCGGACCGGGGCTCCGTACGTGCGGCCGGTGTGGTGGGGCGCGCCGGAGGACCGGCGGTTGCGGGACTGCGAGGACGCGTTCCTGCTGGGTGACGCGCTGCTGGTCGCCCCGGTGCTGGAGTGCGGGGCGGACCGGCGGGCGGTACGGCTGCCACGGGGCCGGTGGTACGACACCGCGACGGGGGCGGCGTACGAGGGGCCGGGGCAGATCCTGCTGGACGCTCCGCGGGGCCGGATCCCGGTGCTGGCGCGGGCGGGTGCGCTCCTGCCGGTGCGGTCCGCGGGCGGCGGCGGGGTGGAGCTGGAGGTCTGGGCGCCGGCCCGGGGGCGCACGGGCGGCGGGGTGGTGGTCCGGGACCCGGGGCCGGGGTTCGGGGCGGGTTCGGTCGAGCGGTACACCTCGCGGTGGGCCGGGGACGCGGTGGTGGTGGAGGACGAGGCGGGGGCGCCGGTGGAGGGCGTGGTGGTGCGGGGGTTGTAGGCGGGCGAGCCGTGGGGGCCGGAGCGAGTTCCAGAACGGGGTTCCGCTCCGGACCCCGCGCCTCGAACGCCGGCGAGGCTGGGAGTGGGGGGCGGATGGGGCCCCGCACCTCGGACGTCGGAGAGGCCGGAAGAGGCCGCGCCTGCAACGCCGGCGGGCGGGACGTGACGCCGGACACCGGTGAGGCTGACAGTGGGCGCGGACGCAGGCAGGGTCGGAAGAAGCCGCGCCTGCAAGCCGGGCGGGCGGGAGGTGACGCCGGACGCCGGTGAGGCCGGCAGTGGGCGCGGACGCAGGCGGGGCCGGAGGGTCAGGCGTAGCCGCCTGCGAACCAGGAGGCCGCCGCCCGGGTGTGGAGGGGGAAGGCCAGGGTCTCGGGGGTGCGCAGGACGTGCCAGCCCGTGGTTTCGTCCGTCGGCTTCGAGGCGGGGAGGGTGTCCGCGCGGCGGGGCGGGAGGAGGCCGAAGAGGAGGAGGTGGCCGGCCGGGGAGCTCAGGGCGTCGGCCAGGGTGACGTCCGCGGCGGAGGCGGTGATGCCGGTCTCCTCGCGCAGCTCGCGGACGACGGCGTCGCGCCAGTCCTCGCCGAAGTCGATGAAGCCGCCGGGGAGGGCGACACCGCCGAGGGCCGGTTCGATGGTGCGGGTGATGACCACCAGGCCGGTGCCGTCTGCGTCCTCGACGGGGAGGAGGGTGACGGCCACGGGGAGGGGGTTGCGGTAGGCGGTGGTACCGCACGAGGGGCAGGTGCGGGGCCAGGTGGTCGTACCGTACGGCGCTCCGCAGGTGGAGCAGTGCGAGTCCCTCAGGTGTTCCGGCATGCCGTGATGGTATGTCAAGGGATATGCGGATGGCGGCTGTTGCGGGGCTGGTCGGGGTGCTGGCGGGCGGGGCCGCGGCGCCGTCGGGGTTCACTGCGCTACGGGAGGTGGATCCGGGCATCCGGCAGGACATGCGCTATGCGGGCGAGCGGAACTTCACCGGCGCGGTGGTCGACGGGTACGAGGAGCCGGAGTGCCTGCTGGCCCGCCCGGCCGCACAGGCGCTGCGGCGGGCCCAGCGGGTGCTGCTGCGGCGGGGCTACTCGCTGCGGGTGTACGACTGCTACCGGCCGCAGCGGGCGGTGGACCGGTTCGGGCGGTGGGCCCGGGAGGAGGACGGTCCGCAGGACCTGGCGCGCAAGGCGGAGTTCTATCCGCGGGTGGAGCGTGGCCGGCTGATCGCCGACGGGTACATCGCGGAGAGGTCCGGGCACAGCCGGGGCAGCACGGTCGACGTGACGCTGGAGGAACTCGCGGGCCGGGAGGTCGACATGGGGACCCCCTTCGACTTCTTCGATCCGCTGTCGCACACGGACGATCCGCGGGTGACGGGCGCCGCCCGTGCCAACCGGCAGGTGCTGAAGCGGGTGCTGGGCGCGCAGGGGTTCGTGAACCTTCCCGAGG
Organism: Streptomyces sp. NPDC090021; assembly: GCF_044748225.1. Lineage (NCBI taxonomy): Bacteria > Bacillati > Actinomycetota > Actinomycetes > Kitasatosporales > Streptomycetaceae > Streptomyces > Streptomyces sp. NPDC090021. The sequence continues at coordinate 34,854 of NZ_JBIVFO010000052.1, read as the reverse complement.
AGTGGTGGCACTTCACCTACGAGCCGGAGGCGTACCCGGACACGTATTTCGACTTCCCCGTCGCTGTCGCCGAGGTCCGGCCGTGAGTACCTTGCCCGCCTGGCTTATCGCTCGTACGAGGAATGCTGGCCGTACTACGTCGCGATGCACTCCCGGGCCGTCACCCGCTGGGTGCATCTCACCGGCACGCTCACCGGTCCGGCGCTGACCGCCTACGGGGGGAGCGGGGCCGCGGGCGCCACCTCGCCGCCCTTCCCCTCATCGGGTACGGGACCGCCTGGCCGGCGCACTTCCTGATCGAGGGGAACAACCCGGCCACCTTCGGGCATCCGGCGCGGTCGCTGCGCGGGGACGCGCAGATGATCCGGATGATGCCGGCCGGGCGGGACGGGGAGCCGGACGAGATCGCGGGCAAGTGGCTCGCCGGGAACCGGTGACCCGGGCCGGTCGGCCGTGGCAGACTCCTAACTTCTGACGATGCGTCAGCTCTTCAGCATGGGAGGGGTCTTGGCACGCACACGCACACCCGTCGTGAGCGGGTGGTTCACCGAGAACGCGCCGGACGGGGGCGGCTTCCGGCTGCTCGGCACCCGGTGCTCGGCCTGCACCGCGGTGTTCTTCCCCCGTGAGGACGCCTACTGCCGCAATCCGCGGTGCCCCGGCGGCGGGGAGCTGGCCGAGGTGCCGCTCTCACCCCGGGGCCGTGTCTGGTCCTGCACCGACGGGCGCTACCGGCCGCCCGCGCCGTACGTGTCCGACCCGGCCGAGCCCTGGGAGCCGTACACCCTGGTCGCGGTGGAGCTGGAGGCCGAGGGGATGGTCGTGCTGGGACAGGCCGCGCCCGGGATCCAGGTCGCCGACCTGGCGGTGGGCACGGAGGTCGAGGTGGTGGGCGGCGTGCTGCACGAGGACGCCGAAACGACCTGGCTGACCTGGCGCTTCAGGCCGGTCGGGGGAACCTCGTGAGCGCCGACGTCGCCGTCCTGGGGGCCGGCATGCATCCGTGGGGCAAATGGGGCCGCAGCTTCGTCGAGTACGGGCGGACCGCGGCGCGGGCGGCGCTCGCGGACGCCGGACTGGACTGGACGGACGTGGGGTCGGTCGTCGGCGCCGACACCGTGCGCTCCGGCTACCCCGGCTACGTGGCCGGAGCCACCTTCGCCCGGGCCCTCGGCTGGCAGGGCGCCCGCGTGACCAGCGTGTACGCGGCCTGCGCGTCCGGGGCGCAGGCGATCGGGGCGGCCCGCGCGCAGATCCTGGCGGAGCTGGCCGACGTGGTGCTCGTGGTCGGCGCGGACGCGGCGCCCAAGGGGTTCTTCGCCCCGGTCGGCGGTGACCGGCCGGACGATCCGGACTGGCTGCGGTTCCGGGTGCTGGGTGCCACCAACCCGGCGTACTTCGCGCTGTACGCCCGTCGGCGGATGGCGGTCCACGGGGACACCCTGGAGGACTTCGCCCTGGTGAAGGTGAAGAACGCGGCGGCGGGGCGGCTCAACCCGTACGCCCGCTACCGCACGGCCGTCACCGCCGAGGAGGTCGCCGCCTCCGCGGTGGTCGCCGATCCGCTCCGGCTGCTCGACATCTGCGCGACCTCCGACGGGGGCGCGGCGCTGGTGCTGACCAGCATGGACTTCGCACGCTCGCGCGGGGTGGCCGATCCGGTGCGGATCCGGGCCGTGTCGACGGTGACGCCCACCTATCCGCGGACGGTGCTGGACCTGCCGGACATCGCCACGGACTCGACGACGGCCGTGGAACCGGTGGCCGGATCCTTCCGGTCCTCGATCGCGCGCGCCGCCTACGAGGAGGCCGGGCTGGGGCCGCAGGACCTGTCACTCGCCGAGGTGTACGACCTGTCCACCGCCCTGGAGCTGCAGTGGTACGAGGACATCGGGCTGTGCGCCGAGGGTGCGGGGGCGAAGCTGTTGCGGGAGGGTGCGACGGCCCTGGGCGGGCGTATCCCCGTCAACACCAGTGGTGGGCTGGCCTCGTTCGGGGAGGCCGTGCCGGCCCAGGCCATCGCGCAGGTGTGCGAGCTGACGTGGCAGTTGCGCGGGACGGCCGGGGAGCGGCAGGTGCCGGGGGCGCGGGCGGGGATCACCGCCAACCAGGGGCTGTTCGGGCACGGGTCGGCCGTCGTCGCCGTGCGCTGAGCAGCTCGTGCCGTCACAACGCTTGACGGCCCCGGGCGGCAGGTTCACACTCGCTCCACAGTCCCGCGCCGCGACCGGGATCGTGAACCCCCCGTGAGAGCTGCGGCCCGTACCCCAGTCGGCGGGGGTACGGGCCGCGCCCGTGCGATCGTCCGTCCGTCTGCGGATCAGGCTCCGGCGGACAGGCTGCGGCGCCGCTCGCGCGCCAGGGACATCGCGTGCTCCACGACCCCCACCAGCACGTCCTTCACGGACTCCCGGTCCCGTGCGTCGCACAGCAGCACCGGCACCCCGGGGTCGAGGTCGAGTGCCGTCCGTACGGTCACCACGGGGTGGCGGTCGGCTCCGTCGAAGCAGTTGACGGCGACCACGAACGGGATCTCGCGCCGCTCGAAGTAGTCGATGGCGGCGAAGCAGTCGGCCAGGCGGCGGGTGTCCGCGAGGACCACCGCGCCCAGGGAGCCCTGGGCCAGCTCGTCCCACAGGAACCAGAAGCGGTCCTGTCCGGGCGTGCCGAACAGGTACAGCACCAGGTCCTCGCGGAGCGTGATGCGCCCGAAGTCCATGGCCACGGTCGTGGTGCTCTTGCCCTCCACTCCCCCGGTGTCGTCGACGCCGACGCCGGGCTCGGAGAGCCGTTCCTCGGTCCGGAGCGGTCTGATCTCGCTGACCGCGCTGACCAGGGTGGTCTTGCCCACCCCGAAGCCGCCCGCGACCAGGATCTTCAAGGTCAGCGGCTCGACCGGCGACACCGCGTGCATGGCACCGGTGCGGCTAAAGCGCCCGAAGGCCATCGATCACCTCACGCAGAATGGATTCATCGGGCAGTTCTGCCGGGGGTACCGGCCTGGTCACGTGGACCAGTTCCTGATCGACCAGGTCGCCGATCAGGACGCGCACGACCCCGACCGCGAGGTCGAGGTCGGCCGCGAGTTCGGCGACCGACTGGGGCCGTTCCCGGCACAGCCCGAGGATGTGGGCGTGTTCCGGGGAGAGGGTCATGTCCCAGACCGGATCGTCCGCCGCCGGTTCGGCGACGACGAGGGCGATCAGGTCGAGGCGGTGCTGGCCCGCGTGGCTGGTCCGGCCGCGGGTCATGGCGTAGGGGCGTACGACGGGACCCGCGTCGTCGTCGAACCAGTGCGCTTGGTCTAAGGCGGACGGGTCGAAGGGCATGCCGACGGGAGCGTCGGCGAGATGGTCCTGGCCTGGGTCGCTCATGCCTTCCGACTCACCCTCCGGCTGGCAGCCCGGTGCGCGGCGCCGTCGCGAGGTGGTCCCCCACCCGCTTGACCATCAGCGTCATCTCGTACGCGACCTGCCCGACGTCGGAGTCGGCGTCGGCCAGTACGGCCAGGCAGCTGCCGTCGCCCGCGGCCATGACGAAGAGGAAGGCCTCGTCGAGCTCGACGACGGTCTGGCGGACCCGGCCGGAGTCGAAGTGCCGGCCGACGCCCTTGGCCAGGCTGTGGAACCCGGAGGCGACCGCCGCCAGGTGCTCGCTGTCCTCGCGGGTCAGGTCCTTGGAGCTGCCCGTGGGCAGGCCGTCGCCGGAGAGGACCACCGCCTTGCGGATGGACCCGACTCGGTCGACGAGCTCGTCGAGGAGCCAGTTGAGCGGGCCGGAGCCACGGCCCCTGCTGTCGTTGCCGGTCTGCGGTGCGGTCATCGACCGTCCCCTTCGTTCTCGTTCGCGGGACCGTCGGCGGAGGATGTGCCCGCCTCGGTCTCGGACTGCTGCTGTGCGTGCCGGTTGCGGCCCGCCGTCCAGCCACGCTGGAGTGCGGACATGCGCGTGCGTACGTCCTCCGCGTCGCGGTCTGCCACCTGGTCGGGGGCGGCTTCGGCGGGCGCGGACGACGCGGACTTCTTGAGCTGTGGGGCCAGGCTGGCCTGACGGATCCGGCGGGGCAGCCCGCCGGTGTCCGGGCCCGCGGCGGGTGCCGTGTCGTCGGATCCGGCCGTGGGGGCGTTCTGCGGGACCGCGGAGACCGGACGGGGGTCCACCCGGCGGCCGTGTTCGGCGACCAGGGTCGGCGTGGGACGCCGGCGCGGCAGCGGCACCGCTCCTGCGGAGCGGGGGCCGTCGGGGCGGGGTACTTCCAGACGCTGGGTGTCCAGCCGGACCGGTCCGGTGGGGGCGAGCGGCTCGCGTTCCCGGTCGCGCTCGCCCGGGCGGGTGCCTCCCCGGGCACCGCTCCGGGCGCCGTTGCGCTCGGCGTGCCAGTCGGCGTGCCGGTCGGTGTGCGGACGGTCCGCCGGGCGCAGGCCCAGCAGGGCGCTGCGCGGGGTGCCGTTCGGCGGGGTCTCGTCGTCGAGGGTCGCCATGGCCGGGCCGCGGCCGGCGCCGGGAAGGCCGGTGACGACCGCCCGGTCGTCGACCGGGGCGGCCGGGTCGTCGAGCGGGTCCAGGCCGTCCAGGCCGCGGCCCGCGAGCGGGGCCTCCAGCTCGACCGGGCCGCGCCGTTCGGCGGTGGCCGGCGGACGGCCGACGGCGGCGCGCTCCGCGGCGGAGGCCACCGGCCGCTCTGAGTGCGTACGGCCGATCTGGCCGGCCTTCGCGGCCCTGCCGGTCTTGCCGGGCCGGGGCCCGTCCAGCCGTACGCCGGTCCCGCTGGTCTCCGGAGCGTCGGTCAGCAGGGCCGACGGGAGGAAGACCACCGCGGTGGTGCCGCCGTACGGGCTGGGCTGGAGGACGACCTTGACGCTGTGGCGCTGTGCGAGGCGGCTGACGACGAACAGGCCGAGGCGGTCGGTGTCGGAGAGCTCGAACTCGGGGGTCTCGGCGAGGCGGAGGTTCGCGTCGAGGAGCGCCTCCGGGGTCATGCCGAGGCCGCGGTCGTGGATCTCCAGGGTGAAGCCGTTGGCCACCCGTTCGCCGTGCACCTGGACCGCGGTGTGCGGCGGCGAGAAGACGGTGGCGTTCTCCAGGAGTTCGGCGATGAGGTGGGTGACGTCGGCGACGGCGGGTCCGACGATGCCCAGGCGGGTGAGGCGGCGCACCTCGATGCGCTCGTAGTCCTCGACCTCGGCGACGGCGGCCCGTACGACGTCCATGAGCTGGACGGGCTTGCGCCACTGACGGGACGGGGCGGCTCCGGAGAGGATCACCAGGCCCTCGGCGTGGCGGCGCATGCGGGTGGTCATGTGGTCGAGGCGGAAGAGGTCGGCGAGCTCCTCGGTGTCCTCGGTGCGGCGCTCCATCGTGTCGAGAAGGGTCAGCTGGCGGTGCAGCAGGACCTGGTTGCGGCGGGCGAGGTTGACGAACACCTCGGAGACGCCGCGTCGCAGGTCGGCCTGCTTGACGGCGGCCTCGACGGCGGCGCGCTGGAGGGTGTTGAGGGCCTGGCCGACCTGGCCGACCTCGTCCTTCTCGTATTCGAGGTGGGGCGCCTCGGTCTCGACGTCCACGTGTTCGCCGGCGGCGAGGCGGCGCATGACGCTGGGCAGGCGGACGCCGGAGGCCTCGTGGGCCTCCTTGCGCAGCCGGGAGAGGTCGCGGACCAGGTCGCGTCCGATGCGCACGGAGAGGACGAGGGACACGACCAGCGCGAAGAGGCCGATGATGCCGGCGCCCGCGGCCTGGATCATGACGTCCGCGGCCACGGGCTCGATGCGCCGCTGGTAGCGGTCGCCGGCCTCGGTGTTCATGCCCGCCAGGTCGTCGAGGACCTTGGAGGACGCCTCGTCCCACTGGGCGGCGGTGAGGTTGCGCGGCTTGTTGACCGCGCCGCCGGAGATGAAGCGCTCCTCGGCTTCGCGCAGCGGCTGGGTCTGGAGGTCCTTCCAGTACGCCTCGAAGATCTCCCGGTCGGCGGCGGGCAGGGTCACGAGGTTGAACTCGTAGAGCAGCGCGCGGTTGGCGGCGAAGTCGGAGACGCGGCGGACGTCGCCGGCGGTGATGTTGCGCGCGGCCAGGGCGGAGGCGACGACCGCGTCCTCGCGGGAGAGCAGCTCGCGGGCTCGGCTGATGCCGACGAGGGCACGGCCCTCCTTGTCGACCTCGACGTTGTCCAGGCCGTGGAGGTTCATCAGGAAGTCGTAGCAGGGGTCGACCAGCCGGTTGTAGAGCTCCAGGGCCTGGCCGGGATCGAGGGCGTTCTGGTCAACGGAGCGGCGCATGGAGCCGATGCCGTGGAAGGCGGAGACGATCGAGCGCAGGCGCCGGGCGCTCTGCGGGCTGAGCTCGTCGACGACCTTGGGGTCGCGGGCGCTCACGCTGATCTTCTCGACGGCCTGGTCGGTCTCGGTGCGACGCTTGGCCAGTTCGGCGGTGGCGGTGGCGGCGCGGGGGTCGCCGAGGACGACGAGGGTCTGGCGCCGCTCCTTCTGGATGACGCGGGCGACGTCCTCGATCGGGTAACCGACCTTGTCGATGACGTAGGCCACGTCGAAGAGTTGGATCGCCTGACGGCCCGTGATGAACGTGGCGAAGCCCCAGAGGGCCGTCAGGGAGACGAGCGGCACAAGGAGCAACGCCACGATCTTCCGGCGGATGGACTTCCCGCGAAAGCGCATGGCCTCCCCAGCCTCCCCCAGGTCAACCCCGTTGCCGGGGGTCGGTGTTCCGTCATTTAAACGGCGTGAGCCTACTACTGCTGGGGAGCAGGTTCGAAGGCGTGTCCGGACGTTTTCGGCCTGCCCCCTGGACGAAGATCACCAGTTGTCCGATACTTCCGGTCAAGTCAGGCCCGATTTGTGGCAGATGACACTTGGTGGGGCGTCAGTTCCCGCACCCTGATGGATGGCTGGAATTATTCGTTCCGCGATCATCGAGGCCTGTGGAGCATCCGGTGTCCGGGAATCTCCCGGCGCCGTCGGGCGTCTGTCAGTACGAGGAGCACGTCGGGGTAGGCGTGTGGGGGTAGGCGTGGCGGACCGCGGGTGGGGAGTGAGCGGACCATGAGCAGTGACGAGAGCGGCGGTGCCCGTACGGCGAGGCGCGGCCTGTGGGTGGAGGAGCCGGCCCGCCGGCGCCGGATGCCCGACCCGGTGCGGGTCTCGGCGGTCCGGGCGGTGCTGGTGGTGGCCGTGACCCTGACCCAGGCGACGATCACGTTTTTCCTGAGCCTGACCGGCTCCTGGCTGGCCTTCCCGATGGTGCTCGGTGCGGTCGCCGCGACCGTCGTGGCCACCTGGGCCGTGCTGGACGTGTGGATCACCCGGCAGACGTGGAACCAGCGGTACGGGGTCGTGTCGGAGCCGAGCAGCACGGCGCGGCTGCGCCGTCGTGAGGCCCGCCGGGCGGCCTCGGCCGCCCGGGCGGCGCGCAGGCTCGCGGGCCCGGCCCGAACGGTCCGCGAGGACGGTCCCCTCGCGGGTTTCGGCCGGAACTGAGCGAGGCCCGAAGGCCGGACCGGACCCGCCGGTCCCCGCGCCGCAGGGCGCGGGAGCATGCCCGGGCCCGGAAGCGCGCCCTGGCCCGGGCCGAGTCAGGTGCCCTGGCCGAGTCGGGTGCCCTGGCCGAGTCGGGTGCCCTGGCCGAGTCGGGTGCCCTGGCCCGGGCCGAGGGGCAGCCCGGCCCGGGCATGCCGGGGGCCCTGGCCGGGTGCGCGTGGGGCGTCAGGCGGTCGGGGCGGCAGCGCTGCGGCGGAACATCCGGGTGGCCGTGATCTCGCCGTGGATGGTCTCCCCCTCCGGGGACTGCTGCGGCAGGCCCGGGCGCAGGTGCTCCTCGACGCTGATGTACTTCAGGCCCGCCCGCAGGTCCGCGTCGTTGCGCAGGCGGATCACCAGCGGGAACTCGGCGAGGGCGGTCGTGTCGAACAGTCCGGTCGTGTAGAGCAGCTGGACGCCGAGCGCGTCCGACACGGCCCGCTGAAGCTCCAGCAGGTAGGTGGCGTTGGCGCGGCCGATCGGGTTGTCGAGGAACAGCGTGCCCGCGTGCCGGTGCTTGTCGCGGCCCCGGTCGTTGCTGCGCAGCGCCGCCATCGTGCAGTACAGCGCGATCGCGGCGGTCAGCAGCTGCCCGCCGGAGAACACGTCCCCCATCTGCCCCACCGGCACCCGTTCGGCGCGCAGCACCGCGTCCGGCTTGAGGATCTCCACGGAGACGCCCTTGGGTTCGAGGGCCGCCTGGACGCCCCTCAGCAGCAGGGACATGCCGTCGCGGCGGCCCTCGCCGAAGGAGGCGCTGCTGTTCTTCCTCACGGCCGTACGGGTCGCCTCGTCGATGACCTCGCCGAGCCGCTCCGTGAGGGTGGCCTGGTCGGGCTCCTCGAAGCGGATCCGCAGGAACTCCTGCCCGGACCATTCGCCGAGGCCTTCGGGGAGCTGGGAGAGGCGCTGCGCGGAACGCAGGGTGGCCAGGGCGGATTCGACCAGGCCGCGCAGCCGGTCGACGATGCTGTCGCGGTTGCGCTCCAGCTGGGCCAGCTCGTCGGTCAGGACGCGCAGCCGGGGGGCGAAGGCCGCCGCCCAGGCCGCCGCGTGCTCGGGCAGCGCGGAGGCGGGCAGTTCCCGGATCTGCTGGCGCGCGGGGGTGCGTACCTGCTCGTAGCGGGTGGCGTTGGCGTGCCGGACGAGGACGTCGCTCGCCTCGCGCACCGCGGACTCGGCGGCCGACAGGTCGGCTGCGCAGCCGCGCAGGGACCGGCGGGCCTCCGTGGCCGACTGGCGGGCCTCCTCCAGGGTGCCGGGGTGGGCCACCGGCTCCTGCTCGTCGTCCTGGTGGGTGTGGTCGCGCAGCAGGTCCCGCAGGAGCGCCGCGGTCTCGTCGAAGCCCCCGGCGCCGTCCTCGGCCGTGCGGTGGGCGCGCAGCAGGTCGGTGTGGGCGGCGCGGGCGCCCTCGACGGCCGCGGTATGGGCGGCGAGCTGGGCGGTGGCCGTACGCAGCAGGGCCTGCGCCTCCTCGACGTCCCCGGGTACCAGTTCCTCGGGCAAATCGGTGTGCGCCTCGCCCTCGGCGGGGGCGTGCCGTTCGGCCTCGCCGCGCAGCCGGCCGAGCTGCTCACTGGCGGCCGACGCCCGGGTCTCCAGCATCTGTACGAGGGACTCGGCGCGGGCGGCCGCGGCCTGGCGGGACGGGCCGTCGGCGCCGTCGGTGCCCTCCAGGAGCTGGGCGGCGCGGGTGCGGACCTTGTTGGTGAGGCGGTCGAGTTCGGCGAGGGCGGCGCTCTCGTCGCTCTCGGCGCGGGCCTGTTCGGCCCGCAGGTCGGCGCCGACGCCGACCTTCTCGTAGAGCCGGGACGCGGCGCGGTAGGCCTCGCGGAGGTCGGGCAGCGGCACGCGCGGGCCGTCGGCGGGGTCGGGCAGCCGGTCGGGGGCGCCGGCGATCTCGGCTCGTTCGGCGCGCAGGGCCCGGGCGGTGCGCCGGGCGTCGTCGGCGGCGCGCTGGGCGGCCCGGCGGTCCTCGTCGGCGGCGCGGGCCCGGTCCAGACAGACCTCGGCGCGGGCCTCGGACTCGGCGGCCTCGTCGGCGAGTTCACGCACGCGGGCCTGCCAGCCGGCGCGCTCGCGCAGGCGGAAGGCGAGGCCCGCGAGGGCGTCGGCGGCGCGGCGGGCGCGCTGGGCGGTGTCCTGGCGCTCCTCGCGGACACGGGCGGCGTCGGCCGCCGCCTCGTCGGCCTCGGCGCGTACGGTCCGGGCCTCCGCGAGCTCGGCGTCGGTCTCCTCGGCGAACAGACGGGCGGTCGCGGCCTGTTCGGCGAGCTCGGCGAGGCGGCCGGGCGGGCAGCCGGTGCGCCAGGAGGCGAGCCGGGCGGAGAGCTCCCGGTCGCCCGCCAGGCGGGCGGCGAGTTCGCGGATCTCGGTGTCGCGGGCGCCGGCGCGGGTGCGCAGCGCCTGCCGCTCCTCGTCGGCGGCGTGCTCGTCGTGCATGGCCGGGTTCGGCGTGACGATGAAGATCCCGGAGCCGGCGTCGTCCGGTCCGGCCGCGGGCACGGGGGCGAGCAGTGCGGCGGCCGTGCCCACGGCGACGGTGGAGCGGGGCAGCAGGGCGGCTCCGGCGAGGACCTCGCGGGCCCGGCCGTGGGTGTCGGGGTCGGTGATGACCACGCCGTCGACGAGTTCGGGACGGGCCGCGAGGACGGCGGCGTGGTCGGCGGGATCCACGGCCTGGGCGAGGTAGCGCCAGCCGGGGAGCGCGGGGATGCCGTGTTCGCCGAGGTACTCGACGGTGGCCAGGACGTCCGGGCCGGGCGGCAGCAGGCCGCCGTCGCCGAGCGCGCCGAGGATGCGGGCGTCGTCGGCGGCTGCGGTGCGCAGCTCGAACAGCTGGCGCTCGGCCGAGGCGACGCCCTCGGACAGCAGTTCGCACAGGTCCTCGGCGTTCCGGTCGAGGTCCTCGGCGGTGAGCAGGCCGACGGCGGTGGCCAGGGCGGCGCGTCCGGCGCCCTGCGCCTCGCCGTGCGGGCCGCCGGGGGTGCCGGGGCCCGCGGCGGGCCCGCCGGTGGTGTTGTCGCCCGTACGGGGCGAGGGAACCGACACGTCAGCACTGTCCGCCGCCGAGGGCAGCCCGAGGAGTTCGGCCAGCCGCGGGGACGCGGCGAGCGAGGCCGCGGCGCGGTGCTCGGCGTCGTGAGCGGCCTCGGCCGCCTCGGCGGCGTCCGCGGCGCGGGCGGCGGTCAGCTCGGCCCGGGATTCCGCGGCGGCGGCCTCACGGGCGGCTTCGGCGGCGGTTCGGGCCACCTCACGGGACTCGTCGCAGGCGGCCACGGCCGCCTTCTCCGCGTCGGCGGCGGCGAGGGCTGCTCGGGCCGGGTCGGCGTCGGGCGCGGAGTCGTCGAGCCAGCCGGCGCGGACGGCCTCGGCGGTCTCCTGCTGGACCTCGCTGAGCCTGGTCCGCAGGTGTTCGGCCTCGCTGCGGGCCCGCTGGGCGGCGGTGGCGGCGGCGGTGGCGTCGCGGTGGGAGTCCTCGCCGGTGGCCTGGAGGGCGGCGGAGCGCTCCTCCTCCTCGTTGGCGAGCCGCTCGCCGTCCTCGGCGGCGGTGTGCAGGGCCCGTACGAGCTCGCCGGCGGCCGTGGCGCGGGCGGCGAGCGCCGGGGCGGCGTCCCGCTCGGCCTCCCGGATCGCGGCGGCGACGCGGGCGGAGCGGTCGGCGGCGGCGCGGTGGCGCAGCACGGTCTCGGCGGCCTGCCAGGCGGAGTGCAGGGTGCGGGCTTCGAGGAGTTCGCGGCGCTGGGCGGTGGCGGCCTTGTCGGCGACGGTCAGGGCCAGGGAGGCGTGCCGGTAGGCGAGTTCGGCGGAGACGGCCGCGCTGCGGGTGCGGGCGGACTCGGCGGCGGTGACGTCGTGGGCGGCGGCGGTGACGCGCTGGGCGAGGTCGGCGGCCCGGCCGCGTTCCTCGGCGGCGCGGGCGGACAGCCGGCGGGCGAGGGTGCGCGTGCGGCGCTCGGCGCCCGCGTGGACGTCGCGCAGCCGGGAGCGGGTGGCGGCCGCTTCGACGATCCTGGTGAGGAGGTCCACGGAACCGGCGGTGAAGTCGCGTTCTGCCATGAGTTCGGCGCGGCGGCCGAGCTTGTTGCCGAAGCCGTGGACGAGGTCGGCGAGGCCGTCGGTGTCACGGGTGTCGGTGACGGCGCGCAGCAGCAGGTCGGTGAAGTCGGAGTCCTTCTTGACCGCGAAGAGACCGGCCGCCTCGCCCTCGTCGGCGTTCATCTCGCGCTGGTAGCGGAAGAGTTCGGGGTCGAGGCCGAGGTCGGTGAGGTGCTCGTTCCAGCGGTCGTGGATCTCCTCGAAGTACACCTCCAGGTGCGGGTACGCCTTGCCCGCCTCGGTGAGCGCGTCGCGGAAGCCCTTCATCGTGCGGCGGCGGCCCTGCGCGCCGGAGGCGCCCTCGACGGGCGGGCGCACGGCGGTGGACTCGGCGACGGGCAGGCTGTCGAGGCTCAGCCCCGGGCCGGGGCGGAAGGAGTACCAGGCCTCGGCGAACTTGCGGGGGTCGCCCGAGACCTGGCGGCCGCGCCATTCGCTGACCTTGCCGACGACCACGCACTCGCCGGTCCGGGTGTGCTGCCACTCCAGGGCGACGTGGCCGCAGTCGTCGGCGAGCAGGAACTTGCGCAGGACGCCGGAGCTGGCGCCGCCGAGGGTGTTGCGGTGGCCGGGGAGCATCACCGAGAAGATCAGCTTGAGCAGGACGGACTTGCCGCCGCCGTTCTCCAGGAAGAGCACGCCGGCCGGGGCCGGGCGGCGCGGCGGCCCGGTCGGCTCCTCTTCGAAGAACTCCGCCTGGGCCGGCGCCGGGTGGGGCACCGGCTCGCCGACTCCGCGCAGGTCGAGCACGGTGTCGGCGTAGCGTGCGCCGGCGGGCCCGATGGAGTAGAGGCGGATCCGGGACAGCTCGTACATGGCGGCGGACTCTCGTGGTGTCTGGGTGAGGCAGGTGTACGGGGATCAGGGCTCAGGGCTCAGGCGTGGAAGGGCAGCCCGGCGTCGGCGGCCAGCTCCAGGTCGTCGCCCTCGGGTGGCGGCAGGAGGGTGGCGGAGCCGTCGCTGACGGGGACCACGCCGAGTTCCAGGAGCTCGGCCATGGCCGAGCTGCCCGCCATGTCGCGGACCTGGAGCTGGTAGCGGGGGGTGGTGCGGTAGGTACCGCCGGCCTCGTCGCCGGTGCGCTGGAGGAAGCCGGAGTCGGTGAGGAAGGCCGCGGCCTTGCCGACGATGCCGGTGGTGGAGCCGGCGAGGCGGCGGGCGTCCTTGGTGGCGCCGGTCGCGCTGCGGCGGGCGTAGACGCGCCAGGCGGCCTCCAGGCCGGGGGCGTCGGAGGCCGGGTCGGTGTTCTCGCCGAGTTCCTCGGCGCGTTCCTCCAGGCGGCGGCAGGTCTGCCGGACGAAGGCGTCGACGCCGTTGACCGTGACGCGGCCGATGTAGCCGTCGTCGGCGAGGTCCTCGGGGCGCGGGAAGGCGAGGGCGGCGACGGCGAGGTGGGCGAGGCCGTGCAGGAACCGGTCGGCGGAGTCGGCGGCGGTGCGGCGGGCGTAGTCGCCCATCCTGACGGCGAAGACGGAGTCCTCGTCGGCGGCCACGGCCATGCCGGCGCGCGGGGACACCTCCAGGACGACCAGGCCGAGGCCGGTCGCGACGGCGTCGGCGAGGCGGCCGAAGGCGGGCTCCTCTCGGTAGCGGCGCAGCAGTTCGGCGTATTCGGCGTCGCGGGCGGGCGCCAGCTTCGGCTGGAGCCCGAAGGCGACGAGCCGGGCCGCGTCGGCGGCGTCCGCCGGGGTCACGGACCCTCCGGTGGCGGGCGCGACGGGAGCCGACGGCATGTCGGGCTCGCTCCACGCGGGGTGCTCGGCGTGGTGGTCGCTCACGGGCGGGTCTCCTCGGCGCTGCTGCGGGTACGGGTGCGGTGCGGAAGCGGTGCGGTGTCCGGGGCGGGCCGCCCACCGGGGCGGAGCCCGGCATGGGCTGGAACCGGTACGGGCGGTACGGGCGGTACGGGCCGCCGCGCGGCCCCGGCCCGGGCCCGGGCGGCGAGGACCGGGGCCGGAACGAGGGCCGGCCGCACCCCGGCCGGAACCGGTACGGGCGGGACGGCCGGGCACCCGGCCCCTGCCCGGGCCACCGCCGCCGCGGAGCGGAGCGGGGCCGCAGCAACGGCGACCGCGGCGGACCGTGCCGGGGCCACGGCGGAGGCCGGGAGGGCCGGGTTCACCGCGGGCGGGGCGGCGGCCGCCGGGCGTCCGGCCGGCCCCGGGACACGGCGGGTCATGACGCCTCCGCGCGGTCGGCGGCCATGCCGGCCGCGTCGAGCAGGGCGGTGCCGACGATGAGGTCGGCGCCGCCGAACTCGGGGTCGTCGAGCCGGGTGCCGTCGTCGACGGCGAAGAGCAGCCGCTCCTCGCCCTGGCGGTACGCGGTGCCGACGGCCGGACTCGCGGCGTGGACGGCCAGCAGGGCCACCAGGTACGGCAGGTCGGGATCGCTGCGGCGGGCCTCGGCGAGCAGGCCGGAGAGCCGGCGCGGGGCGTCGTGCGGGAGGTCCAGGAGCTGCGTGGCGGCGGCGAGCTGCTCCTCGCTGAAGCGGCTGTCGTCCGGGGTGGCGATCAGGTCGGGCTCGGGCATCTCCGCGCCGAGGTGCTCGCGCTCCACCGGCGGGGTGAGCAGGATCTCGACGAGGTCGGCCACCCGTACCGAGACGGGCGTGCGCAGCCCGGTGCCGGCGGCGAAGAAGGCGTCGGTGACCCGGCGCGCCTGTTCCACCGGCAGCGGCAGGATCGGGGCGACGAGCTGGCCGTACAGGTCGATGCCGGTGCGCGGCGCCGGGGCGGCGAAGGCCTGGCGGTCCTGCTCGGCGCGGAACAGCGGGCCCGCGTCCAGCAGGCGGGACTGCAGCTGGGTGTGGCGGCGGATGCAGTCCTTGACGATGTCGACGAGTTCGGCGGCGCGGCGCTTGTTCTCCGGCTCCTCGGCCTCGTCGCGCGCCCTGCGGATGTTGGTCAGGATCGCGTTCTCGTGGCGGTAGCGGTCGGCGACGTGTTCCAGGGCCTCGGCGATCATGTCGGGGACGGCCTGGAGCCAGTCCACCGCCCGGACGTTGCGCCGGGTCGCGTCCAGGGTCCGGCGCAGGGTCTCCGCGTACTGCACGGTCCGGTAGCGGGCCTGTTCGGCGGCCAGTTGGGCGTCCGCCAGCCGCCCGCGGCTGATCAGCACCTCCAGCTTGACCTCGGCGGCGATCTGGGCGCTGGTGACGTCGGTGTCGAGGGCCCCGACCAGGACGTTGACGGCTTCGTCGGTGGTGCGCAGGTAGACGGCGCCGCCGTAGGGGACTTCTTCGACCAGCTTGAAGTCGTAGTCGCGGCGCACGTAGACGCCGTCGGGCCCGAAGGTGCCGTAGATCGCGCGGAAGCCGCGGTCCACGCTGCCGACGTTGATCAGGTTCTCCAGCACCCAGCGGGCCACCCGCTCGTGCTCGGCGGCCGGGCGGGCGGGGGCCTGGGCCGCGACACGCGGCAGCAGCCTGGCCACTATCTGCTCGTGGTCGGCCCCCGTGTCGAAGTCCATGTTGAGGGTGACCAGGTCGATCGCGGCGAGCGCGACCTCCGCCATCGCGTAGATCCCGTACTCGCCCGCCAGATTGGCCTTGCGTACGTCGAGGTCGTGCAGCGGGGCGGTGCAGGCGAGGGCGCGCAGCCGCCGGGCCAGGCCCTCGTCGGCGGCCGGGCCCGGCGCCGGGGAGGGAAGGGTCTTCGCCGGGGCTGGGAGAGTCACGGACAAAGACTAGGCGCTGACAGTGACAACATCCCAAACGGCATGGTTCGGTCGGATCGTCCCCCGGCCCACTGCTCTACGCTCGGCGCATGGATTCCATGATCGCATCCACTCCGCTGATCGACCTCAACGCCGATCTCGGTGAGGGGTTCGGGCGCTGGACGCTCACCGACGACGAGGCCCTGCTCTCGGTCGTCACGAGCGCCAACGTCGCCTGCGGCTTCCACGCGGGCGACCCGTCCATCATGCGCCGGGTCTGCGAACGGGCCGCCGAGCGCGGCGTGCGGATCGGCGCCCAGGTCTCCTACCGCGATCTGGCGGGCTTCGGCCGGCGCGCCATGGACGTGCCTCCCGGGGAACTCGCCGACGAGGTGGCCTACCAGATCGGCGCGCTGGAGGTCTTCGCCCGGGCGGCCGGCTCACGGGTGTCCTACGTGAAACCGCACGGCGCGCTCTACAACCGGACCGTGCACGACGCCGGCCAGGCCGCCGCCGTCGTCGCGGGCGTCCGGCTGGCCGCGGGCGCCGGGGCGACCGGCGGCCTGCCGGTCCTCGGGCTGCCCGGCTCGCTCCTGCTGGCCGCCGCCGAGGAGGCCGGGCTCGCCGCCGTGCCCGAGGCGTTCGCCGACCGGGCCTACACCCCGGCCGGGACGCTGGTGCCGCGTACCGAGCCCGGCTCGGTGCTGCACGACCCCGACGCGGTGGTGGCGAGGGCCGTCGCGATGGCGGCCGGCGGCACCGTGACGGCCGCCGACGGCACGGCCGTCCCCGTGGCCGCGCGCTCGCTCTGCCTGCACGGGGACACCCCGGGCGCCGCCGGGCTCGCCCTGCGCGTCCGGGAGTCGCTGGGGGCGGCCGGGGTGCGGGTGGAGGCCTTCGCGTGAGGACGCTGGTGGTGGGCGCACAGGCGCTGCTGATCGAGCTGGACTCGGCGCAGGAGGTCGCCGCGCTCCACGCCGAGCTGCTGCGCCGCCGGGACGCGGGCGCGCTGGGGCCCGTACGGGACCTCGTGCCCGCGGCGCGGACCGTCCTGCTGGACGGCGTACGGGACCCGGCCGCGCTCGCCGCCCGGATCGCGCGCTGGGAGGTGCCGCCGCTCACCCGCCGGGAGGGTCCGCTGGTCACGGTCGCGGTCCGCTTCGACGGGCCCGACCTGGCGGAGGTGGCCCGGCTGTGGGGCGTGGCCGCCGGGGAGGTTCCGGGCATCGTCGCCGCGACCGAGTTCCGGGTGGCCTTCTGCGGCTTCGCGCCGGGCTTCGGCTATCTGACGGGGCTGCCGGAGCGTCTGCACGTACCCCGCCGGGACACCCCGCGCACGGCCGTCCC
This sequence comes from Streptomyces sp. NPDC090021, assembly GCF_044748225.1. Taxonomy (NCBI): domain Bacteria; kingdom Bacillati; phylum Actinomycetota; class Actinomycetes; order Kitasatosporales; family Streptomycetaceae; genus Streptomyces; species Streptomyces sp. NPDC090021. The sequence continues at coordinate 18,223 of NZ_JBIVFO010000052.1, read as the reverse complement.
GGCGGGTTCGCTGGCACTGGCGGGCGAGTACGCCGGGGTGTACCCGCGCTCCTCCCCCGGCGGCTGGCAGCTGATCGGGTCCACCGACGCGGTGCTCTGGGACCCGGAACGGGAACCGGCGGCGCTGTTCGCCCCGGGGGTCCGGGTGCGGTTCACGCAGGAGGAGAGGGCGTGACCGGGCTGCTGGTGGTGCGGGCGGGGGCGCTGACCACGGTCCAGGACCGGGGCCGCCCCGGGTACGCGCACCTGGGGGTCCCCCGCTCGGGGGCGCTGGACACGGCGGCGTACGCGCTGGCGAACCGGCTGCTCGGCAACCCGCCGGACGCTGCGGTGCTGGAGACGACCCTGGACGGGGTGTCGCTGCGGGCCCTGGCCGCGACGGTCGTGGCGGTCACGGGCGCGCCCTGTCCGGTACGGGTCTGCGGGCGCCCGGTGGCCTGGGGAGCACCGGTCGGGCTGCCGGCCGGAGCGGAGCTGGAGGTGGGCCGGGCGGAGTCGGGCCTGCGCGGCTACGTCGCGGTCCGGGGAGGCCTGGCCGTCCCGCCGGTCCTGGGCAGTCGCTCCACGGACCTGCTGTCGGGCCTCGGGCCGGCGGTCCTGACGGCCGGGACGACGCTTGCGGTGGGCGCGGCCGGGCCGGACCCGGTGCCCGTGGCCGACGCGTACGGGCTGCCCGCGGCGCCGTCGGAGCTGGTGCTTCCGCTGCGGCTCGGGCCGCGGGCGGACTGGTTCACCGGGGCGTCCCTCGCCGGGCTGTGGCGCTCGGCGTTCCGGGTGTCGCCGAGTTCCAACCGGATCGGGCTGCGTACGGAGGGCGGGGCCGCGCTGGTGCGTGCCCGGGCCGGGGAACTGCCGAGCGAGGGCATGGTGCTGGGCGCGGTCCAGGTGCCCCCGGACGGCCTGCCGGTGGTGTTCCTGGCCGACCATCCGGTGACCGGTGGCTATCCGGTGGTCGGCGTGGTCGGGCCGGGCCCGGCACTGGACGCGGCGGCGCAGGCCCGGCCGGGCACTCCGGTCAGGTTCGTACGGGCCCGGTGAAACGCGGGCGGGAACGCGCGCGCCCGGGCTCCGTCGTCACGGGGCCCGGGCGCGGGGGTTCGGCTTCCCGGGGGCGCTACACGGCCGACTCCGGGGTGATGCGGCTGCGGACGGCGGACTGTACGTCCTCCTCCTCCGCCGGGTCCGAGGCCAGGCGGCGCAGCCGGGGGGCCACCCGGGCGTCGGCGGTCTCGGCGTGGCGGGCGGCCACCTCGCGGGTGGTCTCCTCGCAGTCCCAGAGGCATTCGACGGCGAAGCCGGCCGCGAAGGACGGGTCGGTGCTGGCGAGGGCCCGCGCGGCCCGGCCGCGCAGGTGGGACGAGGACGTCTCGCGGTAGACGTGGCGCAGGACGGGCGCCGCGCAGCCGATGGCGAGCCGGCCGGCCCCGTCGACCAGGGCGAACAGCCGCTGGGTGTCCGGTCCCGAGCCGCGGACGGTGGACCGCAGGGCGCTCAGGACCAGGGGGGCGTCCTCGGCCCCGCCCCGGGCGGCCAGGACGGCCGCGGCGGCCTCGCCGAGGGCGTCGGGCCGGTGGACCCAGTGCCGGGCCCGTTCGACGGCCTCCGGGCCGCACATGCGCTCGTACGCGGCCACGGCGGGCTCGTCGGCGGCGGCTTCGATGAGGTCCAGCACGGCCGGGTTGTCCGGCTCCGCGAGGACCAGGTGGTGCAGGGCGGTGGCCCGGGCGGCCTCGCCGTCGGCGCCGGCGGCGGCCGCGAGGATGGCGGAGCGGTCCTCGGGCTGGGCGACGGCGGCCAGGCAGCGGGCGGCGGGCACGTGCAGCGGGGTGCCGCGGCGCAAGCCGTCGGCGGCCCAGTCGAACACGGCCTGGACGCCCCAGCCGGGCCGGGGGCCGCTCGGGGTCAGCTGGCGCTGCCAGCGGTCGAAGGAGCCCTGCCGTCGGGCGGCGCTCAACCGCTCCCCGTACAGGGGTGACTCCTCCCACACACACCACGGCCGGGGCTCGTAGGCGTCGCGGACGGCGGCGGCCAGCCGCGCCTCGCCCTCCGCCGTGGCGGGGAAGCGGGCGAGGACGGGTGCGGCCAGTGACCGCAGTCCCTCGTCGTCGTCGCGCAGGGCGAGCTCGTCGAGGGCCCAGGCCCAGTTGGCTCCGGACGCGGCGTAGCGGCGCAGCAGCATGAGCGCGTCGTCGCGGCCGTACGAGGCCAGGTGGCCCAGGACGGACAGGGCGAGGCCCGTGCGGTGGTCCGTGTCGTCGACGAGGTCGTCGGCGCTGAAGAGGTGGCTCTCGATCTCGCCGAGGGGGCCGTCGAGGTCCAGGTAGAGCCTGGCGTAGTACAGCGAGCGGTTCTCGACCTGCCAGTCCTGGCGCGGATCACGGAGCACGCACTGGTTGAGGGCCGCGAGGGCCTCCGCCCTGGGCGCCGCGAGTGCGTGCAGCGTGCCGTCGCCACGGCCCCGCTGGAGGAGGCCGAGCAGGGTACCGCTCGGCGCTATGACTGGTTCGAACATGGGAGTGGCCTCAAATCAAGCTGGGGACGCAACCGGGAATCGGGATTCACAGAGCCGCGTAACAGCATGTGAGGACGTCCGCCGTCTTGTTCCGCTCGATGTAGACCATTGTCTTCTCACTCTCGTCGGTGGTTCGTGACCAGGGGTGGCCGGACCGGGGCCGGACACTCTTCGCGTCCTGCCCGTCTGCCCGTCCCCCGTGCTCGCGAATCGAATCCGACGCCATGATGACCCAGCCGGTTTGTGCGCCGCGACCACATTTACGGCCGCCGTGACCAACCTGTGAGCTGAGCGGCCGTCCTGGCCCGGCAAAAAGCGGACTACTCGGCTCCGAAGAGTTCCAGCAGGTCGGCCTTGGCGAACATGCGCGCCGTGTCCACCGCGGAGGGGGTTCCGGCGTTCGGGTCGGCCCCTCCGGCGAGCAGTGCGCGGATCACCGCGCCCTCGCCCTTGAAGACCGCGCCGGCGAGCGGGGTCTGGCCGCGGTCGTTGGCGCGGTCGGCCTCGGCGCCGCGGGCCAGCAGGGCCGTGACGGTGTCGGCGTGGCCGTGGTAGGCGGCGAGCATGACGAGGGTGTCGCCGCGGTCGTTGGTGAGGTTCGCCGGGACCCCGGCGTCGAGGTACCCGGCGAGCTGCGCGCTCTCACCCTGGCGGGCGAGGTCGAAGATCTTGGTCGCCAGTTCGATGACGTCCTCGTCGGGACCTTCCGGGGAGGCGCCTTCGGTGTGCTCGCTCATCGTGCGTACCGCCTTTCACTCGCTGCTGGCATGAAGCTTCCCCGGGCCGTGCGGGCAGGGGTGCACGGCACTGCGGCCGTACGGGTGAATCGCCAGAGTAGCGCCCTGGCCTGCGCATGTCCGGGTCGGGCCGAGGCATGGATCACCCCGGACCCCCTGCGCGGCGGGCGCGCCACCCGGGCTGAGCCGATCAAGTGAAAAACCACCCGATTCACCCGTATGCACCTTTTTTCGCATTGATACTTCCTGTGAGCCTGGAACAACTGATGGTGACTGTCCCCACCAACCAGGAGAACCTCTCATGGTCCTGTCCATCTCAGGCGTGGTCCTGCTCGGCATCATCTGCTTCCTGTTCTTCAAGAAGGACGGGATGAAGCTGACCCACGCGTTCGTCTGCTCGCTCTTCGGCTTCTTCCTCGCCGGCTCCGCCATCGCCCCGAGCATCACGGCGAGCACCGCGAGCCTCGCGAGCCTGCTCGGCGGGATCAAGCTCTAGCGGCCCCCCGAGCAGGAACTCCGGCACCACCAGGAACAACGCTCACGACCACAACTCCAGGAGACGCCCGTGGCCCGGCGCCCACTTCCCCGCATCCTCAGCAGCGGCACCGTGTCGCTGGCCCGGGGCCGCGACCTCGCTCGCACGGCCGCCGACAGTGCCACGGACGTCCTCCATCCGCTCCTCGTCATCGGACGCGGCCTGCGCATCCTGGCCGCGGCCGGGCGGCGCAAATGGTCCGAGACCCCCAAGGACAAGCGCGGTCCCGCCCTGTTCCTGGGCGCCGCCTGCGTCCTCGTGGTCGCGCTCGTCCCCTACGGCCCGCTCCTCGCCCTGATCACCCTCATGGCGGCCGCCGCCTGGCACGGACGCGACCGTACCCCCGCGAAGACCGGACCGAGCGAGGCCGAGGCCGAACGGCTCGGCTCCCTCTACGAAGCCCTCGTGCCGTACTTCTCCATTCCGGACGACCCCAGCCCGCTCTTCGCCCACGGCGGGGAGTGGGACAGGGCCTTCAGTGGCTACGCGTTCGACGAGGCGGGCCGGATCACCCGGCTCCACATCCGCTACCCGGCCTACTTCACCGACGGCGAGGCCGCCTCACGGGCCCGGATCGAGGCGCTGCTGCACGCCAAGTCCGGGCGCGGCCGGGAGTACCTCTTCGACTGGGACGAGGAGGGCAACCGGCTCGACCTCAGCGTGCTGCCCTCGCTGCCGACGGGCATCGCCGCCCAGCCGTTCGTCACCTCCCCGGGGGAGAGCGTGCTCGGCTTCACCGACTCCGGAACCGTGCAGCGCACCCTGCCCGTACTGGAGGGCGACCAGCCCCGTGACGTCCCGCCGGTCGTCTGGCGCACCGGCTCCCGCTCCACCGAACCCCACCTGCTCGCCGTGGGCCAGCCCGGCAGCGGCACCTCCACCCTGCTCCGCTCCCTCGCCCTGCAGGCCCTGCGGCACGGCGGCGACGTCCTGATCGTCGACGGCGGCGGCAGCGGCGAGTACGCCTGCCTGACCGGCCGAAGCGGTGTCCTCGCCGTGGAGTGCGGGCCGGTCGGCGCGGTCGCCACGCTGGAGTGGGCCGCGCAGGAGACCGAACGCCGCCTCATCGCCACCCACCGGGCCCGCGAGTCCGGCCGGCCCGCGCCGGAGGACACCCGCCGCCCGTTGTGGATCCTGCTGGACCAGCCGAGCGTGCTGGCGCACCTCGCGGTCGCCGAGGGCGGGCCGGATCCCATGAACCACCTCCAGGTGTCGCTGCGGCACGGCCGGCCGGCGCACGTCACGGTGGCCGTGGCCGAGCAGTTCGACCACCTAGAGGTCCTGCACGACGCCGTGTGGCAGCACACCCGTGCCCGGATCGTGCTCGGGCCGGCCTCAATCCAGCAGATCACCGACGTGCTGGGGCTGCCGCCGCACACCACGCCCATCGCGCAGGTGCCGCCGGGGCGCGGGTACGCCCGGCTGGGCACCGGGCCGGTGCACCGGCTGCAGGTGCCGGCCACCCCGGACCCCTACGACGAGGGCACGCATCCGGCGCACCGGCAGGCGGTGCTCGATCTCCTGCCGGAGCGCCGGCAGGAGCCCGCGCCGGGGGCGGCGTCGGCCAAGGCGTTCCAGGGGCAGCCGCCCGCCCGGGCCGTGGCCGCGGCCGTGGAGGCGCCGGAGGCGTAACCCTCGCCCTCCCGGGCGGGGGCCGGGTTGGGTACCTCCGCCCCGGCCGAACGGGACGGCACGCAGGGGCCCACGTCCCCGGGCAGGCCCGGGGCGGGACCCCTACCCCGGGCGGGACGGCGGCGTGGGGCACCTTCGCCGATGTCGTCCGTACAGCCCGCGCGCGTCTACGCGACAAACGTGCGGGGCGGTTCCGTGCCGCTGTCTCCCGCGCCCGTGGCGACCAGGCGGGCTGCCGCCGCCAGGCGGGTGGCGGCCTCTTCGGCCACCGGACCGCCCACCGTGAACGGCAGCCGGACGTAGCCCTCGAAGGCCCCGTCCACGCCGAACCTGGGGCCCGAAGGGACCCGTACGCCGACCCGCTCGCCCACCTCGGCCAGACGGGAGCCGGACAGCCCGCCCGCGCGGGCCCACAGGGTCAGGCCGCCCGCCGGGACCTCGAACTCCCAGCCCGGGAGCTCCCGCCGGACCGCCGCGACCAGCGCGTCGCGGTTCTCCCGGGCCTGCTGCCGGCGGACCTCCACCGCTTCCCGCCAGCCGCCGGTCCGCATCAGCCAGTTCACCGCGAGCTGCTCCAGCACCGGCGTGCCCAGGTCGGCGTAGGCGCGGGCCGCCACCAGGCTGCGGATCACGTCGGGGGCCGCTCGGACCCAGCCGATCCGCATGCCCGCCCAGAATGCCTTGCTGGCGGATCCGACGGTGATCACCGTGCTGCCGGCCGGGTCGAAGGAGCAGACCGGGCGGGGCATCTCCAGGTCCGGATCCAGCTGGAGTTCCTGCATGGTCTCGTCGGCGACGAGGACCGTGCCCGCGGAGCGGGCCGCCTCGACCATGGCGCGGCGCTGTTCCTCGGAGGCGAGGGCCCCGGTGGGGTTGTGGAAGTCGGCGACGACGTACGCGAGGCGCGGGGCCGAGTCGCGCAGGACCTGCCGCCAGACGTCCATGTCCCAGCCCGTCAGGCCGTCACCCATGGCGACCGGCACGAGGCGGACGCCGGCGGCGCGCATCAGCTGGAGGATGTTGGCGTAGGAGGGGGACTCGACGGCGATCCGCTCGCCGCGGCCGGCGAAGAGGCTGCAGATGGCGTCGATGGCGCCCATCGCACCGGTGGTCACCATGATCTGCTCGGGCATGGTGGGGATGCCCTGCTCGGTGTAGCGGTCGGCGAGCATCCGGCGCAGCGCCGGCAGGCCCGCCGGGTAGTCCCCGTGCGTGTGCGCGTAGGGCGGCAGTTCCTCCAGGGCGCCCTGGACGGCCCGGGTCAGCCACGGTTCGGGGGCGGGGAGGGCGGCGCAGCCGAGGTCGATCATCGAACCGAGGGACTCGGGCGGCAGCGGCTCCAGGCCCCGGGCGGGCAGCGGGTTCCCGGCCGGGACGGAGGTCCAGCTGCCGGCGCCTCGGCGGGACTCCAGGAAGCCCTCGCCGCGCAGGGCCTCGTAGGCGGCGGCGACGGTGGTGCGGCTGAGCGACAGGGCGACGGCGAGCTCGCGCTCGGCGGGCAGCCGGGCGGCGACCGGGACGCGGCCCTCCAGCACCAGCAGCCTGATCCCGTCGGCGAGGGTGCGGTAGGCGGGCGGCTTGCGGGCACCCGGTGCGGCGGTCCGCTCCTGCTGCGAGGTGATGAGACGGGCCAGCTGCGCGGCACCGACCGCTGAGGTCCATTCGGCCATGGCGTGCGGTCCACTTTCGTCCGATTGGCCTCGGAAGAGGCCTGGATTGGATTGCTGTCCGGGGCACAGCGTGCCACGAGTCAGTCCACTTGCACCAGGCCGTACGCGGCCCTCCCGTATCCCGTTCACCTCGCGTACCACCGGTCCCGGCCGCCGCGGGGGATACTGCCGCCGTGACGCACGTACGCCTTCGCCATCCGTATCTGGACCACCCGGCTCCGATCCCCTTCGCGCACCGGGGAGGTGCCGCGGACGGGCTGGAGAACACCGCCGCGGCCTTCCGTCGCGCCGCCGCGGCCGGCTACCGGTACTTCGAGACCGATGTGCACGCCACGGCCGACGGCAAGCTCGTCGCCTTCCACGACTCCACACTGGACCGGGTCACCGACGGCCGGGGCCGGATCGCCGAGCTGCCGTGGAAGCAGGTCCGCGAGGCCCGGGTCGCGGGCACCGAGCCCCTGCCGCTCTTCGAGGAGCTGCTGGAGGAGTTCCCGGACGCCCGCTGGAACATCGACATCAAGGCGGAGTCGGCGCTGCACCCGCTGGTCAACCTGATCGCGCGGGCCGGGATCTGGGACCGGGTCTGCGTGGGCTCCTTCTCGGAGAGCCGGGTGGCGCGCGCCCAGCGGATCGCCGGTCCCCGGCTGGCGACCTCGTACGGCGTGCGCGGGGTGGTCGGGCTGCGGCTGCGCTCGTACGCGATCCCGGCGGCGCTGCGCGTGGGGGCGGTGGCCGCCCAGGTGCCGGAGACCCAGGCGGGCATCCGCGTGGTCGACCGGCGCTTCGTACGGACCGCGCACGCGCGGGGCCTGCAGGTCCATGTGTGGACCGTGAACGAACCGGAACGTATGGAGGCTCTCCTCGACCTGGGTGTCGATGGCATCATGACCGACCACATCGACATGTTGCGCACGGTGCTGGACCGGCGCGGCGCCTGGGCCTGACCCGCTCCCGGCCGCCGCGACGCATGCGGCGGCCGTTGCGGTACAGGACCACCGAGGGGGACGACGCGTGAGCGCGGACAAGAGCAGCAGGACCGAGGAAGCGGAACCGGGGGCGGAGGAGGACAGAGCCGCCGCGGCGTCACGCAAGCGCGAGCAGCGGGGCTGGTACTTCTACGACTTCGCCGTGTCGGTGTATTCGGCGAGCGTGCTGACGGTGTTCCTCGGGCCGTACCTCACCTCGGTGGCCAAGGCCGCCGCGGACCCCGAGGGCTTCGTGCACCCGCTGGGCATACCGGTGCGCGCCGGGTCCTTCTTCGCCTATTCGGTCTCCGCCTCGGTGATCCTGGCCGTGCTGCTGATGCCGGTCGCGGGCGCGGTGGCGGACCGGACGGGCCGCAAGAAGCCGCTGCTGGCGGTGGCCGCGTACACCGGGGCCGCGGCGACGACCGCGATGTTCTTCCTGGGCGGCGAGCGGTACCTGCTGGGCGGGTTCCTGCTGATCGTGGCGAACGCCTCGCTGTCCGTGTCGATGGTGCTCTACAACGCCTACCTGCCGCAGATCTCCACTCCGGACGAGCGGGACACCGTGTCCTCGCGTGGCTGGGCCTTCGGCTACACCGCCGGTTCGGTGATGCTCGTCATGAACCTGGCCCTCTACCTGGGCCATGACGCCTTCGGTGTCTCCGAGGGCATGGCCGTCCGGATCTGCCTGGCCTCCGCGGGCCTGTGGTGGGGCGCCTTCGCGCTGATCCCGCTGCGCCGGCTGCGGGACCGGGCCGTGGTCCGGGAGCCGGGGGCGGCGCCGGCCGTCAGTGGCTGGAAGCAGCTGGTCGCCACCTTCAAGGACATGCGGCGCTACCCGCTGACCCTGTCGTTCCTGCTGGCCTACCTGATCTACAACGACGGCGTGCAGACCGTGATCTCGCAGGCCTCCGTCTACGGCTCGGAGGAGCTGAAGCTGGAGCAGTCCACCCTCATCGGGGCGGTGCTGCTGGTGCAGGTCCTGGCGGTCGGCGGCGCGCTGGGCATGGGCCGGCTGGCCCGGATCTACGGCGCCAAGCGGACGATCCTGGGCTCGCTGGCCGCCTGGGCGGTGACGCTGGGGGTCGGCTACTTCCTGCCCGCACGGACGCCGGTGTGGTTCTTCGCCCTCGCCGCCATGATCGGCCTGGTGCTGGGCGGCAGCCAGGCGCTGTCTCGTTCGCTCTTCTCGCACCTGGTGCCGCCGGGCAAGGAGGCCGAGTACTTCTCGGCGTACGAGATGAGCGACCGCGGCCTGAGCTGGGTGGGGCCGCTCGTCTTCGGCCTGACGTACCAGGTGACGGGCAGCTACCGGGACGCGATCATCTCGCTGGTGGCCTTCTTCGCACTGGGGTTCCTGCTGCTCGCGCGAGTGCCGGTGCGGCGCGCGGTGGAGGCGGCGGGCAATCCTGTACCGGAGCGGCTCTGAGACCGGGTCCGCGCCCGCGCCCGGTCCGGATCCACGAACGAATTCCGAACGGATTTAGACGTTGCGGCGAAGGGCCGGTAGTGTACGCCTTTGGCCTGCCAGGCGGACCGTTACTGCGCGCTAAAGAAGTCTAGACGTTGGGTGACATCTGCTGCCAGATGTGACAAAACGGGCACTGGTGGGTACAACAAGGGGCGGTACGACGGGCGACGCACGACCCGGAGCGGGAATCTATACCGCCGACCGGACGTTGACCGGATGACGACGACAGCGACACCTGTCCTGTGGGCGACAAGCCCGGGAGGCACGATTCATGAGTGAGCGAGCTCTCCGCGGTACGCGCCTCGTGGTTACCAGCTACGAGACGGACCGCGGCATCGATCTGGCCCCGCGCCAGGCGGTGGAGTACGCATGCCAGAACGGACATCGATTTGAGATGCCGTTCTCGGTTGAGGCAGAGATTCCGCCGGAGTGGGAGTGCAAGGCGTGCGGCGCCATGGCACTCCTGGTGGACGGGGACGGGCCCGAAGAGAAGAAGGGCAAGCCCGCGCGAACGCACTGGGACATGCTCATGGAGCGACGCACTCGCGAGGAGCTGGAGGAAGTGCTGGCCGAACGGCTGGCGGTCCTGCGCTCCGGCGCCATGAACATTGCCGTGCATCCGCGGGACAGCCGCAAGTCCGCCTGACAGCCGGACGAACGCACAAGCCGAGGGGCCCCGCCACACTGTGGCGGGGCCCCTCGGCTTGCTCGTGCCCTACGGCGTGAGCGGCGGGCGGTACGTGGTGTCCGGGCCGTCCTGCGGGCCCGGGCGGTCCTCTCGGACGACCTCACCCTGGACGATCTTGCCGTCGGGGTAGTGGATGCGCGCTTGCTGGAAGGCGTCGCCGAAGCTGCCGGCGGGGGCCGCGGCCATCTTCCGCTCCAGGGAACGGGTGGCCCTGCGGCCGGCCCACGCCCGCACGGGCGGGAGCAGCAGGAGCAGGCCCGCCACGTCCGAGAGCAGGCCCGGCAGCATGAGGAGCAGGCCCGCCAGCATGGTCAGGCCGTTGCCCCGGCCGGGCTGCTGCGCGGTGGGCTGCACGCCCTGCTGCGCCTGCTGGAAGGTGTCCGTCAGGTTCTTGAAGGCCCGGCGCCCGGCGCGCTTGATGACCACCCCGCCGAGGACCAGTCCACCGGCGATCAGCGCGGCCACGGCGAGCCCGCCGGCCGCCTCGGCGACCAGGCCGAGCAGCCAGATCTCCAGGATCAGCCAGGCGGCGATGGCCAGGGGGAGGAAGGTTCGGGCGGGCGAGCGCCGACGGGGGGCCGTCGGGGTGCCCGTTCGCAGGGATCCAGTGCCGGTCGTCATAGCACCCAGTGTGCCTGGGGCCGGATAAAAGTGTCCTCAGCCGGAGGTACGGGACACCCCCTAGGGGTGGCGATGTGCCGGTCGGGCCGGATCAGGCGCTGCCGTCCCGCTTGCCGGTGTCCTTGCCGAGCAGCTTGGCGGCCTGGGCCTTGAGGCCCCACTGGGTGACCCGCCACAGGGCCTCCACGACGATGTCCTTGCTCATCTTGCTGTCGCCGAACTCACGCTCGACGAACGTGATGGGGACCTCCACCACGCGGAAACCCTTCTGCACGGCCCTGCGGGCCAGGTCCACCTGGAAGCAGTAGCCCGCGGAGGCCACCTTCTCCAGGCCCAGCCCCTCCAGCGTCTCCCGTCGGAAGGCCCGGTATCCGCCGGTCACGTCCCGGATCGGGACGTCCAGCATCAGCCGGGAGTACGTCGAGCCGCCGCGCGAGAGGAACTCGCGGGTCCTGGGCCAGTTGACGACGCGGCCGCCCGGCACCCAGCGCGAGCCGAGGACCAGGTCGGCGCCGGCCAGCGCGGTCAGCAGGCGGGGCAGTTCCTCGGGCTGGTGGGAGCCGTCGGCGTCCATCTCGACGATCACGCCGTAGCCCTCGTCCAATCCCCATACGAAGCCGGCGAGGTAGGCGGCGCCCAGCCCCTCCTTGCCCTTGCGGTGCAGGACGTGCACGTGGTCGTCGCCGGCCGCGAGCTCGTCGGCGAGCTTGCCCGTGCCGTCGGGGCTGTTGTCGTCGGCGACCAGGATGTGGGCCTCGGGAACCGCCGCCCGGACACGGCCGACGATCAGCCCGATGTTCTCCGCCTCGTTGTAGGTCGGAATGATCACCAAGACCGTACCGAGCGGGCCGTAGGTCCGCTGTCCGCCGTCGCTCACTGAGTCCCCTTTTGTGCGTTCGCACGTCCTGTACGTCTGGTCGCAGAGGATGACTTTAGAACATCGGCCACGGCCCGCCGCGGCGGTGCCGACCCCGGGCCTCCCCGGCGGCGCCGTACCGGGTGATCGGGGCCCGCGGTCCTTCGGGCCGATCAGACTCCCGCTGGCGGCGGGCCGCCGTGACCGTTGTCTACTGGACCGCCGGACCCCGACCCGGGGCCACCCGCCGCCCGGCGAAACCTTCCCTCGCCCCCGAGGCGCGGGCGCGCTGAGCCGACGGATCCGTCCGGCACGACGTCCTGTGGTGGACCCGGCCGAACCTATCCGGGTCCGGCCGCCCGCACCGAACCGAGGCCGACCGGATCACCCCTGTGGGCGTACGAATACCTCCCGCCCGCCCACCACGGTGGCCAGGCACACCGGCAGTTCGGATCCGGGGGTCAGATCGGGCAGTCCGGGGGTGCCCGAGCGGGGGTCCGTGGACCAGCGGGCCACCCGGTCGTCCGGAGCCTGGACGACCAGCGCGCCCGTCCGCCAGACCGCGTAGTCGGCCGGGGCGCCGGGCACCAGGATCCCCGCGTCGTCACGGCCCAGCGCCCGCCAGCCGCCCCGGGTGTGCGCGGTGAAGGCGGCCCGCACCGACACCCGGTGCTCGGGCGTCCGGTGGAAGGCGGCCGCCCGCACGGTGCCCCACGGGTCGAGCGGGGTCACCGGCGCGTCCGAACCGAAGGCCAGCGGCACCCCCGCCTTCAGCATGGCCGCGTACGGGTTGAGGGTGCGGGCGCGTGCGGCCCCGAGCCGGTCGGCGTACATGCCGTCCGCACCGCCCCAGGCCGCGTCGAAGGCCGGCTGCACCGACGCCGTCAGCCCCAGCTCCGCGAAGGCGGCGATGGTGTCCGGGGTCATCATCTCGGCGTGCTCGACCCGGTGCCGGGCCGCACGGACCCGGGCCAGGCCCACCTTCTCGGCGGCCGCCCGGACACCCTCGACCACCGCGGTGATCGCCGCGTCGCCGATGGCGTGGAAGCCGGCCTGCAGCCCCTCCTCCGTACAGGCCGCCACGTGCTCGGCGACCGCCACCGCGTCCAGGTACTCCGTCCCCGTGTGCGAGGCGTCGGCGTACGGAGTGTGCAGGCAGGCGGTGTGCGAACCCAGAGCACCGTCCACGAAGAGGTCACCCGCCGCCCCCACGGCCCCGAGCTCCCTGGCCAGGCCCAGGTCCCGGTCGGCCCAGTACCCGAACACGCGCGGCCCGGGCCGCTCCGCCGCCAGCGCGAGCAGCGCGGTGAAGTCGTCGGCGGAGGAGATGTCGGGCCCGCCGCACTCGTGCAGGGAACCGATGCCGAGCGAGGCCGCCCGGTCCAGCGCGGCCCGCTGCGCCTCGGCGCGCTGGGCCGGGGTGACGGCGGCGAGCGCGGCCCGCCGTACGGCGTGATGGTCGTCGGCGGTCAGCGGCAGGTCTTCCTGGGGGCGCACCCCGGGGACCAGGTCGAGCAGGGCCGTGGTGACCACGGCCGAGTGCACGTCGATGCGGCTCAGATAGAGCGGACGGCCACCGGCGGCCTCGTCGAGCTCGGCCCGGCGCGGCGCGCGCCGCTCGGGCCAGCGGGCGGCGTCCCAGCCGTGCCCGAGGAGCACCCGGTCGGCGGGCCGGCTCGCGGCGTACGCGCGGACGAGGTCCAGCGCGGCGGCCAGCGACCGCGCTCCGGTGAGGTCCAGCCCGGTCAGGGCCAGGCCCGCGGAGGTCGTGTGGACATGCGCGTCGGTGAAGGCGGGGGTCACGAGCGCGCCGCCCAGATCGACGACCTCGTCGACACCCTGGGCGAACGCGTCGGCCGCGCCCTCGGAACCGACCCAGGCGATACGGCCGCGTTCGACGACCATCGCCGTGGCGAAGGGATCGGCGGGGCTGTGTACCTCGCCCCCGCGGAGGAGGACGGTCCTGGTCGGCGCTCCGGCGGCGTCGGCGGAGTGGGCGGTGCGGTCAGTCATGCCGACCAGTGTCCCGCGTCGCCCCGCCCCTTCCGACCGCCGGGTCCCCCCGGCCGGGCCGTCCCCGTGCCACGCGCGGGACGGACCCCGCGTCACACGCGGGGCGGGCGTGCCTCGTAGGGGGTGGAGAGGACCACGGTCGTCCGTGTCGCGACGTGGGCGAGGGCGCGCAGCCGGCCCAGGAGGTCCTCCAGCTCCAGCGGGGTGGCGACGCGCACCTTGAGGATGTAGTTCTCGTCGCCCGCGACGCTGTGGCAGGCCTCGATCTCGGGCACACCGGACAGCCGGTCGGCGATGTCGTCCGGGGCGCTCGGGTCGAAGGGCTTGACCGAAATGAACGCGGTCAGCGGCAGGCCGACGGCCTCCGGGTCGACCACGGCCGCGTAACCGCGGATCACCCCGCGCTGCTCCAGACGGCGTACCCGCTGATGGACCGCCGACGTGGACAGTCCCGTGGCCTTGCCCAGGTCCGTGTAGCTCATCCGCCCGTCCCGCACGAGCAGATCCACGATCTGGCGGTCCAGCTCCTCCATTGCACTCATAGCCGCTCAACTTACGGCCAAAGGCACTCCAGGCCCAGTGCTGTCCGCCCACTGGAGGCATCTGCACCGGGCATGTGACCAAGGCCACACGGGTATGCCGGTGGAGGCCGGTCCGTTGCGGTTACTCGTGACGCTCGGCGGGAAGTGGTTGCTGTGGCCGAGGCCGAAGAACCTGCCCGCCCGGCCCACCCAAGGGGGAGTACATCCATGCCGAACACCAAGCGCGCCGGTCGCACCGAACCGGAGCCTCTCGAACCGCTCGACTCCGGGGACGACACCTACCCCGAGGACGGCGAATACCTCGACGACACCGAGGGTTTCGACATCCACCACGCGGTCTGCCCCGACTGCGGCCAGTCGATCGCCCTCGTCGCGGACGAGGAGTACCTGCCGCAGCACGCGCTCTGCCTGACCCCGTGGAACCCCTTCGGGCTCACCCTGTGCGCCGGCACCGGCCGGCCCGCCGCCGACGCGCTGCCCGGCCTCGGCACGAACCAGTCGGCGCAGGCACCGGAGGAGGCCGACCCCTTCCCCCTTCCGGCCCTGCCGCAGGGCCTGGACTGGCGGACGCAGCCGTTCTCGCACGTCGGCGGCCCGGGCTCGCGCCCGATCCGCGTCGTGCGCCCGGTGCTGCCGCAGCCGCAGGCGCAGACGCGCGGGCAGCACGCCCAGGCGGCCTGAGGACCGGCGGGGCGCACCGGCCCCGTCCGTTTCCCGCTGCTCCGCTCCCCTACCAGTACGTCCCCTGCACCATGGCGGCCAGACTGGCGTGGTGCAGGATCAGGCCGTCCGGGTCCGCCGGGACCTCCACCTCGCCGAAGTGGGCCTGCCGGTAGGCGATGCGCAGCATCACGATCGCGTGCCGCAGGGCGGCGTACAGGGTGTGGAACTCCATGTCGCGCGGTGTGTGGCCGGTCAGTTCGGCGTAGCGGCGCTCCAGGTCCGCACGGCGCAGGAAGTCCGGCAGGCCGGGCTGGCCGAAGCTCACGGTGAGGTCCTGGAAGAAGCGGTGGAGGTACACGGTCCAGCCGAGGTCCACCTCGCGCGGGGCGTACGCCGCCATCTCCCAGTCCAGTACGGCCACCGGTGTGAAGCCGTCGTAGACGACGTTGCCGATGCGGGCGTCACCCCAGTTCAGGACGGCGGGGCCCTCGTCCGTCGGCCACAGCTCCTCAAGCCGGGCGAAGGCCCGCTCGATCAGCGGGGAGGGTGCGAGCCCGCCCACCACCCAGGTGTAGTAGGCACGTTGGGCGTCCACGTGCCGGCGCAGGGGGCTGCCCTCGCCCTCGGGCAGGAGGAACTCGGCCTCCTCGGCGGGGAACTGGTCGTGCAGCCGGGCCAGCAGCGAGATGCTGGCTTCCTGGAGCGCTCCGCGCTCGGCGTCCGTCGCCGCGTGCAGCCAGTTGCCCTCGTAGGTGTAGGGCATGACGTCGGGCGGGACCCGGCCTTCCGCCCGGGCCATCACGAAGAACGGCGCCCCCAGCGGCCCGGTGTCCTCCTCCAGCCACTGCACGCGCGGGACGGGCAGGTCGGTGTGCTCGGCGACGAGGCTCATCACGCGGTGCTGGCGCGGCATGTCGTACGTCGGGAAGACGGTGTAGGCCGCCGGGTCGGCGGCGAGACGCAGCGCGCAGGCGCGCAGCGGGGTGTCGGGGTGCTCTATGTCGAAGAGCAGGGTCTCGCTGGACATCCCGTTCGAGCCGGGGACGGAGACGTTGGTGACCTTCGCGCCGGGGAGCCTTCCGTCGAGCCAGGCTCCGAGGCGGCGGCCGAGTTCCTCGGGTTCGCGGGTGGAGGTGCGCGGACGTGGTGCGGTTGCCATGGGTACCCCTCTTCTCCTGGCCTTCTCCTGACCTGGACCTGGCGTACGGATCACGGACTCACGGGCTCACGGGCTCACGGGGCGACGGAGGAGTGGTCGGCGAAGCCGCTCGGATCGTGGCGCCCGAAGCTGCCGTGCTCGAAGATGCCGTGACCGGTCTGCCCGTCGAGGGTGAAGCGGGCCGAGTGGTCGGTGACCCCGAAGGCGGCCATGGGGTGGGCGGCGGGGTGGGAGAGGTCGTAGACGCGGCGGTCGCTCCAGCCGCGGCCCTGCCAGGTGCCGTGCTGCCAGTCGCTTGCGGGCGGGTAGCCGGCGCCGACGGCGAGCGGGGAGGAGTTCAGTATCTCCACGCCCAGCTCCAGGGGCTTGCGTGACGGGTCGGTGAGGTGGATGACGGCGCTCTCGGGGTGTCGGCTGCCGGGGCGGTAGCGGATCTCGGTGTGCGGCCAGCCGAGCTGGACGTCCGCGCGGCCGCCGGCCTCGGGGAAGACCTGCACGGCCTCGTTCAGGGTGCGGTGGCCGTCGGCGTCCTCCTGGGCGATGACCATGACGAAGCGGTCCGCGAACCGGACCGGGATCCAGAGCCAGTGGAAGCCCTCGGGACGGTGCTCCTCGGCCGCCCGGCCGCCCTCCTCGCCGGGGATCGGGCGCACGCCCCAACTCCGGTCACGCGTACCGGTCCACTCCCCCGCCGTGAGGGTGAACTCCTCCCCCTTGGCGCGGATCGCGCCCGTCACGCTGCCCGCCTGGACGAAGCGCCGGCCTTCCAGCATGAGCCGGTCGCCGCGCCGCTGGATGTGGTGCGGCTCCCAGACGGCGGGGAACTCCGCGGTCCAGGTGATGTCGTACGAGAGCCCGTGCGGGTCGTCCGCGTCGGGGGCGCAGCGCAGCGTGAGCCGGTGGAGCGGCACGTCGACGGTGATGGACAGGGGTCCCACCGAGAGGTTCATCCGGTCGTCGGTGAGGGCGTCGGAGGCCCGGACCGCGAGAAGCTCGTCGCCGAGGCGGAGGGTTGCGTAGGCGTCGATGACCCCGGCGTTGGGGTAGACGCCGAGGCCGAGGATCAGGACGGCGCGGCCGGCGTGGTCGAAGACGTGGAAGATGCACCGGTCGTAGGCGTTCCGGTCACCGCTGACGAGGTGCTTCATCGACAAGGGAGCCTGGTGGATGGGGTACTCGTCGAGGGCGACGGGCCGGTCTGCGGGCATGACGGACCTCCGGGGCGGTGACGTCGGGGGGCGGCGCGAGCAGATATGACGGTACGTCAGAAAGCCACCCGGCGACCACCCTTCCGGCACGCTCTGACAGCAGGGCACGAAGTGGCGGAGGCAGTCAGCAGCGAGCTCAGCACGCATCAACAGGCGGAGGAGGCAGGACGGGCTCCTGCAACGACAATCGTCCGCAGGTGCGCGGCACTACAGCAGCGGTGTCCCGTACCGATCCTTCATCCGCTCCTCCATCTCCAAGATCCGGTTGGCTGCCCGGCTGCTGGCGTCTCCGTCACCGAGTTCACGGGAGATCAGGGCCGCCTGTCGACGGACGTTGACGGCCTCCATGAAGCGGCGTGTCTTCATGAGGACCACTGCCTGGTTGACGAGTACCTTGCTCTCGCTTCGCCGGTCACCGATTTCGCGGAAGATGGCCGCACTCCGTTGACACGCACTCATGGCCTCGCCGTACTGGCGCGTCACCCGGTAAAGCAGGCTGAGGTTGTACAGCGCAGTGCCTTCTCGATGGCGATCGCCGCGTTCGGTCTGGATCACCAGTCCCCGCCGGGACACCGCAATGGCCTCTTCGTACCGCTTCGCCCTGGTCAAGGCACTGCCCAGGTTGAGCAGCGCATCCGCTTGGGATTCCGTGTCCTCGAGTTCACCGAGGATGGCGACACACTCTCGGAGCACCTCGATCGCCTCGCCGAAGCGGCGTGTTCCCTGGAGGGCCACGGCGAGTTCGATCAGGGCCAGCCCTTCCCTGTGTCTGTCGCCCAGCTCACGGAAGATGGCCAGACTCTGTTGGCAAGCGTCAACGGCTTCGGTGAACCGGCGTTCCTCGCACAGGGCCCAGTGAGGTTCCCCCGAGATGCGGGGATGGGTGACAGAGGGTCAGATGGGTCTCATGAGAGGAGCCCAGACGATGCCTGCGCCGAGGAAGTACCCGCT